>CBIHOX010000169.1:0-12537 GCA_966211685.1 uncultured Pseudoduganella sp.
CTGTACGTGCTGGGCCTGATGGGCGTGACCCGCCGCATGAGCCACTTCGACGATCCTTCGCTGCAGATCTGGTTCCAGGTCGCCGCGCTGGGCGCGGTCATGATCGCCGGCGGTATCGGCGCCATGCTGCTGCAGTTCTACGTGTCGTTCCGCGACCGCGCCAAGCTGCGCGACGTGACCGGCGACCCATGGGGCGGCCGTACGCTGGAATGGTCGACGTCGTCGCCACCGCCGGACTACAACTTCGCGTTCACCCCGGTCGTGCATGACAACGACGCCTGGGCCGACATGAAGAAGAATGGCTACCAGCGTCCGCTGAAGGACTTCGTGGAAATCCACATGCCTGCCAATACCTGGGCTGGTTTCGTGATCTCCGCGCTGGCCGGCGCCGTGGGCTTCTGCCTGATCTGGCAAATGTGGCTGCTGGCCGGCGTGGCGTTCGCCGCGATGCTGGGCACCATCATTGTCCATACGTTCAACTACAAGCGTGATTACTACATCCCGGTCAGCCAGGTGGTCGAGACCGAGGAAGCGTTCACGCAAAAGCTGGCAGCACATGCCTGATATGAGTACCGCGACCATGAAAGACACTACGGATATCAGCGCACGCTATTTCGTGCGCGAACACCACCCGGAGAACGGCACCTTGCTGGGCTTCTGGATCTACCTGATGAGCGACTGCCTGCTGTTCGCTTGCCTGTTCTCGGGATACGCCATCCTGGGCCGCAACTACGCGGGCGGCCCGACCGGCGCCGAACTGTTCGACCTGCCGCTGGTGGCCGTCAACACGGCCTTCCTGCTACTGTCGTCGATCACGTACGGCTTCGCGATGCTGGAATCGCAGAAGAAGAAGCTTGGTTTGACCATCTTCTGGCTGGTCGTCACCGGCCTGTTCGGCCTGGCGTTCCTGTCGCTGGAACTGTATGAGTTCAACCACCTGATCCACGAAGGCGCGGGCCCTGACCGTTCGGCGTTCCTGACCTCGTTCTTCGCGCTGGTCGGCACCCACGGCTTGCACGTGACGTTCGGCATCGTGTGGCTGGTGACCTTGCTGTTCCAGCTGAAAAAGCATGGCCTGACCCATGAAAACAAGCGCCGCATGATGTGCCTGTCGATGTTCTGGCACTTCCTGGACGTGGTCTGGATCGGCGTATTTACTTTTGTCTACCTGATGGGAGTCATGTAATGGCACACCACGACCATAATCATGCCAATGAGCACGGCCACGGCCACCATGATCACGGCCACGGCCACCATGGCCACGACGAACACGACCACGGCAGCCTGAAGACCTACACCATCGGCTTCATCCTGTCGGTGATCCTGACCGCCATCCCGTTCTGGCTGGTGATGGGCAAGGTGCTGGACAATCCAGGCACCACCGCCATGATCCTGCTGGGCCTGGGCGCGGTGCAGATCGTCGTCCACATGGTGTACTTCCTGCACATGAACACCAAGTCGGAAGGCGGCTGGAACATGCTGGCGCTGATCTTCTCGACCATCCTGGTGGTCATCGTGCTGTCCGGTTCGATCTGGGTCATGTACCACATGAACCACAACATGATGCCGGGCATGCCGGACGCGCACGACATGCGCATCCGTCCGTAACCACGGGTTCCGGATGACGCTGCCGCACGACAGCCAGGAGCAGGCGCCCCGCCTGCGCTCTCCGCTCTTGCGGAGGGTCCTGGCCGCCTGTGCGGCCGTTTCCGTTGTCCTGTTGCTGGCGCTGGGGACGTGGCAAGTCCATCGCCTGCAATGGAAGCTGGACCTTATTGCCAAGGTGGACGCCCGTGTCCACGCGGCGCCGTCCGCCATCCCGGCGCCGGCCCGGTGGCCGAAAGTCTCGGCCGCGAATGACGAATACCGCCACGTCACCCTGACGGGCGCCTATCTCCCTGAATACTCCACCCGCGTGCAGGCCACCACGGACCTGGGCAGCGGCTATTGGCTGCTGACGCCGATGTGCGTGGGCGACGCGGGCCATATTGTGATCGTCAACCGCGGCTTCATCAGCCAGGAAGCGGCGAAACGGCTGGCGGCGCCGGCCGCGACGTCCGCCGGCAAGGCGGTCTGCGCCAGCGTGGCCGGCCGCGCGCCGGTGACGGTTTCCGGTTTGCTGCGCATGCCGGAAACCGGCCGCGCCTTCCTGCGCCACAACGATCCCGCCAGCAACCGCTGGTATGCGCGCGACGTGGCCGCGATCGGCGCCGCGCGCGGCTTCGACGCCGCCCTGGTGGCGCCATTCTTCGTCGACGCCGGCAGGGGCCAGGAGCCGCCGGACGCCGGCGGCGGTGATCCGCGCCCGGTAGGCGGCCTGACGGTGATTTCCTTCACCAACAACCATCTGGTATATGCTCTCACCTGGTATGCGCTGGCCGTGATGGCGGCCGGAGCCTTCATCTGGGTGGCGCGCGACGACAAACGGCGCAGCCAGGTGTAGGGCGGATTAGCGGGCGCAGCCCGCGTAATCCGCCATGCCGGCAATGGCGGGTTACGCCTTCGGCTAACCCGCCCTACAGCATGCCGCGCGGCAGATTTGCCGGGCCGAGGGTGATGCCATTGATCCGGGTGGCGCGCGAAGGCGGATTGCCGTGGGTGCATGATGATTAATTCCGGCTCGCCGGGCCGGAAGAAACGGACCGGGAGCCATGTCGGGGAACACTGATATTTTCGCAGTCTTGAAAGATCCCGCGGCCGTGGCCGCGCTGGGACAGGCCGCCGGCCACCAGAACATGCAGCAACTGATCCTGCTGCGCTGGATCGCGGTGGTGGGCCAGATTTCCACCATTGCCGTGGTGGCGTGGGGGCTCGGTATCCAGCTGCCGCTGGCGTACATGCTGGAAGTGCTGGCCTGCCTGATCGCGTTCAACGTGGCCAGCCAGTTGCGCTGGCACGAAAAATGGACCGTCACCAACGGCGAACTGTTCCTGTCGATGCTGGTCGACGTGGCCAGCCTGACGGCCCAGCTGTACCTGTCCGGCGGCACCTCCAATCCGTTCGTGTTCCTGTACCTGCTGCAGGTGATCCTGTCGGCGGTGCTGCTGGAAGCGTGGTCGACCTGGACCATCGTTGCCATTACCAGCGGTTGCCTGGCCGGCCTGGCGCTGGTGTCGAAACCGCTGGCGCTGCCGCTGTACCACGAACGCGGCTATTTCAGCCTGTACATCCAGGGCATGCTGATCTGCTTTGCCATCAATGCCTCGCTGCTGGTGGTGTTCATTACCCGCATCATGTCGAATTTGCGCTCGCGCGACGGCAAGCTGGCGGAAATGCGCCAGCGCGCGGCCGAGGAAGAACATATCGTGCGCATGGGATTGCTGGCCTCCGGCGCAGCCCACGAATTGGGCACGCCGCTGGCGACGCTGTCCGTGATCCTCGGCGACTGGAAGCGCATGCCGGCCTTCAGGAACGATCCCGACATGCTGGAGGAATTGACGGAAATGCAGACCCAGCTGGCGCGCTGCAAAGCCATCGTCAGCGGCATCCTGCTGTCGGCCGGCGAGGCGCGCGGCGAATCGTCGAAGAAGACCACGATCAATACTTTCCTCGATGAACTGGTCGGCGAATGGCGGGCCAGCCGCGCCGTCCAAACGTTCGAATATGAAAAGCACCTGGCGCAGGATGTCCCGGTCGCGTTCGACTCGACCTTGAAGCAGACCATCTGCAACCTGCTGGACAATGCGCTGGAAGCGTCTCCCCACTATGTGCGGTTCGAGATCTCGCGCGAGGGCGATACGTTGAAAATGCTGGTGACCGACCGCGGCCCCGGCTTTACACCCGCGGTGCTGGAACAGCTGGGCAAGCCGTACAATTCGACCAAGGAAAAGCCGGGCAGGGGCCTGGGCCTGTTCCTGGTGGTTAATGTGGCGCGCACCCTGGGCGGCACGGTGGACGCCAGCAACCTGGTGCAGGGCGGGGCAGCCGTACTGTTGACATTGCCGCTGGCCGCCATTGCCGTGCCGGAAGAACAGAAGGAAGAGTATGACGAATGAAGACGAACGCGTATTGCTGATCATTGAAGACGACGAAGCCTTTGCGCGCACGCTGAGCAAGTCGTTTACGCGGCGCGGCTACACGGTGCTGCACGCGCCCAGCATGGAGCAGGCCGAAGCGCTGCTGGAAGACCACGCACCCGGCTTTGCCGTGGTCGATCTCAAGCTCAACAACAATGCGTCGGGCCTGCTGTGCGTGCAAATGCTGCACAAGTTCGATCCGGACATGCTGATCGTCGTATTGACCGGCTATGCCAGCATCAATACCGCGGTGGAAGCCATCAAGCTGGGCGCCTGCCAATACCTGGCCAAGCCCTCCAATACCGATGACATCGAAGCGGCGTTTGCCCACGTGGCCGGCAGCGCCGAGCTGGAAGTCACCAACCGCGCCACCTCGATCAAGACACTGGAATGGGAGCGCATCCACGAAGTGCTGGCGGAAACCGATTTCAATATTTCCGAAGCGGCGCGCCGCCTCGGCATGCACCGCCGGACGCTGGCGCGCAAGCTGGAAAAGCAGCGGGTCAAATAAGCGGCAATTGAGCGCCAATTGAGCGTCAATTGAGCGGCGGGCGCTGCCATCGCAGCCGGGCAGGCGGCCGGGTCGTGACGGATTGCCAACATTGTGACATTGTGTGTAAATTGCATCGGGCGCTTTCCCGTATCATGCAGCCGGGCCCATGCCCGGACTTCCTGGAGAAACCGTGAACGACGCCATCCGCACCGCCGCATTAAGTAACATGACCCCGATGGGCCGTCTGGCCCGCCGCGCCGCCGCCACGCTGATGGGCGGCGCCATGCTGGCCGCCTCCGGCCTGCCCTCTGCCGTGGCGGCGCCGGCCGACAGCGAGGCCAAGGTCAGCCTCGACACGTGCGCCAAGCCGGAATGGCCGAAGGAAGCGTTGCGCAATGAACAGACCGGCACGGTGACGCTGGCGTTCCGCATCGGCCCCGATGGCGCGGTGATGGAATCGGTCGTGAAGAAATCCAGCGGCTATCCGCTGCTCGATGAAGCGGCCCGCACCGGCTTGCTGAAATGCCAGTTCAAGCCGGCCGTGGTCAATGGCCGCGCCGAGGCGGCCTGGCTGAAGATGCAGTACGTGTGGACGCTGGAAGACAGGATCGATCCGGCTGCCGCGAAAACCTTTGCCGCGACGCTGGAACGGGCGCAGCAGGGCGACGTGGCGGCGCAGCGCGAGGTGGGCATCGCGTACACCAACGCCGCGGGCGTGGCGCGCGATTTCGCGCAGGCGCTGGAATGGCTGGGCAAGGCCGCCGGGGCGGGCGACGCGGAAGCGCAGTACCGGCTTGCGGGAGCTTACCAGGGCGGCTACGGTACGCTGCCCGATGCGGGCCTGGTGGTTTCGTGGCTCCGCAAGGCCGCCGAACAGGGCCACGCGGGTGCGCAAATGGCCCTCGGCTCCCTGACGTACTCCGGGCGCGGCGTGCCCAGGGACGAGGCGCAGGCGGCGGACTGGATGCGCCGGGCTGTCGCGCAAAATTATGGCCCGGCCTTCACGTTCCTGGCGGGCATGACCCGTGACGGCCGTGGCGGCATCGTGGCCGATCCGCACGAGGCGCGCCGCCTGCTGCGCCAGGGCGCCGCACTGGACGACCGGTATGCGCAAGCGGCGCTGGGCGCCGAGTTGCTGGAAACGGGTACGCCGCAGGAACAGGCGGAAGGGGTGCAATGGCTGGGCAAGGCCGCTCCGCTGGGCTTGCCGCACCTGCAGACCTTGCTGGGCAAGGCATACCGCGACGGCACCGGTGTGCCGCGCGACTACGGGGAAGCCCGCAAATGGCTGGGCAAGGCCGCCTCGCAAAGCTGGCCGGCCGCGCAATACGCGCTGGCCGTGCTGACCGAGCAGGGCGTGGGCGGACCGCGCAACGACGCCGAAGCGCTGGTGCTGTACCAGAAAGCCGCCGCGCGCGGCGTTCCCGAAGCGGCGCTGCGGCTGGCCGACGCCTGGGCCCAGGGTGAACTGGGCAATCCGATCGACCCGGCCAAGGCCGAGGAATGGCGTAAAAAAGCGGCGGGACGCGGCGCGCAGTGACGGCGCCGGCGGCCGGCGCGCCGCCAATGCCGCGTGCGCGCCAACGTGCGTGCCCCGCCAATGACCGTGCATGGGCATGTGCTCGCGCATCTGGCGGCTTACCTAAGCATTGCCTGGCGCCACTCTGCCGGCGCCGGCGATTTCCGGTAAGCTCGTGGTTCTTTCCTCAACATGGACGAAAGGCCACGCATGGATTTACTGGACGCCTATTGCGCGCGGATCGCTTACACCGGCCCGCGTACGCCCACCTATGACACGCTGTGCGCGCTGCAGCAGCTGCATCCCGCCGCGATCCCCTTCGAAGCGCTCGATGTCTTGCTGGACCGCGGCATTTCGCTCGAGCCGCACGACATCGACGCCAAGCTGCTGGCCGGGCGGCGCGGCGGCTACTGCTTCGAACAAAACCAGTTGCTGCTGCGGGTCTTGCAAGCCATCGGCTTCGCGGTCGAACCGCTGATCGCCCAGGTGCGCTGGCAAGCCGGGCCGGAAGCGGAACAGCGGCCGCGTTCGCACATGGTGTTGCGCGTCGCGCTCGATGGCGAACGCTGGCTGTGCGACGTGGGCTTCGGCAGTTGCGTGCCGACCGCGCCGCTGCGTTTCGACAGCACCGATGCGCAAGCCACGCCGCACGAACCGATGCGGCTGACACCGGTGGGCAATGAACATTTGCTGGAAGCTCAGCTGGGCGGTGAATGGCACAGCGTGTACATGATTTCCCCCGCACCATGCCGCGGCGGCGATTACGCGATGGCCAATTTCTATACCTCGACTTTCCCGCAATCGCATTTCCGCCACGACTTGATCGTGGCGCGCACCACGCCGGCGGCGCGCTATGGCCTGCTGCGCAACCGGCTGACGATCCGCACGCCGGACGGTGGCGGCGAGCGGCGCTTCCTGGGTGCCGACGAGCTCGAGCGCGTGTTGCACGACATTTTCGGCTTGCCGGTCGAGGCCGCGTGGCGCCCTGTGCTCGAGCGCGCCGCCGCCACCGTGTGGGTAGGGACTTGACGCGAACCGCGCGGAATGACGCGGCGACGCCAGGCGCCAGGCGCCAGGCGCCACGTGGTGTGGCCGGGGTAATGACGCGGCCTGTGGGCTGGGCGGTTGACCCTGCCCGGTTGCAGCCTAACTGAGCTCGGCGATGGCCGCGCTCAGGGTTTCCAGCGTGGCGGGCTTCGTCAGATGATGGTCGAAGCCGGCCGCCAGCGCTTTTTCGCGGTCGCTGTCCTGGCCGTAGCCGGACAGCGCCACCAGCCGCGTACGGTCCAGCTCCGGCAGCCGCCGCATGGCGCTGGCGGCCTGCATGCCGCTCATGTCGGGCAAGCCGATATCGAGGAATACGATGTCCGGCGGCTCGGCCCGGGCGCGCGCGATCGCATCGGCGCCGCTGTGCGCGGTGACCACGCTGTGGCCCGAATACTCCAGCAGCGACGCCACCATTTCCGCCGCGTCGATGCTGTCATCGACCACCAGCACCCGGCGCGCGGCGTGCGCCTGCGCCGTCTGCGCTTCCAGTGCCTGGGCCGCCGGCGCGGCCGCCAGCGGCAGGCGCACGGTGAATGTGCTGCCGTGCCCCGGCCCGTCGCTGGACGCCTGTACGTGGCCGCCATGCAGGCCGACCAGCGTGCGAACCAGCGACAGGCCGATGCCCAGCCCGTCCTGCACGCGGTCGGACGCATGGCCGGCCTGCGCGAACAGGTGGAAGATGGTCTCGATCTGTTCCGGCGCGATGCCGATCCCGTTATCGGTCACGCGGATCACGGCGCAGCCGGGATCGGCCTGCGCTTCCGGCGCGCCAGGCGCACGAGTGGCCGGCGCCGCGGCGTTGTCTTCGCGCGCCACGGTCAGGCCGATGCGCCCGCCCGGCGGGGTGAACTTGCAGGCATTGTTGAGCAGGTTCCCGATGATTTGCGCCAGCCGCACCGCGTCGCCCGACACCCACAGCGGTTCGTCCGGCAAGGCCGTCATCAGTTCGTGGCGGCGCCGTTGCAGCACGTCGCGCGAGGATTCGGCCGTCGCGCGCGCCACCTCGCCCAGCTCCACCGGCGCCAGGCGCAGCGCAATCTTGCCTTGAGAAATGCGCGACACGTCCAGCAAGTCGTCCACCAGCCGCACCATATGGTCGGTCTGGCGGATGATCATCTGCCGCGCCTTTTCCTCTTCCGGCGGGACCGACGGCGACAGGTGCCGCAGCAATTCCACCGCGTTGCGGATCGGTCCGAGCGGGTTGCGCAATTCATGCGCGAGGATGGCAAGGAATTCATCCTTGCGCCGGTTCATGTCGCGCAATTCGCGCTCGGCATGGCCCAGGCGCAGCAGCGCGCGCACGTTGGCCACCAGTTCTTCCGGTTCGATCGGCTCGAACAGGTAATTGTCGGCGCCGATGTCGAGCGCGCGCACCTTGTCCGGCTTGGCCACATAGGAGGCCGACGTCTGCAGCACCAGCACCATGGCGGTGTGCGGGTCTTGCTTGAGCTGGGCGCACACCTCGAAACCGCTGATGTCGGGCAGCTTGGTGTCGAGCAGCACCAGCGCCGGCCGTTCGGCGGCGGCCAGCGCCAGCGCTTCCGTGCCGCTGGCGGCCTCGATCACGCGGAAGCCGGCGCGCTGCAGGATGCGGGTCTTGGCATAGCGCGCCGCCTCGGTATCGTCCACATTGAGAATCAGGTCATTGTCGGCAGTCATGATGCCTCGCGCGGAGGATAGGTTGGGCACAGCGCGTGCAATTGCGCCAGCAGCGCATCGCGCTGGACCGGCTTGATGAAGTAGGCGTCGGCGCCCAGGGTATAGGCTTTCTGCCGGTCCGCCACGGCCGATGCGATGATGATCGGAACGTGGCGGCGCCGCTCGTCGTTCTTGGTCTGTGTCAGCCAGCGCCAGGTGTCGTTGCCGTTCAAATACAAGTCGAGGACGACGGCGGCCGGCGCCTCGGCATTCCACGCCTGTTCGGCTTCCCACAGGCTGGACGCCGCCACCAGGCGGAAGGGCGTGTCGCGCAGGAAGCTGCGGTACAGTACCTGGGTGCTGCGATCGTCCTCGATCACCAGCACCGGGATGCCGGCCTTGCGCGGCGCCGCCGGCGGCATGTCGGCGTGCGCGTCGTGGCGTGCGGATAGTTGCTGCTGCGGGGGCGCGAACGTGCGCGGCACCGTGACGTAAAACGTGGAACCGGCCCCCGGCGCGCTGTCCAGTCCGACCGTGCCGCCCAGCAGCGCCGCCAGCCGGCGGCACAACGGCAAACCCAGCCCGGTGCCCTTGACATGGCGCTGCAGGTGGCTCGGCACCTGGGAAAATTCCTCGAAAATGATGTGCTGGTGTTCCGGCGCGATGCCGATGCCGGTGTCCTGCACCGCGAAGCGCACCTGCTCGGCCCCGTCCGGGCCGGCGCCGGCCAGTTCGGCGGAAACACGCACATATCCCTGTTCGGTGAATTTCAACGCATTGGAAATGAAGTTGCGCAGGATTTGCGACAGCTTGCCGTCGTCGCCGACCATGTCCAGCGCCACGTCCGGCATCACGAATTCCAATTCCACGCGGGTCCCCACGAGCAGCGGGCGCAACATGCCGCGCAGCGCGCTGAACATGTCGGCCACGTCGAACGGCGCCGGCTGGACCTCGATCTTGCCGGCCTCGATTTTCGCCAGGTCCAGCAAGTCGTCCACCAGTTCTGCCAGCGATTCCGCGCTTTTGAGGATGTAGCCGACCTGTTTTTCCTGTTCCGCTTCCAGCTCGCCGTCGGCGCGCGACAGCAGCAGCTTGGCCAGCGCGCGGATGGAACTCAATGGCGTGCGGAATTCATGGCTCATGTTGGACAGGAAACGCGTCTTCATGTCGTCGGCGCGGCGCAGGTGGTCGGCCTGCTGGTCCAGTTCCGCATACAGCGCCACCACCCCGCGGTTGGTGTCTTCCAGTTCGCGCGTCAGCTGCACCAGTTCATCCTGGCGCGCCTTCAGCTCGGCCAGCGTCGACAGCAGTTCGCGGTTTTGCTGCTGCATCTCGGACAAGGCAATCGAGTCCGATTGCGCGCCCGGCGCGGCCTGCATGTCCGCACCCATGGCGCCGATGTCGGCCGCCGTCAGCAGCGGCGCGTCGGCCGGCAACAGTTTTTTCAGGGTGATGGCGGTGCCCTGGCCGGGCGCGGTGACGATGTCGCACTGGTCCATCAGGCGCCGCGCGCCCAGCAGGCCCAGGCCCATGCCGGTGCGCGACTGGTAGCGCCCGGACAGCACCAGCGCGAGGTCGGCAATGCCGGGGCCGCGGTCTTCCACGCGGATCACCAGCAACTGGGGCAGGGTGCTGCCCTCGATGGAAAATTCCACCTTGCCGCTGCGCGCATAGTTGTAGACGTTGCGCGCCAGCTCGGACACCGCGGTGGCGATGCGGGCCTGGTCCTGGCTGCCGAAGCCGCACAGCATGGCGACCTGGCGCGCGCGCTGGCGCGACGCCACCACGTCCACCTCGGTGGACACATGCAAGGTCAAGATCCGCAGGCTCATGCCGCCACTCCCCGCGCATCGCGCAACACCAGCACCGTGGCGTCGTCGCGCCGTCGGCAAAAATCGCGGTACAGCACCGCGGCAATCACGGCCGGGTGGCGCGCCGCCAGGCCCGGATAGTCGTCCAGGTTCCAGCGCGTACCGATGCCGTCGCTGTGCAGGATCAGCATGGCGTCCGCGCCCCAAGGCGCATCGAATTCCTGCACCTTGCGCATGTTGCTGCCGACGATGCCGTTGTGCGACACCAGCTGGCGGCGTCCGGCGCCCAGCCACGCGTGGCATGCCACATTGCCGACGCCGGCCAGCACCAGCCGGTCGGCCAGCATGTCGATGCGCACCACCGCGACCGCGGCGCCGCGCGTGGCGCGCAGCGCGTAGTGCGCGTCTTCCAGCAGGGCGGCGGCGTTCTGCCCCGGCCGGGACATGACAGCGTCGACCGCGGCCCGGGACGCGATGGCCGCTTCGGCGCCGTGTCCCAAGCCATCGGCCACCAGCGTGGTGGCCGAGGTGGCGTCGCAGGCGGCGCCCCAATTGTCGCCGCATTCGGTTTCGCCGGGCAGGGCCTGGCACACCACGCCCAGCTCCAGCGCACCCTGGCCGCCTTCGCCGCCGGGCAGGGCGCCGCCGCGCCACAGCGCCATGGCAAACACGGCGCCCTTGCCGGGAGCGGTCCAGGCGTCGAACGATGCCGACAGGCGCGCCATGGCGCCCAGTCCGACCCCATAGCTGCCGGCCGTGGAGCGGCCATCCTGCATGCTGGCCGGCAGGCTCGCCATGCCGGGGCCGCTGTCGATGGCCACCATTTCGATGCCGTTCTCGGCGCCGCAGCGCAGGGGACGCAGCAGCAGTTCGCCGTGGCCCGCGTGTTTCAGGATATTGGTGGCCGCCTCGGTGGCGACAATGGCCGCTTCACCGCAGCGGGTCGCGTCGAAACCCTGGCGCGCGGCCAGATCGGTGGCGGCGCGGCGCGCCGCGGCCACGTGGCTGGTGTCGGAGACCGGGCAGCACAGCTGGCCCCCGGCAGTGTGATCCAGGCGTTGCATTAATACGGTTTCCATTTCGTGATGCTGACGGTGGTGCCGGCGCCGGGCGCCGATTCGATATCGAATTCGTCGGCCAGCCGTTTCGCGCCCGACAGGCCCAGGCCCATGCCGCCCCCCGTGGTATAGCCGTCGGTCAGCGCCAGGGCAATATCGGCAATGCCCGGACCCTGGTCGATGAAGACCAGCTGGATGCCGTTGCGCATGCCATCCTGCAATTGCTGGATGTGCGCTTCGCCACCGCCGCCATAGCGCAGCGTGTTGCGCGCCAGTTCGCTGGCAGCCGTCACCATCTTGGTCTGGTCGATCAGCGAAAAGCCCAGCGCCACGAGCTTTTCGCGCACCTGCTGGCGCAGGCGCACCACATCCTCGTCGCTGCGCAGCGGCAGGATGGCGGCGCTGGCGTCCAGGCGGCTCATGCGATCTGCCGCTGCAGGAGCTGGACGCCTTTTTCCACGTTCAGCGCGGTTTGCACGCCGTGCAGGGTCAGGCCCAGTTCCACCAGCGTGATGGCGACGGCCGGCTGCATGCCGACCAGCACCGTGTGGGCGTCCAGCACGCGCGCCATGGCGGCGGTATTGCTGATCATGCGGCCGATGAACGAGTCGACGATATCGAGCGAGGAAATGTCGATCAGCACGCCGCGCGCCTTTTCCCGCACGATGCGCCCGGTCAGGTCGTCCTGCAGCGCCATGGCGAGGCGGTCATGCATGTCGACCTGGATCGTGACCAGCAGCATCTGGCCCATCTTCAGTATCGGAATGCGATCCATCGATTCAGGCTCCCTGCTGGGACACCACGCTCGCGCCCAGGCGCTTCATGGCGGTCAGGAATGCATCGGCCAGGGTAGCCTTGGTTACCACGTCTTCCAGGTTCACGCCCAGGTGCACGATGGTTTGCGCGATCTGCGGGCGGATGCCGCTGATGATGCAGTCGGCGCCCATCAGGCGCG
>CBIHOX010000170.1:0-12489 GCA_966211685.1 uncultured Pseudoduganella sp.
CTAGTTATTTAGAAAAGCCCGCTCAGTTGATCTGAGCGGGCTTTTTGCATTTGGCCGGCTGTCATGGTGGTGGACCTTTTTGCTTGTCCGCTGCCATCAACAGGGCTTCATGCACCGTCACCAAGGCAGGCGGTGCGATGTGGTCCATGCTGTAGATGTGTCGCACGGTCTGCAGGATGGTTTTCATAGCGGCAGGGGGCAATATCAGCCGTACCGGACTGGCGCCGCCGACCGCGAACGTTCCTGCCGGTTCACCTGACGGCGTCCTGGCGCTGCCCAGCCGCCTTACCTGGGTGCGGATCTGTGCATAGGCAGCTTGTGTGAGCAGCCAGCGTGCGCCGGTTGAGCTGGCAGGGATGCCGACAGTAATGACGAACGGCGTACGGCCATCTTCCGGTCCGATATGCTCGAACCGTAGCGGACTTTTGCCCATCATGCATCCCGCCGCTGCACGGTCACCGGCCGCCAGCACACCAGGTATGGAGGTTTCATGATGGTCTCCCCGGACAGTCTCGCCGCCAGGCGGCACATAGGGGAGTAGCGCAAGCTGCGTGCCGCGCCCGCCGTTCAAGGCGGCTGGCGGCAGAGCTTGCAGCAGCGGCCGCGCGTTTGTCAGCGCGGCCGACAGTCAGCGTTTCATCAACGCATCGAACAATGGCTGCGCCGCATCGGCAATGCGGTCCAGGCTGGCTTCACGCAGCGCAGCCGTATCGACCCGGTATTCACTGCGCAACCCCGCCCATGCCAGCAAGGCCGCGCACGCTTGCGGCGCATCGAACAAGCCATGCAGGTAAGTACCGAGCACCTGCCCGTCGCCGGACAGCGCGCCTTCCGCGCGCCCATCGATCCGGAACGCCGGCTGCGCCAATGCCGCGCCGTGGGACACGCCCATATGGATTTCATAGCCCGCCACGTGCGCATCGGGTGCGAAGGCGCACGTGCCGCGCACCTGCACCAATCGCTTGTCCCGCGTCAGCGCGGTCGACATGTCCAGCAAGCCGAGGCCGGGCGACACCCCGGGCGCCCCTTCCACGCCGAATTCATCGGTTACATCGCGCCCCAGCATCTGGAAGCCGCCGCAAATACCGATGACTTTGCCGCCATAGCGCAAATGCCGCGCAATTTGCGCCGGCCAGCCATATTCACGCAGCCACGCGAGGTCGCCACGCGTATTCTTGCTGCCAGGGATGACGATCAAGTCCGCTGCGGGTATCGTTTCGCCCTGGCGGATGAATTGCAAATCCACGTCGGGATGCGCGCGCAGTGCATCGAAGTCGGTGTGGTTGCTCATGCGGGGCAGGCTGGGCACCACGACCCGGAATGTGCCCGTGGCCGATTGCACCGGCTGCACCGCGTCTTCCGCATCGAGGTACAGCCCGTGCAGGTAAGGCAGTACCGCCAGCACCGGTTTGCCGGTCTGCTGTTCAAGCCAGTCCAGGCCCGGCTCCAGCAACTTGATGTCGCCGCGGAAGCGGTTGATCACGAAACCGATGATGCGGTTGCGCTCACTCTCCGACAGGCACGACAACGTGCCGACGATATGCGCGAACACGCCGCCGCGGTCGATGTCCGCCACCAGCACCACCGGGCAATCGACGGCTTCGGCAAAGCCCATGTTGGCAATGTCGCGGTCGCGCAAATTGATTTCCGCAGGGCTGCCCGCGCCTTCCACCACCACCGTATCGTATTGCGCAAGCAGGCGCTGGTGCGATTCCAGCACGGCGCCCATCGCCACGGTTTTATATTGGTGATAGTCGCGCGCATTCATTTCCGCGCGCACCTTGCCGTGGATGATCACTTGCGCGCCGATGTCGCTGGAGGGCTTGAGCAGCACCGGATTCATGTCCGTATGCGGCGCCACGCCGGCCGCCACCGCCTGCAGCGCCTGGGCGCGGCCGATTTCTCCGCCGTCGCTGGTGACGGCGCTGTTGAGCGCCATGTTCTGCGGCTTGAACGGGACCACGCGCACGCCGGCGCGCCTGAACAGGCGGCACAGCGCCGCCACCACCGTGCTTTTGCCGGCGTCGGACGTGGTGCCTTGCACCATCAGGGTACGGTAGGCCGCCATCAGTTTTTCCTGTGCTGGCGCGCTTCTTCCAGCTTTTCACAAATCATGGCCGTGCCCTGGATCATGCGCGGGCCGGAACGGTTCACCAGGCTGCTCTCGATGGTGAACAGGTTGTTGTTCTTGACGGCCTTCATGTTCTTGTAGGGGCGCCACAGGTCGACGCCGCCGTAATTCTTTTCAGCGGTCGCGAACACGGCTTCCGGGTCTTCGCGCAGGACATTTTCCACGTCCACCACCGGCGCCGTGGTCTTCAACGCGGCAAACACGTTTTCACCGCCGCACACGCGCAGCGCATCGGTAATGATATGGGCGCCGCTCAGCGTATACAGCGGTTTGTCCCAGACCTGGTAAAACACCCGCACCGGCGGGCGCTGCGCATACTGCGCCGTCAGCGACGCCAGCTTGCCGCGCAATTCTTCCGCGACCTTGTCGGCCACGGCTTCCGTGCCCAGCAACTTGCCGATGCGCTGCACGTTGCTGGGAATGTCCGCGAGTTTTTTCGGTTCGCTGTGGAACAGGGGAATGCCCAACTGGCGCAAGGTATCGATCTGGCGCTCGGATGCGCCATGCATCCAGATCACGATCAGGTCCGGCTTCAGCGACGCCACCCGTTCCATGTCCACGTTGCGGTTATCACCGATGTTCTGGATCTTCTTGGCGGCTTCCGGGTAATCGCTGTAGCTGACGACGCCGACGATCTTGGCGCCGCCGCCGGCCGCAAACAGCATTTCCGTCACGTGCGGCGCCATCGACACCACGCGCTGCGCGGGCTTTTGCAGGGTGACGGGTTTGCCATCGTCATCATAGACTGTGATGGCGGCATGCGCGGTTTGCGCGCCCATGCAGGCCAGCAGGGCAGCGACCTGCGCGTAACGGGTGATCTTCATCGGTGACTCCAAAGTTGTAATGCCTGTTCGAGACGGCGCCATCCGCTTTCATCCGGCGGCAAGCCAATGCGGATGCCGCGCGCGGCGCCCGGGAAAAGCCGGACCCAGATGCCCCGTTGCGCCATGTGTTCATGAAAAGCTTCAGCCCGCGGCTCCGCCCACCACTGGAACAGGGCGGTGCCCGATGAGCCTATGCCATGTTGCGCCAACAGCGCCTGCAAACGCGCCCCATCCCGCGCGAGCCGCTCGCGCATGGCCTGCTGCCACGGCGTGTCGCGCAGTGCCGCCAGCGCTACCTGCTGGGCCGGGCCACTGACAGCCCATGGCCCCAGTATCGCGTCCAGCTGTTCGAGCAATGGCGGCGGCGCCGCCACGAAGCCCAGCCGCAAACCCGCCAGGCCAAAGAATTTTCCGACCGAGCGCAATACGATCAGCGCACCGCCACCTTCCAGCCCGCAGCCGGTATGGTCCGCCACGCTGCCGGTGACGGTATCGCCAAACGCTTCGTCGACCACCAGCCAGCCGCCGCGCGCGGCCAGGCGGCCGGCCCATTGCAGCAAGCGGTCGGCCGGGACTTGCGCACCGGTCGGGTTATTGGGATTGCACACCACCATGACATCGCAATCGCCGACTATGGCGTCCAGTTCCCCATACGCCACTTCGCGCATGGTATGGCCGTGCTGGCGCCAGTGGTGCGCATGTTCCGCGTACGACGGCGCCGACACCGCTACCCGCGACGGCGCCCGTAAGCGGGGCAGCGCCTGGATCGCGGCCTGGGTGCCGGCCACCGCCAGCATGTGCGGCGCGCCATAAAACGCCTGCGCGGCGGCGGCCAGCGCCGGATCGGTTTCCGGCAGACGGTGCCACGCATTGCCGGCAACCGCCGGCGCCGGATACCAGTGCGGATTGATCCCGGTAGACAGGTCCAGCCAGTCTTGCTGGCCATAACGCCGCATGGCGTCGCGTAAATTGCCGCCGTGTTCAGGCATGGTGCACTCCCAATGCAAAAATGGCGGCAGCCGCCAGCCACAAGACCGCCGTGTTGCGCACCAGTTGCCATGCGCGCAGGATATCGGCCGTGCGTGCAGGCTGGCCCGCGCCCAGGGGCGGGCGCTGTTCGGTTTCGCCGTCATAAACCGCGGCGCCGCCCAGCGACAAGCCCAGCGCGCCGGCGCCGCTGGACATCACGGGACCCGCGTTCGGGCTGCTCCATGCCGGTGCCTGCGCGCGCCAGCATTGCCATGCGCGGCGCTTGCCCGCAAGGCCGGGCGCCAGCAGCACGTAGGACAGCGCGGTCAAGCGGGCGGGGATCAGGTTCAAGGCATCGTCGATGCGGGCGGCCGCCCAGCCATAGCGCAGGTAGCGCGCATTGCGGTAGCCCCACATGGCGTCCAGAGTATTGGCAAGGCGGAACAGGATGGCGCCTGGGCCGCCGGCGACGGCAAACCAGAACAGCGTGCCGAACACCGCATCGTTGCCGTTTTCCAGCAGCGATTCCGTGCTGGCCTTGGCCAGGTCGGCTTCGCCGGCATCGGCGGTATCTCGGCTGACGATGCGCGACGTGAGCCAGCGCGCCCTCGGCAAATCGCCATGCGCCAAGGCTTCGGCGATCGGCACGTTATGATCGCGCAGGCTGCGCAGTCCAATGCAAAAATACAGCATCAGCGCATGCACGGCATACACCGCTGGGCCGCCCAGGTTCGCCAGCAGCCACGCCAGCGCCGTCCATGGCGCGACCGCCAGCAGCCAGCCCAGGATGCCCTCAACATAACCCCCCTGGCGGTTCAATTTTTTCTCTATGGCCGACGCAATCCGGCCAAATCCGACCAGCGGATGCCAGCGCCGCGCCTCGCCCAGCAACAGGTCGAGCAACACGCCGGCTGCCATCAGCAGCGCGATGTCGCGCGCGTCAAGACCGCTCAGCATGCCGGTCCTTTCAATACCAGCGGCAGCCCGGCGGCCACGAACACCGCGCGGTCGCAAACGGCCGCCACGGCCTGGTTCAGCCGGCCCGCTTCATCGGTGAACGCGCGCGACACCGCGCCATACGGCACGATCCCCATGCCGACTTCATTCGACACCAGCACCACGTCGCCCGCCACGCCGCCGAGCGCGGCCAGCAGCGCCGCGCGCTGTTCATGGAAACGCGGCGGCAGGGTAATCGCGCCGACGTCGGGATAGTCGGCCGCGCCGTCGAACATCAGGTTGGTCAGCCACAGGGTCAGGCAATCGACCAGGACCAGCCTTTCCGGCGACGCCCATCGGGCCAGCGCCGCCGCCAGCGCCAGCGGCTCTTCCACTGTCGTCCAGTGCGCGGGACGTTCATCGCGGTGGCGCGCGATGCGCGCCGCCATTTCACCGTCGCCCGCGTGCGCCGTGGCGATATACACGACGTCCTTGCCGGACTCGATGGCCAGCCGCTCCGCGTAGGCGCTCTTGCCGGAGCGCGCGCCGCCGAATACCAGGGTGCGCATCGGCGCGCTCATTATTGGCCGCTCCGCGACAGCAGCGCCGCCACGGCGGCCGGGTTGGATGGGAAATAGGCGTGGAAATACGACGCGGCCAGCGATCCCACCCGGTACACGGCCTCGCCCTGCGCCCCGGACGGATGCTTGACGGTATGGACGTGCGGCGTGACCGGCGTTTGCATCGACGAGTAGTGGAAGGTATGGCCGCGCAATTCGCCCTGCGGCGTCGGCATGGCTTGCGAACCGAGGCCCGCCAGGCGCGCCTGCATGGCCACGTGGCCCGGCAACAGCCCGGCCATCGGCCACACGGTATTGTCCTTGTCGGACAGCGTTTCCGCGATCGCCATCATGCCGCCGCACTCCGCCCAGATCGGCACGCCATCGGCGTGCGCGGCGCGCATCGCGGCCTGCCAGTGCGCCGCTTCCGACAGCGCCCGCGCATGCAGTTCGGGGTAACCGCCCGGCAGGTAGATCGCATCGGCGCCGCCGGGCGGCGGCTGGTCGGCCAGCGGGGAAAAGAATTCGACGTCCGCGCCCATCGCGCGCAGGGTATCGATATTGGCCGGATACAGGAACATGAAGGCGGCGTCGCGGGCCACGGCGATCCTGCGCCCCACGAGCAACGGCGGCACGGGGGCGATGGTCGGCGTCTGCAGCGCATCGTCGAGTTGCAGCCGCGCGGGACGCAAGCTGCTCCACGCCGCCTCGTCGAACTGCAATTGCGCGGCCAACTGGTCCAGCAGGGCGTCGAGGTCCGGCACTTCATCGGGCAGCACCAGGCCCAGGTGGCGCTCCGGCAGCGACACCGCCTGCTTGGGCAAGGTGGCGAACAGCGGGATGCCGCGCAGCGATGCGCTGATCATGGCGGCGTGGCCGGTGCTGCCGACGCGGTTGGCCACCACGCCGGCCATCTCGACCGGGCCATAGTCGCGCAAGCCGTGTACCAGCGCCCCCGCGGTCTGCGCCATCGCGCCCGCATCGATGACCGCCATGACCGGCACGCCGAATTCACGCGCCAGGTCGGCCGACGACGGATTGCCGTCATATAGGCCCATGACGCCTTCGATCAGGATCACGTCCGCTTCCATGGCTGCCTGCGCCAGTTGCGCGCGGCACGCTTCGCGGCCCACGATCCACAAGTCCAGCGAACGCACGGGGGCGCCGCTGGCCCGCTCCAGGATGGCGGGGTCGATGAAATCCGGGCCGCACTTGAACACGCGCACCTTGCGGCCCATGTTGGCCAGCTTGCGCGCCAGCGCCGCCGTCACGGTGGTCTTGCCCTGGCCGGACGCCACCGCCGACACCATCAAGACCGGCGCGTTGTAATGCACGGCCATCACCATTCGGTGCCCGCCTGCGCCTTGATGCCGGCCTTGAATGCATGCTTGACCACCGCCATTTCCGTGACCGTATCGGCGATATCGATCAATTCCTGCGGCGCGCCGCGGCCGGTCACGACCACGTGCTGCATGGCGGGGCGCACCAGCAAATCCGTCAACACGGTCTCGATGTCGAGGTAACGGTATTTCAGTGCGATGTTCAGTTCATCGAGCACCACCAGGCCGATGTCCGGATCGGTCAGGAAGCGCTTGGCCTGCTGCCATGCCAGTTGCGCCTTGGCGATGTCGCGCTCGCGGTCTTGCGTCACCCACGTATAGCCTTCGCCCATCGAGTGGAAGCTGACTTCGTCCGGGAAGCGGCGCAGGAACATTTCCTCGCCGGTTTCCATCGCGCCCTTGATGAACTGCACCACGCCGACCTTCATGCCGTGGCCCATGGCGCGGATCGCCATGCCGAAGCCGGACGAACTCTTGCCCTTGCCGTTGCCGGTATTGACGATGATGATGCCGATCTGCTTGTCGGCCGCCGCGATTTTCGCGTCGATGATTTCCTTCTTGCGCTCCATGCGGAGGCGGTGGCGTTCGTTCAGCGCGGCGCGCTCGAGGTCTTGTTCTTGCGTCATGTGTTGGATTCTTTCGGTATGAAGATGTGGCGCGCGCCATGCCGGATCACTTCGATGTCGTGGTCGAGGCAGCGGCCCAGGATTTCGGTTTGCATCACGTCTGCCACCGGGCCGGCTTGCCACGTGCCGTCACCCATCAGCAGCAGCGCGTGGGTGGACACGCTGTGCGCCAGCGTCAGGTCATGGCCCACCATGACCACGGTCTTGCCCTGCTCGCGGCACAATTTCGCCAGCAGGCGCATCACGCTGACCTGGTGCGCCAGGTCCAGCGCATTGGCCGGTTCGTCCAGCAACAGCAGTGGCGTATCCTGCGCCAGCATGGCCGCGATGGCGACGCGCTGGCGCTCGCCGCCGGACAGGGTGCGCACGTTGCGCGAGGCCAGGTCCGCCACTTCCATGGCTTCCAGCGCATCCATGGCCAGCTGGTGGTCGTCGGTGTTTTCCCAGTAGCGGTTATCGTGGTAGGGGTGGCGGGCCGACAGCACGGTTTCCAGCACGCTGTAGGCAAAGGCGTCGTTGCGGCTTTGCGCCAGGAAGGCGCGTTCGCGCGCCAAGGCGGCCAGCGGCCAGTCCTTCAGCGGCTTGCCCTGGATCGCGACATGGCCGGCCTCGGGCTGGATCAGGCCCGCCAGCGTGCGCAGCAGGGTGCTCTTGCCGGCGCCGTTACGGCCGATCACGCTCCAGCATTCGCCATCGCGCACTTGCCAGTCCAGGCGTTGCACCAGCGTGCGGGCGCCCACCGTGAGGGTCAAGTCATGGGTGGCGATCATTTGCGCAACCTGTGCAGCTGGTACAGGAACACCGGCGTGCCGATCAGCGCCGTCACTACGCCAACCGGCAACTGCTGCGGCGCGATCACGGTGCGCGCCAGCGTATCGGCCAGCACCAGGTAGCCGCCGCCCAGCAGGGTGGCGGCGGGAATCAGGACGCGGTGATCTGCGCCAAACGCGAAGCGGCATGCGTGCGGCACGATCAGGCCGACGAAACCCACGCTGCCGCCATTGGTCACCGCGCTGGCCGTCAGCAGCGCCGACACGAAGAACAGGCCCTTGCGCAGCAGGCCGACATTGATGCCCAGCGTGACGGCGCTTTCCGCATGCAGCGCCATGACGTTGATGGCGCGCGCGCTCTTGAGCGCGAAGATCATCGAGCCCGCCAGCACGATCCACGGCATCAGGCGCAGCGATGCGCCGGACAGGTCGCCGATCAGCCAGAACACCATCGAGCGCAGCCGGCTTTCCGGCGCGATCGACAACATCAGGGTGATCAGCGCGGTGCACGCGGCGGACAGGATCACGCCGGTCAACAGCAAGAGGGCGGTACCGCCTTCGGCCGCCGCGCCGCTGCGCATGTCGCGCCGCGCCAGGACATACAGCAGCATGGCGATCGCCACCGCGCCCGCGAAAGCCGCGGCGTCGACCATCCAGGCGGCGCACATCAGCATCAGCGCAAACAGCGCGCCCACCGCCGCGCCGGCGGAAATGCCCAGCACATAAGGGTCGGCCAGCGGATTGCGCAACAGCGCCTGCATCATGACGCCGGACAGCGACAGCGCCGCGCCGGTGACGAACGCGGTCAGCGCGCGGCTGCCGCGCAATTCCAGCAGGGTCGCGGCCAGGCTGGGCGTGGCATCCTGCACCGGCGCCGCCAGTTCGCGCAACGCACCGGCAAGGTCGGGCAGGGGAATGTGGATGGAGCCGGTCATGCCGGAAAACAGCAGGCTGGCGACAACAAACAGCGCCAGTGCGCCGGTGACGGCCACTGCCCGGGAGCGCAGGCTGGATGATGTTGGATGCATGTGCCGCCTTTATCGGTTGCGCCAGCCGGACGGTGGCGCACCGTCCGGCAGCTGGCACGGGTTACTCGACGTGTTACTTGATGCCGTAGCGGATGCCGGCGAAGTACGTTGCGCCCGGCACGCCATAGTAGCGCGCCACCTGGTAATTCTTGTCGGTGACGTTGTTCACGCGCGCCAGCAGCGACCAGTCGCGGTTGAGCTGGTACGTCGCGTACAGGTTCACCAGGCCATAGCCGCCCAGGCGGTTGCGGTTGCCCGCGTCGTCGAATCGCTTGCCGGAAACCTGCCATTCCACGCCGGCCACCAGCGGTCCGGCCGTGTAGTCGACCGTGACGGCGCCGTGCTGTTTCGCGCGGCGCGCCAGCGATTTGCCGGTGGTTTCATCTTTCGGATCCTGGAAGTCGGCGCTGGCGCTGGCGTTGAACGCGCCCAGGCGGTGGCTGGCGGCCAGCGTGACGCCTTCCAGTGTCACGTGGTTGACGTTGTAGGCGCAGCCGTACGGGAAGTTCTTGATGTCGCCATTCGGGCAGGGCGCCGTGTTGACCAGCATGTCGGTCAGCTTGTTGCGGTAGACGGTGGCGCTGAATTCCCGTACACCATCGTGGTATTGCAGGCCCGCTTCGAAGTTGCGGCCTTTTTCCGGCTTGTTGGCCTCGTTGCCATAGGACGGGTAATACAATTCATTGAACGATGGCGCGCGGAAGCTGGTACCGAAGGTGGCGCTGGCGCGCAGCGTGTCGCTGATGCGGTAGCCATAGCCGATGGCGCCGGTCGCCTTGTCGCCATACTGCGAACTGTGGTCGTTGCGGATGCTGGCGCTGGCCAGGTGGGCGCCGCGCTTCATGTTGTAGGCGACGGCAACCGAGTTGGTGTTGCGGGTCTTGCCCAGCGCCGGCGTGGTGCCGGACGTGACTTCCTCGTTGCGGTGGTTCAGCAGCAGTTGCAGCGTGTCGGCGCCCAGGCTGATATCGTTTTGCCACGTCCATTCATGCTGCTTGCTGACGATGGCGCTGTACGTCGATTTACTGCCGTCGGAAACCGAATTGTCTTCCGATTGCGTGTATTGCAGGGTGCTGTTCCACAGCGGCAGGAACTGGTTTTTCGTGAAGACGCCGAGGTTTTTCTGCTTCTGGATGCTGCGCGCGTCGTAGAACACGACAGGGGCGCCGCTGTCGATCAGGGCGTTGGCGCGGCTGTTCAGGAAGACCAGGCCGAGGTCATGGCCCTTGGCCAGCTGGAGGCCGAACTGGCCGCTGGCGCTTTCGCGCTCATAGCCGTCCTTGTCGCCGTTGAACGAGAAGTTGCCTGGCAAGGTGGCGGAGAAGCCGTCCGACTTTTCCTTGCCGGCGCTGATGGCGTAGCTGAAGCTGTGCTCACCGCCGGTGGCGCCATGCACGCTGGCGTCGAATTCGCGGGTTTTCTGGCTGCCGATACCGGCGAACGCCGTCACCGCCGGTGCGCCCGCGCCTTTCTTGGTGAAGATCTGCACCACGCCGCCGATCGCGTCGGCGCCGTACAGGGCGCTCATCGGGCCATAGACGATTTCAATGCGGTCGATCGCCTGCAGCGGCAGGGCCGACCAGTTGGCCGCGCCCGAGGTGGACGAGCCGATACGCACGCCATCGACCAGCACCACGTTCTGGTTGCTGTTGGCGCCGCGGATGAAGACCGACGAATTGGTGCCCGGGCCGCCGTTGCGGGAAATTTCAATGCCGCGCTGGCGCTGCAGCACGTCGGTGATGGAACCGGCGCCCGAACGGGCGATGTCGTCGGCCGTGATGACGGTGACGTCGGCCAATACGTCGCGCTGCAATTGCGGCACGCGGGTGGCGGTAACGATGACGGAATCGATGGCTGTGGTTTGGGCCTGGGCCGGTGCGGACAAGGCGGCGACAGCCAGCGCGAGCGACGTGAAGGCCACGTGACGTGGGGCGGTAAAGATCATGGCAATTTTCTTAATTTAGATGACATCGGTGCCGGGTCTTCAGGCCGGGCATCCGCATGTCAGTACGCAACCAGCCGACTTCCCCGTCGGCGGGATTGAACAGAGGCGCGCGGACCTGGTCGCAGCGCGCATCCACCTGTTTTGGCCGGTATCCGGGCTGGCAAGTTCAACCGCCTAACCTTCCCATGCCAGGCACAGTGGTTGTCTGAGGCGGTTTGCCGCGGCGAGGCGGCACTTGCTTACCGTTGCGGGGGCAGCACACGTTGGCGATTCCCTGGACAGCATCGGCGCCGGGTCTTCAGGCCGGGCACCGGCATGCCGGTCGATCGTCGCTTCGTGTTTCCCGTTTAACTGCACGCATGGACATGCGTGCGGGCACCAAAACCCGACATTATACGGATTTCAGCGCACCGCTTCCACCATGACCGCCTCGCCATAGCCGATGCGGTGCGCCGCGCGTGCCCCGTGCAGTGCGGTTTCCGGGGCGCTCATGCCGGGTTCGTAAGCCTGCAGCAGGCGGATCGTGCCGGCGTGGCAGATGATCACGGCCTGCTCGTGCGGCTGTTCCAGCAAGTCGCGGCGGAAGGCCAGCACGCGGGCGGCTGCTTCAGCCGCGCTTTCGCCGCCGCCGGGACGGTAGTGCGCCATGTCGGCGGCCCAGGCATCGACGTCCGCACGGGGAATCGTATTCCAGTGGCGCATTTCCCAGGCGCCGAAATCGAGTTCGCGCAAGCGTGGATCGAAAACCGGCTGGCCCAGCAGGTTGGCCAGCGCGGCGCAGCGCCGCAGGGGACTGGCGTACAGCGGGGCCAGAGCGGGGAGGATGGGCCGCAGCGCGGCCAGCGCCCGTTCGGCCTCGCCCGGGATGAGGGGCAGGTCGGCGCTGCCATAACAGATCCCCGGCTCGGCCTGTGGCTGCGGGTGGCGGACCAGGATCAGGCGCATCGGTCCTGCCTGCAACGGGACCGAACCGCCTTCCGGCAAGGCGCCGGCATCAAACACTCCATGCGCCCGCGCCAGCGCCGCCCAGCACGCAGAGGTAAATGGCGGCTTCCGCAACCTGCTGGACGGCGCCCAGGCAATCGCCGGTATAGCCGCCGATACGGCGCTGGCATTTCATGGCCAGCCACAGTGCGCTGCCGCCGGCGGCAGCCAGCGCGGCAATCACGGCGGGCCAGCGCAGCCAGCCGCCCGCCAGCAACAGGGCGGCCGCCAGCACGACCGTGGTGGCGGCCAGGCAGAATTCGCCGGCGCGCATCTGCTGCGCCAGCGGCTTGGATTTGCCTTCATCGCGCGCATAGTCCATGCGCCAGATCAGCGCCGTGGCGGCCAGGCGCGACAAGGGGTGGGCCAGGAACAG
>CBIHOX010000171.1:0-12314 GCA_966211685.1 uncultured Pseudoduganella sp.
TAGCGCTATTGTACACCAACAACTCTTATATAAGACATAAGACAAGAAAAGTAGTTGGAAATTTTGCGAAAAAAGCGGCTGAACGGCCACATCCATGGCCTCCGCCGGGCGCGCGGAGCGCAATTTCGTCCATGACAAGCCACATCATGCCCCCGCCGACCTGCCGCGCCGTGTATGATGCGGCAACAGGCAATGTGATCAATTTGACACGGAGGACCGATGGGCTGGACCGGTGGATATGTTTCCGATATCGAGTACACGACAGGCTTTTACCCGGAACAGGGGCCGACGATGCTCAATTTTGTCGCCGTGCTCAATGGCTATGCGCCGGTGCCGGACGACCGCCATTTCACTTACTTCGAGCTGGGTTTCGGGCGCGGCATGACGGTCAACCTGCTGGCGGCGGCCAACCCGAACGGCAGGTTTTACGCGGCCGACTTCAACCCGGCGCACGTGGCCGGCGCCGCCGGGCTGGCCGAAGGGGCGGAATTGGCAAACCTGACCCTGCTGGAGCGCAGTTTTGAAGAACTGGCGGCCGGCGCCGAGCCGCTGCCGCAATTCGACTACATTACGCTGCACGGCATTTACACCTGGGTGGACGCGGCCAACCGTGGCCATATCGTGGATTTCATCGGCCGCTACCTGAAACCCGGCGGCCTGGTCTATGTCAGTTACAACGCCCTGCCCGGCTGGGCCGCCAGCATGCCGCTGCAGCGCCTGCTGGTGGAATATGGCGACGCCTATCCCAACCGCAGCGATGTGCAGGTGACCCATGCGGCGCAATTCGTGCAAAAACTCATGGACGCCAAGGTCGGCTATTTCACCAGCGGCGGCACGGCGCTGGCCGGCCGCCTCGAGGGCCTGGGCAAGCATAACCGCAACTACCTGGTGCATGAATACATGCACAAGCACTGGCAGCCGATGTACCACGCCGACGTGGCGCGCGACCTTGCCGAAGCCAAGCTTGAATTCGCCGGTTCGGCCGACCTGTCGCTGCGCTATCCACGCATGTACCTGACCGACGAAAAAATGGCGCTGCTGGCCACCTTCACGGATTCGGCCATGCAGGAAACACTGAAGGACTATTGCCTCAACACGTCATTCCGCAAGGACGTGTTCGTGCGCGGCGCGCGCCGGCTGGCGCCCACGCTGCGCCAGGCCATGCTGCAGCAATACGGCCTGGTGCTGTCCATCCCGCGCGAGCAGGCGCAATTGAAATTCAAGCTGGCGCACGGCGAAGCCAGCACGCGTGCCGAACTGGCCGTGCCGATCCTCGATGAAATCGCACGCGGGCCGCGCACGCTGGCGCAACTGATGGCGCTGCCGCCGTTGCGCGGCTGCACCGTCGACGACGTGGCGCAACTGGCCGCGCTGTTCATCCAGTCGCGCCAGGCCGAGCTGTACCACACGGGCAAGGATGACGCCGCCGCGCCGGTGGCGCGCATGAACTTGCGCATTGCCGGCGAAGTGCGCCATGGCGACGAATACCCGGCGCTGGCGTCGGCGCTGACCGGCAGCGCGGTCCAGGTGCCTTACCTGTCGCGCATGGTGTACTGGCTGCTGGCGGGCCAGGGCATGGCCGCCGACCGTGAAACGCTGGCGCGCGCGGCATGGGCCATCATGCGCAGCCAGGGCCGCCAGATCGTGCGCGACGGCGTCGTGCTGGCCGATGAAAACGAAAGCCTGGCCGAACTGTCCCGCACCATCGGCGCCGTCCTGGAACAGCAGGTGCCGGTGTGGCGGCGCATCGGCGTGCTGCCCGAGGCCGGCGTTCAGGAAAAATAACGCGCCAGCAGCGCCACCCCGGACAGCAGCACCGCGCTATTGACGACCCGGAGGAATTGTTCGCGCGTCAGCGCCAGCGACATCCGGCGGCCGGCCGCCATGCCAGCCAGCATGGCGGTGGCCAGCGCCGCGGCCAGCCACAACAGGCCGGTATCGGCATACACGCCGGCAGCGAGGAAAAACACGAGCCGCGTCAGCGTGGACAAGCCGATCAGCGTGCTTTGCGTGATGCGGACCCGGTCCTTGTCGCCGATGCGTCCGGCCAGGTAGATCGCATACAGGAATCCGCCACTGCCGAACAGTGCGCTGAACACCCCGCCCACCAGGCCGAACGGCGCCGCAGCGCGCGGGCTGAAGCGGGTGTCGGGTTTCAGCCCGCTGAGCGCGTACAACGCATAGGCCACCGCGAAGATGCCCAGCATCAGCAGCAGGATGCCGGGCCGGGTGGTCAGCAGTACCGCCGCGCCGATGGCGCTGCCGGCCAGCATCAGCGGCGCCAGCCGCTTGAGTTCCGCCAGGTCGGCATGCCGGCCGTCGCGCACGACGTTGGCGGACGCCGCGGTGAAATCGAGCAGCGCCAGCAGCGGCACGATCTGCGCCACCGGGATGCAGTGCGCCAGGATCGGACCGGTCACCAGCGCGGTGCCAAAGCCGGCCAGCGAGAAAATCACGTAGGCGCCGGCCACGGCGCACCAGGCAAGGGCAAATTCGGCAACAGTGAGGTCGGCTGGCATGGGTCGGTCCATCGTCCGGGTGGCAAGGCGGCGGGGTCGTGCGCCCGCCGGATCGGGCAATCGGACTATAGCGGCGCGCCCGCCGGTGCGCCAATATTAAAAACGCAAGCGCGCATCTCGAAATGTGATCGGCAGGCGCAGGCATAGGTAAAAGCCACAGCTTGCGATAACGGCAAGCGCCGCGCGATGATCGCGCGATGTGCGGTGCGATGTGCGGTGCGATGTAATGCGCGATGCGGTGCCTGCGGCGGATCACGGCAGGCCGGACCAGGGAGTTGATGTGATATCGATGCGGCAGTTGCGGTATTTCGTGGAAATCATCGAGGCAGGCAGCTACAAGCTGGCCGCCGAGCGGCTGTATGTCGCGCAATCGGCGCTGAGCCGCCAGATCAAGGAACTGGAAGCCGCGCTGCAGGTGCAGCTGCTGTTGCGCGACACGAAACCGCTGAAAATGACGCCCAGCGGCCAGGCGTTTTATGACGGCGCGAAACAAGTGCTGTCGCGGGTCGGCGAAACCGTGATGCACGCGCGCCTGGCCGACCGCGGCGCGCGCGGCACGCTGCGCCTGCTGCACTCGAGTTCCGTGCCGCTGGGCGCGCGCATCATGCAGCCATTGCAGGCGTACCTGCGCGGCCACCCGGGCGTCACCGTGGACATCTCCCAGGCGTCCTCGGAAAACCAGGGCGCCGAAGTCGAAGCCGGCCGCGCCGACGTCGGCCTGGTGCGCCTGCCGACGCACCGCAAGTTCCCCGGCCTGCGCCTCCGCGAACTGTATGCCGAACCCCTGGTGCTGGCGGTGGCCGCCAGCCACCGGCTGGCCGGACAGGCCGCGGTGGAAGCCGGCGCGCTGCGCGACGAACCGTTTGTCTCGATGCCGAATGCGGCCCAGGGCGGCCTCAGTTACCGCGTGGCGGAAATGTGCGTGAAAAACGGCTTCGTTCCCCGCGCCGCGGCGGCGACGTCGCGCAAGACCACTCTGCTGAGCCTGGTGCAGGCCGGCTTCGGCGTGGCCATTGTCCCGGCCGGCATGGACGCCATTGCGCCGCCCGGCGTGCGGCTGGTGCCGCTGGCGGGACAGGAATGCCATTCGACCGTGGCGCTGGTGCACCGCGACGATTGCGGCGTGCTGGCGGAACGGTTCATCGGGGCGCTGCTCGACTACCAGGCTCCCGCCTGACGCGGCGCCATTGCCATTCCGGCGGCGCGGCCTGTTAAGATTGTCGGCCCGATCATGCGATCACAGGGCGGCGCTGGCCGCGCGGCAGACATGGACCGTTTTTCCGAACTCAAGGCATTCATCCTGGTGGCCGGCGCCGGCGGCTTTTCCGCGGCGGCGCGGCAACTGGGCGTGGCCACCTCGTCGGTCACACGGCTGGTCGACGCGCTCGAAGAGCGCCTGGGCGCGCCGCTGCTGAACCGCTCCACGCGCAACGTCACGCTGACCGACGCCGGGCACGGTTACCTCGGCAAGGCGCAACTGATCCTGGAACAGCTCGATGCGGCCGACGACGCCGTGGCGGCGCGCGGCAGCGAGCCGCAGGGCGTGCTGCGCCTTACCGTGCCCGTGACGTTTTGCACGCTGTACATCGCGCCCATGCTGGCGGAATTCGGGCGCCGCTATCCGAAGGTCGTGCTCGAACTCCAGCTCAGCGATGCGTACACCAGCATGGTCGACGAAGCCATCGACGTGGCGATCCGCATCGGCGCCATCGACCAGCAGCCGAATTTGATCGCGCGCCGCCTGACCGGCCATGAACGGCGCATCTGCGCCAGCCCCGCCTACCTTGCCGCGCATGGCACGCCGGCGTCGCCGGCCGACCTGGCGCGGCACAATTGCCTGCAATTCGCGTATGGCGGCGCGCGGCGCACCTGGCGGTTGCAGCGCGGCGGCGAGGTGCACGAGATCGCGGTCGATGGCACGCTGTCGGTCAACAATGCCGAAGTGATCCGCCAGGCCGCGGTGGGCGGCGCCGGGATTGCCCTGCTGGCGCACTGGCTGGTCGATGGCGACGTGCGCGCCGGCCGGCTGGTGCGCCTGTTCAGCGATTACCAGGCCGGCGCGGGCCCGGCCGACACCGCGGTCCATGCGCTTTACCAGGCCAACCGGCGCGGGTCGCTCAAGGTGCGGGCGTTCATCGACATGCTGGCCGCGCACCTGGCGGCCGTGCAGGGAGACGGCGCGCTTCATTCGCCGGCCGGTTCGCCCAGCCAATAGGCCAGCGCGGCAGCCGGGAACGCCATGCCCGCCCACAGCGCGGCGTGCCAGCCATACGTGGCATACACCCACGCGCCCAGGGCCGAGCCCAGCGCGCCACCGGCAAAGAACAACGCGAAGTAAATCGCATTGAGGCGGCTGCGCATTTCCGCGCCCAGCGCAAAGATCGCGCGCTGGCCCAGCACAAGGTTGCCCGCCACGCTCATGTCCAGCACGATCGACGCCACCACCAGCAGCGCCAGCGCCGCGTTGCGCGAGCCGGGCGCCAGCAGCGGCAGCGCGAAGCCCAGCATGGCCAGTGCCAGCGCGGCGGCGGTGGCGGCTTTCGTATGGCCCAGGTCGGCCAGCCGCCCCGCCACCGGCGACGCCACCGCGCCGGCCATGCCCACCAGCGCAAACAGGGCAATGCCGGTCTGCGACAGGTGGAACTGCGGGCTTTCCAGCATCATCGGCGTGACGGTCCAGAACAGGCTGAACGCGCCAAACAGGCCCGCGTGGTACGCCGCACGGCGCCGCACCACGGGGGTGGACTTGAACAGCGCCCACAATGACGCGATCAGGCGCGGATACGGCAGGGTCGCCGCCGGCGTGCGGACCGGCAACCGGTGGCGCAGCAGCAGCGCCAGCAGCAGGATCAGCACCGATGCGCCGCCAAACACCGCGTGCCAGCCGCCGTGGTCCGCCACCAGCGAGGCGGCCGGGCGCGCCAGCATGATGCCCATGAACAGGCCGCTCATGACCTTGCCCACGGTGCGCCCCCGGGTGTGCTCGGGCGACAGGTGCGCGGCGAACGGTACCAGGATTTGCGCCGCCACGGAGCCGGCGCCGATGGCCAGCGCGGCAGCCAGGAAGACCCAGGCGCGGGTGCTGAACGCCGCCACCATCAGGGCCGCCGACGTGAACCCAAGCGCGCCCACGATCAGGCGGCGGTTTTCCACCCGGTCACCGAGCGGCACCACGAACAGCAGCCCCAGCGTATAGCCGAGCTGCGTCAGGGTCACGATCAGGCCGGCCGCCTGGGCCGACAGGCCGGTGGCGTCGCGGATCGGCCCCACCAGGGTTTGCGCGTAGTACAGGTTGGCAACGATCAGCCCGGAAGCCATGGCCAATAACAGGACCGTGCCGGGAGCGATATCGCGGGCGGGACCGGGGTGCAGGGCGGTATTCATTTGGTGACCTCAAGAAAAGTTCAGTGAAGCCAGCTTAGGTCTTGCACAAAAAATTGATAATCACATGGATTTGCAATAAACCTTTGCTTTTCACGCAAAACTTACCATGTGCCCCAGTCCTACCTGACGCGGTGCAGCATTCCTACAGACGGCAAGGCGGCGCCGCGCGATGATGAGGGCTTTGTGGAGCCCTCCCCATGACGATACTTTCCAGACTTCCCCGCTCCCGCACGCTGGTCCGTACTGCGGGCGCCGCCGCGCTGCTGGCGGCGTCCTATGCCATCGTTCGCAACAAGGCCCGCCAGGTCGAACTCGAACATCCGCCGCGCGGCAAATTCATCCTGGTCGACGGCGTGCGCCTGCATTACCTGAGCAAGGGCCACGGCCCCACCATCGTGCTGTTGCACGGCAATGGCGCGACCGCCGAGGATTTCCGCAATGCCGGCCTGTTCGACGAGCTGGCGCGCGGCCACCGCGTGATCGCGTTCGACCGGCCCGGCTACGGCTACAGCGACCGCCCGCGCACCACGGTGTGGACGCCGGCGGCGCAGGCGCGCCTGCTGTCGGCCGCGCTGGCGCAGCTGGGCGTGGACCGCGCCCTGGTGCTGGCGCATTCGTGGGGCACGATGGTGGCGCTGGCGCTGGCGCAAGAGCGGCCGGCGCTGGTCGCGGGCCTGGTGCTGGTGTCGGGCTATTACTATCCGAGCGTGCGGCTGGACGTACTGACCGGCACGCCCGCCCTGCCCGTGCTGGGCGACCTCATGCGCTATACGGTGTCGCCGCTGGTGGGACGGCTGATGTGGCCTTTCGTGGTGAAACGCGCGTTTTCGCCGAATCCCGTGCCGGACAGCTTCCGCCGCTATCCAAAATGGATGAGTTTGCGCCCCGGCCAGTTGCGCGCCGAAGCGGCGGAAACCGCGCTGATGATCCCCAGCGCGGCCGTCCTGCAGCGGCACTACCCGGAATTGCGCATGCCGGTGGAAATCCTCGGCGGCGACGGCGACAAGATCGCCACCACCGGCCACAACGCCGAGCGCCTGCATGAAGCAATTGCGCACAGCAAGCTGACGGTGTTGCCGGACACCGGCCACATGCTGCAGCACGTGGCGCAACCGGCGCTGTTGCAGGCGGTGCAGCGGGTGGAACAGGCCATCGGCGCGACGCCTTTGCCGGAACCGGTCCGCCATGACGGCTGGCGCGCCATCACCGCGCGGGTGGACGGGCGGGAACAGCCGGCCCATTATTGATCTGGCGAATATCCATCATGGGAAATCAAAATTGGATTCCCATGCGGCGATGCAGCATAATGCTTCTGTCTCCTCCAACTCCTTAAAAAGAATTGGATTTCAGCCCGCCTCCATGGCGGGCTTTTTTTTTGTTCTTCACGGGTTCCCCGGCAATCCGGCCACGATCACCCGCACCCCGGCCTCCGCCAGCGCGGCGCCGATCGCCGCGGGCGGCTCCCGGTCGGTCACCAGCACGTCGATGCCGTCGAACGCGCACAGGCGGTGCAGGAATGCCTTGCTGTATTTGGATGCGTCGGCCACCACGATCACCTGGCTGGCCTGGCGCATCATGGCTTGCTTGAGCGCGGCTTCGTCATCCGATGGACAGGTCAAGCCTTGCGGATCGATGGCGCAGGCGCCCAGCACCAGCTTGTCGAACTGGAATTGCGCCAGCGCCGAACGCGCCTGCGCGCCTTCCAGGCTGCGCTGCCATGCATTGAAGCGCCCGCCCAGCACGTGCAATTCCACGCCATCGGCCTGCCCCAGCGCTTCGGCCACGTCGATGGAATTGGTCACCACGCACAGCGGCGACGCGGTGGCCGCGCGCGCCGCCTCCAGCACCGTGGTCGAGGTGTCGAACAGCACGCGGTCGCCGTCGCGCAGCAGCACGGCCGCGGCCCGGCCGATGGCCTGCTTGGCGGCCGGCGCCCCGCCGCGCCGGCCGTACTGCTCGATCCGCCGGTCTTGCGGCGGCAATACCGCGCCGCCGCGTACGCGCAGCACGCGGCCATCGGCATCGAGCCGCACCACGTCGCGCCGCGCGGTATCGCGCGTCACGCCGAACAGGGTGCAGATTTCTTCGATGCCGATGCGGTAATGCTCGGCAAGGTGGGCGCAGATGGCGTCCAGCCGTCCGGACTGGGACAGCTGGCCCGCCGGTGACGATACCGGCAGACCCGATGCGGGGCGCGACGCTCCGTCAGCGGCCATGGCCACCGTCCCTGTCATGGCCATGCCTAGCGCCCTCCCCGCCATCACCGCCATCGCCGCCGGCTTCGCCGCTCCGCCCGGCGCCGCCCGCGCCGCCAGATCCGCCCATGGCGCGGCCATCGCCGCCCGCCGCGTCGTCCATGGCCGCCGGCTCGAACGCCTGGTCGAACTCCGCGCGGGCGGCCAGGTAATCGCGCAGCACCGACGTCACCAGCGCATGGTCTTCTTCCTGCGGCAGGCCGGACACGGTGATGGTCCCGATCACGCCGGTGCCGCGCAGCGCCAGCGGGAACGCGCCGCCGTGCGCGGCGTAGTCGGCCGGGTCGGCGCCGCTGTCGGCTTCGAAGGTCTTGCCCTTGCTGCGGTACAGCGTGCCCACGTGCCACGAACTGCGGCCATAGCGCTGCACCACATTGTTCTTGCGCCGCACCCAGTTGGCATTGTCCGGGGTGGTGCCGGCCATCGCGTGGTGAAACAGCTGGTGGCCGTTGCGCGTGATATCCACTGTGACGGCCTTGCGGCTGGCGCGTGCGCGCTCGACCAGCCGCAAGCCCAGCGCCAGCGCATCGGCGTTGGAAAACGCGGTGAACTGCAATTGTTCCTCTTCGCGCGCGAGCGCCGCCAGCATGGCCGTGTAATCAGTCTGCATGGCGCATCCTCACGAAAAATCCACGGTGCGGCGCTCCCGGTGGCTGCGGTACGCGCATTCGATCACGCGCACCACCGCCACCGCGTCTTGCGCGGCCACCGGTGGCGGCCCGCCCTGCGTGAGCGCCTGGTGGATACCGGCATAAAACGCTTCGTAGCAACCGGGAATGGTCGGCACCGTGCGGCTGGACCCGTCGGCGGCGGTGACGGTCGCGTAGTGCGCCGCGACGTCATGGCCCCAGCGTTCGCCGCCGGGGCGCCCGCCGGCCTTCAACGCATCTTCCTGGGTGTCGACGCCATACTTGATGAAACTGCCCAGGGCCCCATGCACCGCGTAGCGCGGGCCGGGCGCGCGCACCAGCGCGCCGGCGTGCAGCACGGCCTTGCGGTTGCCATAGTCGAGCACCAGTTCAAACGCATCTTCGACTTGCGCGCCTTCGCGTTGCACGGCCAGGTGCGCCGTCACGGCGCGCGGCAGGCCGAACAGGCACAAGGCCTGGTCGATCAAATGCGATCCCAGGTCCCACAGCACGCCGGAACCGGGCTGCGCCTGCTCTTTCCAGCGCGCTTTCACTTGCGGCGAATAGCGGTCGAAATGCGCGCGGTAGGTGTGGACCGGGCCCAGTTCGCCGGACGCGACCACACTGCGCAGCGTCAGGAAGTCGCCATCCCAGCGGCGGTTCTGGTACACGCTCAGCAGCAAACCCTTGTCTTTTGCCAGCGCCACCAGCTCGTCGCCTTCGGCCGGCGACAGCACGAACGGCTTGTCCACCACCACGTGCTTGCCGGCCAGCAGCGCGGATTTGGCCAGCGCATAGTGGCTGGCGTTGGGCGTGCAGACCACCACCAGCCCGATGGCGGGGTCGTCCAGCATGGCTTGCGGGGTATCGTCCAGCGATACGCCCGGATAATCGAGGCCGACCTGTTCGCGGTCGGCGCTGCGGCTGGCAATACGGGCCAGTTTCAAGCCCGGGATGGCGGCAATCATGGGCGCATGGAAAATCGCGCCGCCCAAGCCATAACCGATCAAACCTGTTGCAATTTGCTGCATGGGGATGTCCTCGATAATGCAAATGGCTTACATCATAAGCGATATGCATTATTTTTGCATGGCAGCCGTGCGGAGGCCGCAGTCAGGCCCGCGTCTGTTCGTGCAGCACCGGATCGGCCTCGCGTACCGACAGGGTTTCCTTGTCCACCCGCCTGGGCCGCGCGCGCTGCCGCGTGCGGTCCAGTTCACCGGCCGCTTCCAGCGCCGCATAGGCGGCCGAGCAGATGTGCGAATGGATGCGTTTCAAATCACGCAGGATATCGATATGCAATGAACTGGTTTCAATGCTGTCGACCCGCCCTTCCCGCAGCCGCGCGATGTGGTTTTCCGAAGCGGCGAATTCCATTTCACGGATGCGCGCCTTTTCATCGAGCAGGCGGCGCGCGGATTTCAAGTCGCCGGACAGGAAGATCGTCATGGCCAGGCGCAGGTTGTCGCGCACCACGCGGTGGAATTCCTCGAGTTCGCGCGCCCCTTCCGCGGAAAACTGCAATTGCCGCTTGATTTTCTTGCTGGCCAGTTCCATCAGGTTCTTGTCGATGATGTCGCCGATGTGTTCGAGGTTGATCGCCAGGCTCAGCACTTCGAGCGCGCGGCGCGCCTCGGTTTCATCGAGCGGCCGGTGCGTGACCTTGATCACGTACAGCTTGACGGCTTCGTGCAGCCTGTCCACCGCGTTGTCGGCCTGGATCACGTCGCTGACCAGCTTGCGGTCGTTGTGCAGGATCGCCTTCATGGCCTGTTCCAGCATGGAATCGACGATATCGCCCATGCGCAGGGTTTCACGCGCGGCGCACGCCAGCGCCACCGACGGCGTATCATTGGCGCCTTCGCTCAGGTACAGCGGCACCGACAAATCGTTGCCGCTTTTCACATCCGGCAACAGGCGTTCGAGCAGCCGCGCAAACGACGCCAGCGGCAGGATGAACAGCAGCGCCATCACCGCGTTGAACAGCAAGTGGAAGTCGGCCGCCAGCCGCACCGGGTTCGGATCGATGGCCTGGATCAGTTGCACCACCGGTTCCAGCCACGGCAGGAACAGCAGGCAACCGGTGAAACGGTTGATCAGGTTACCAAGCGGCAAACGCCGCTGCGCCGGATTGACGCCGCCGGTTTCCAGCAACGGATTGAGCGCGCTGCCCAGGTTGGCGCCCAGCACCAGCGCCAGCGCCGCCGCCGGCGTGACGAAATTCGCCGACGCCAGCGACATGGTCAGCAGGATGGTCGCCACGCTGGAATGCGCGGCCCACGCCATTACCGCACCGATCACCAGCGCCAGCAGCGGGTCGCCCGTCACCACGGTAAACATTTCACGCACCGACGGCGCGTGTTCGGCCGGCGCCAGGCTGTCGAGCAGCAAATGCAGCGACAGCAGCATCAGGCCCAGGCCGATGGCCACGCGCCCGAGATCCTTGACGATGGTGCGCGAACCGCGCTTGAACGCGGCCACGCCGCAAATCAGGAGCACCGGCGCGAAGGCCGAGGAATCGAACGACAGCAACTGGACCGTCAGCGCGGTCGCGAGATTGGCGCCCAGTAAAACCGCCAGCGCCGGCACCAGCCCCACCAGCCCGGAGGCCGTGAACGATCCCAGCATCAGCGCGGTGGCGGTACTGCTTTGCAGGATCGCGGTCACGCCCACGCCGGCGGCAAACGCCCGGTACCGGTTTTGCAGGATCAGGCTTAAAAACCTGCGTATCCTGGCCCCGAACGCGCGCAGGATGCCACTGTGCACCATATGCAAGCCCCACAGCAGCAGCGCGACACCGCCCAGCAAGTCCAGCAGAACCTTGCCTCCCATCATCGCCTCCCGTCCGCCGCCCGGCGCATGGCGTTCCCTGCGGTCGCGCGCGGCATGGCGCGGATGCCGTCCTGTCACGCCGGCGTCCGCTTTTCCCCATACTATCACCGAGGCACTGATGAGCAGAGCCACGGAGAAGCCGGTGCGTTGCGATTTCCCTACGGCCGTGCGGTGTGAGGGTGTGCAGTGGCCGCTTTTTTACTCGACCCAGCCGAACCCGTCGCGCGCCAGCAGCGCGAACGATTCGGGCGGCCCCCAGGTTCCGGCCGCATACGGATACGGTTTCTCAGCCAGCGTGCCCCAGCCATTGATGATGGGCTCGACCCATTCCCACGCAGCTTCCAGTTCGTCGCGCCGCATGAAGTGGGTCAGGCGGCCGCGCACCACATCGATCAGCAGGCGCTCGTACGCTTCGGCGCGGCGCTGCGAAAACGCCGATTGCAAGTCCAGGTTCAGTTCGACCTGCTGCATTTGCATGCCGCTGCCCGGCTGCTTGGCCATGACCTGCAGCTTGATGGCTTCTTCGGGCTGCAATTCGATCACCAGCCGGTTGGCCACGCCGCCCGGCGTTTCCGGGAACAGCGGGAATGGCGGATTGGCGAATTCCACCACGATTTTCGACGAGCGGCGCTGCATGCGTTTGCCGGTGCGCAGGTAGAACGGCACCTTGGACCAGCGCCACGTGTCGACATAGG
>CBIHOX010000172.1:0-12213 GCA_966211685.1 uncultured Pseudoduganella sp.
GCCTGATTTCGAGTCAGGTACATTCGACCACTCTGCCACCTCTCCAGGTACTGCAACTTAACGGTGGTCGCCGTTGAGAGCCAAGATTATAGCAGCCCTTTCGAAAAAAGGAAGGGCTATTTTTAAAATCAGGCAACCAGCTTGGTCAAACCGCCCATGTACGGCTGCAGCGCGGCGGGGATTTCCACCGAACCGTCGGCTTGCTGGTAGTTTTCCAGGATTGCCACCAGCGTGCGGCCTACGGCCAGGCCGGAACCGTTCAGCGTGTGCAGCAGCTCGGTCTTGCCTTGCGCGTTGCGGAAGCGGGCCTGCATGCGGCGGGCCTGGAAGGCTTCGCAGTTCGACAGCGACGAGATTTCACGGTACGTGTTTTGCGCCGGCAGCCACACTTCCAGGTCGTAGGTCTTGGCCGCGCCAAAGCCCATGTCGCCGGTGCACAGCGACATCACGCGGTACGGCAGGCCCAGCGCCTGCAGGATTTTTTCGGCGTGGCCGACCATTTCCTCCAGCACCGCGTAGGACGAATCCGGATGCACCACCTGGACCAGCTCGACCTTGTCGAACTGGTGCTGGCGGATCATGCCGCGCGTGTCGCGGCCATAGCTGCCGGCTTCGGAACGGAAGCAAGGGGTGTGTGCCGTCATCCTGATCGGCAGCGCATCGGCCGCCACGATTTCATCGCGCACGATGTTGGTCAACGAGACTTCCGAGGTCGGGATCAGGTAGAAGGTCTCGCCCTCGCCTTCCGCGCCGCCTTTTTTCACGGAGAACAGGTCCGCCTCGAACTTCGGCAACTGGCCGGTGCCGCGCAGGCTGTCGGCGTTGACCATATAGGGCGTATAGCACTCGGTATAGCCGTGTTCACCGGTGTGGGTGTCGAGCATGAATTGCGCCAGGGCGCGGTGCAGGCGGGCCACGCCGCCCTTCATGACGGAGAAACGCGAGCCGGTGAGCTTGGTGGCGGTGTCGAAATCCAGGCCCAGCGCGGAACCCACGTCCACGTGGTCTTTCACTTCGAAGTCGAAGGTGCGCGGCGTGCCGAACTTGCGCACTTCCACGTTGCCGGTTTCATCGACGCCGACCGGCACGGATTCGTGCGGCAGGTTCGGTACCGATTCCAGGAAGGCCGACATCCTGGCCTGCACCACATGCAAATTCTGTTCGTTGGCTTTCAGCTCATCGCCAAGGCCTGCCACTTCCGCCATCACGGCGGTGGTGTCTTCCCCTTTGCCTTTCAACATACCGATCTGCTTGGACAGCGAATTACGCTTGCTCTGCAGTTCTTCGGTACGCATCTGGATCGCCTTGCGCTCGCCTTCCAGGGCATTGAAAGCGGCTACGTCCAGCTGAAACTTGCGCGCCGCGAGACGGGCTGCGACGGTGTCGATATCTTTACGGAGAAGTTGGATGTCTATCATGGGGGAATTGCCGCAAATATTCGTAAAAGGGCAATTGTACCAACTTGATGCGATCCAACGCGAGTTTTACGCCCTCCGGCGGAAAACCACCCTAACAGGATAAGGCTGCTTCAACATGCTTGCAGCAACAACGCTGCGGGCTTTTTGAAGCGGCCGTCACAAGGCGGCTTTCTCGGCTGGGGTCAGGCGCTTCGCGGCCACCACCACGACCGGCATCGCGGCGGTATCGCTGGCCATGGCCACCATGTCGGCGTCGGCCGCCATGTTAACCACGGGTTCGCTGGCGGTCGCGTAGCTGGTGGCGGCGCCCAGGGCGGCGGCGAATACGAAGATGACTTCCATGTTTTTGAGGGCGTTCATGATGTTCTCCTTGCTTCTTTGAGGTTGATCAATACTGCTTCCATGACTCCACTGTAGCCATAGACCCGCCCCGCCACCACCGGCGTGCGACAAAGCGTCGAAAACAAGGAATGAAACGTCAAAACCCCGCCAGCAAAGGCGCTATGCCGCGTGCGCGTCGGCCGCGCGGTGCACCAGCGCGCCGAGCTTGGCGACCGCGGCCTCGATGTCCGGGCTCCACGCATTGCCACAGTTCAGGCGCAGGCAATTGCCGAATTTGCCCGAGGCCGAGAACAGCGTGCCCGGCATCATGGCCACGCCCTGCTCCACCGCCAGCGCGTGCAACGCCAGCGCATCGACGTGCCGCGGCATCTGCACCCACAGCACGAAGCCGCCCTGCGGTTCCGAGACCAGGCATTCGTGCGGGAACGATGCGGCCACCGCATCGGACATGCGCGCGATGCGCTGCGACAGCACGCGGCGCATCTTGCGCACCTGCGCTTCATAGGCTGAGCCGTTGAGGAAGTCCGCCAGCACCGCCTGGAAGAAATGGCTGGTCGCGCCGCTCGACACCATTTTCAGCAGCGCCACCTGCTGCACCCAGCGCCCGGCCGCCACGAAGCCCACGCGCGAGGCCGGCGTGACGGCCTTGGAAAACGAAGAACACAGCAATACATAGCCGGCCGTGTCATACGCCTTGACCGGCCATGGCCGCTCATGCGTGAAACACAGGTCGCCGTAGATGTCGTCCTCGATCAGCGGCACCTGGTGCTGCGCCAGCAGCCCGGCCAGCCGCTTCTTGTGCTGTTCGGGCATGATGCAGCCCAGCGGGTTGTTCGCATTCGGCACGAACAGGCAAGCCTTGACAAGGCCCGCGTTGAGCGCGACTTCCAGCGCATCGATCGACGGCCCGGTCTTCGGATGCGTCGGAATTTCCAGCGCCTTCATGCCCAGGCTTTCGATCAGTTGCAGCAGCACGAAGTACGTGGCCGATTCCACCGCGATGGTGTCGCCCGGCTGCGCCACCGCGCGCAGGCACAGGCTGATGGCTTCCGTGCACGAGCTGGTGACCACCACTTCCTGCGGGTCGAGCGAACCCCAGTCCAGCGCGCGGCGCACCACCTGGCGCATGAACGCCGGTTCATTGGTTTCAAAACAGCTGACCCGCGCCAGCAGCGCCGGATCACGCCGCGCCACCGTGCTGACGGCTTTCTGCACACGCCGGATCGGCAACAGTTCATCGGGCGGCCAGGCCGAGCCCAGGTGCGCCAGGCCCGGCACTTCGTTGGCCTTCAATACCCGCATCAGGACATTGTTGATGCCGACGTAGGCGGCTTCCTTCAGCGGTTCGCTGGGCGCCGCCACCGCCAGCACGCGCGGACGGTGGCGCACGTAATAGCCGGCCTGCGGCCGCGCCTCCACCAGGCCGCGGTCTTCCAGCAGGCGCAGCGCCTGCAATACCGTGCTGACCGACACGTGCTTGTGCTGCGCCAGGTGGCGGATCGACGGCAGCTTGTCGCCGGGCGCGAAAACGCGGCTGGCAATGTGGGCGCCCAGTTCATTGGCCAGTTGTTCGTACAGGTTGGTTTGCATCGTCATCCTTGCATTGTCGTTCGCGGTGGGGTCCGGGCACAGGTACAGTGGCGTTCTGTTTCGACCAGCACAGTTGAACAATTGTGCCACTGTATTCATCACAATTGCGGTTTATTGCATCTGTTATGGTCGCGCTTCCACCGGTAATCTGTAGCCATCGACAGACGCCACAGGAGTACACCATGTCCAAGCAGCCAGCAGCCGAATACAAACTCAGCAACAACCAGCCATTGCGCCTCGAAGATGCGGGCGGGCGCGTGGTGGAAGGCGTGTCGGGCGTGACGTGGATTACCGCCTATGGGCAGCACATGGATTTCATCCTGCGTCCGGGCCAGCGCTTCGTGGTCCCGAACGATGGATTGACACTGGTTGAGGCGCTGGGCTGCAGCCGCATCAGGGTGGCTGCGCCCATCGCCCAAAGCTGGACGCGCCGCGTGCTGCGCGAAGCGGCCGCGCGCTGGGCCGAGACCCTGGACCGCTTGCGGCAGGGCTTGCAGCCTGCGCAGGGAACGTAGCCGGGAACAACGCTGTGGCAGTGACAACAGTCACGGGCGGCCCACATGATGCCGCCGCGGGCCGTGCGGCCAGCGGGCCGGAACATGGCGCCGCACGCGATGCGGCCAGCCGGCCCGCTCAGGAGCCCGGCGCGGTGGCCTGCGCCGTGTCTTTCGCCGCACGGCCGGCGGCCAGCCATTGCAGCACTTCGTCGTTGAAGGCCTCGGCATGGGAGCGCATCATCCAGTGCCCGGCCTCCATCGCCACCACCCGGCTGCCCGGCTGCCGCCGCAGGAAATCCAGCCACGCCTGCGTGTGGAACATGAACGGCTTGCGCGTGCCGTAGATGTACAGCGTGCGGCATGGCGCCTGCGTGGGCGACGCCAGCTTGTAGGATCCGTAGCCGCCGAACCACGTGATGTAGTACGGGTAGTTCATCTGGCTGACGATCATGGCCGGATCGGTCGGGCATCGCATCTTGTGCGCCATATAGCGCGTCATCCGGTCGCCCAGGCTGCCGCCGATGCACCACGCCAGCGCCAGCCACATCTGGTAGCCAAACACCATGGCTTTCGCCCGCGCGCCGAGGCGGGCGGCAAATTCCGGCGACAGCGCGTCGCCCACGTCCACGCAGACGATGCGCGACACCAGTTGCGGATGGCGCAGCGCGAACTGGTTGCCAAAGATGCTGCCCCAGTCGTGCTGCAACAGGATCACGGGACGGTCCGGGCTGACGGCCCGCACGATGCGGTGGATCAGCGCCACCGTATCGACCAGCGACGTGGGACGGCGCGGCTTGCCCGGCTCGAATCCCGGCAGGCTGAAGCGTGCGCAGCGGTACGAACCGGACAGCGCCGCGACCTGCGCATCCCACAGCCGCCACGTATCGGGCCAGCCATGCAGCATGACGATGGTTTCCACGCCCTCGCCTTCCACGTGGACGTCCACGCCGCCGACATCGATCACGTTTGCCATCATGCCTCCCAGCTTATTTTATTGATAATTATCAAAAATAACATCATAACGCGCGCCGCGCGGGCCGTCCATGCACGCTGGTTTTCCGGCGCCACGCCACCGCCAAGCCGCGTGGCAAGAGGGCTTGCGTTATAGCCAATATTGCAGGCGGGATGTATCATTGGGGATTGATTAACGCGCCAGTTCCATGTCCACCCCCACCGCAGCCCTCGAAGAACGCACCGGTGAAAGCTCGAACGAGATCGCCGGCCATATCGCCGAAGCCATCGCTGCGCGCAAGCTGCCGCCGGGCACCAAGCTGCGCGAGGAAGCGCTGTCGCGCCTGTATAACGTCAGCCGCACCAAGATCCGCGCGGCGCTGCTGATCCTGTCCAAGGACAAGCTGATCCGCATGGTGCCGGACAAGGGCGCGTTCGTCAGCCAGCCCAGCGAAAAGGAATCGCGCGACATCTTTGCCGCGCGCCGCATCATCGAAGCGGCGCTGGCGCGCGAATTCACGGCGCGCGCGCAGCCGCAGCACTACCGTGCGCTGGAACAGCACCTGGAACTGGAACGCCGCTCGCTCGAGGGCGACCACAAGGTGCGCTCGCAATTGCTGGGCGATTTCCACGTCTTGCTGGCGGAAGTGGCGGGCAACGAAGTGTTGCTGGAAATGGTGCGCGAACTGGTGGCGCGCAGCTCCCTCATCACCATGCTGTACCAGTCGGACCGCGACGCGGCCTGCTCGTCCAATGAACACGACGAATTCCTGAAGGCGGCCCGCGCGGGCGACGCCGACCAGGCCGCGCAACTGATGGTGGACCACCTGGCCCACGTGGAAGCCGCGCTGCGCTTCGACACCGTGGGCGCGCATGAAAAAGACCTGGTGTCGGCGCTGTTGAAGTAACGGGGGAGCATTCCCCCGATGAACTTCATGCAATCGCGATGCCGGATTTACGCAGCCTTGCGCGTCCCCGTCGCCAGCGCCAGGTCGGCCGCCAGCTGGTTGTGCCGTTCGATCACCAGCGGCAAATCAATGGTTTGCAACAAGCCATCCTTGACCACCACCTTGCCGTTGATGACGCTGTAGTTGACGTTGGACGGCGTGCAGAACACCAACGCCGCCACCGGGTCGTGCAACGCGCCGGCAAAGCCGATCTGGTCCAGCTTGAACAGCACGATATCGGCCGACATGCCCGGTTTTAACGCGCCGATGTCGTCGCGGTTCAGCACTTTCGCGCCGCCCAGGGTGGCCAGTTCCAGCGCCTGGCGCGCCGTCATCGCATCGGGGCCGAAACCCACACGCTGCAGCAGCATGGCCTGGCGCGCTTCGCCCAGCATGTGCGCGCCATCGTTCGAGGCGCAGCCATCCACGCCCAGCCCGACCGGCACGCCGGCGTCGACCATCTTGCGGACCGGCGCGATGCCGGACGCCAGGCGCATGTTCGAGCACGGGCAATGCGCCACGCCGGTGCCGGTTTTCGCAAACATGTAGACGCCGTCGTCATCGAGCTGCACGCAGTGCGCGTGCCACACGTCGTGCCCTACCCAGCCGCAATCTTCCGCGTACTCGGCCGGCGTCATGTTGAATTTCTCGCGGCTGTACGCGATATCGTTGACGTTTTCCGCCAGGTGCGTGTGCATCGACACGCCATAGCTGCGCGCCAGCACGGCCGCTTCCTTCATCAAGTCCTGCGATACCGAGAATGGCGAGCACGGCGCCACCACCACGCGCTGCATCGCATGGCGGCCGGCGTCGTGGTAGGTTTCGATCAGGCGCTGGGTATCCTTCAAGATCGCTTTTTCATCTTCCACCACGCGGTCCGGCGGCAAGCCGCCCTTCGATTGGCCCACGCTCATGGCGCCGCGCGCCGCATGGAAGCGCATGCCGATCTTCGCGGCCGCCTCGATGCTGTCGTCGAGCTTGCAATCGTTGGGGTAAATGTACAGGTGGTCGCTGCTGGTGGTGCACCCGGACAGGATCAGTTCCGACATGGCCGTCAAGGTCGACACGTGCACCATCTCGCTGTTGAGATTGGCCCAGATCGGGTACAGGTTGGTCAGCCAGTTGAACAGTTCGCCGTTTTGCGCGGCGGGGATCACGCGCGTCAGGCTCTGGTACATGTGGTGATGGGTGTTCACCAGGCCGGGCAACACCACGTGGCCGCTGGCATCGATGACCTCGTCGGCGGTGTGCGGCAAGTCCGCCGTGGGGCCGACCTGTTCGATGACATTGCCGCGCACAAAGATGGCGCCATGGTCGATTTCGCGGCGCTGGTCATCCATCGTCACCACCACGCGCGCATTCTTGATCAGGAGAGTTTTCGTCATTTTATTTATACCAATTTGAAAAAAACACTGCGGAAACAATGCTGGGCACTGCGGAAACAATGTCGGAAAAGCGCCGGCGCCGCAAAAGCAGGGCCGGCGCGGGAAACTGCATCAACTCATGGGGCAGGCGGCATCCGCAACCTGGTCCGCCGCTCGGTCAGAGCGGCTCCGAGATTACGCCGCCTCCAGGTTTTTTACCAGCAGCGGCTGCGGTACGTCGTCTTCATCATCGTCATGGGCCTCGACCGGACGATCCGGCAGCACCAGGTTCAGCACCACGGCCACGATGGCGGCGGTCGAGATGCCGGAGCCGAATATTTCGTGCACGAAGGCCGGCAGCTTGGCCAGCAATTCAGGGCGCACCGACACGGCCAGGCCACAACCCACCGACACCGCGATCAACAGGCCGGTACGCTTGTCATGCTCGACTTTCGACAGCATTTGCACGCCTGCTGCAATGATCATGGCAAACATCATCAAGCCGGCGCCGCCCAGCACAGGCTGCGGGATCGTCACGACGATGGCGCCCAGCACAGGGAACAGGCCGGCGGCGGCCAGCAGCAGGCCGGTCAGGGCCACCACGTGGCGGCTGGCCACGCCGGTCAGCGAAATCACGCCGACGTTTTGTGCAAACGTCGATACGGGCGGCGCGCCCAGCACGGACACGAAGGCCGAACCCACGCCATCGCACAGCACGCCGCGCTTGAGCAGCGTGCCCTTCATCTTGGTCTGGGTCGCCGAGCCGAGCGCCATGAAGGTGCCGGTGGTTTCCACCATCGTCACGACGTACGCCACCGCCATGGCGAGGATGCCGCTGATCGGGAACGTCATGCCGAAGTACAGCGGCTGCGGCACCGCGAACACGGCAGCCTTGTTCACCGCCGAGAAATCCACCAGCCCCAGGCCCAGGCAGACGGCGTAACCGATCGCCATGCCGATCACGACGGCGGCGGCGGAAATGATGCCTTTACCGAACTGCACCAGTGCAATCACGGTGGCCAGCACGAACAGCGCGATGCCCAGGTTGACCGGGTCGCCATAATGCGCGCCGGCATTCTTGCCGCCGGCAGCCCAGTCCACCGCCACCGGCACCAGCGACAGGCCGATCATGGTTACCACCACGGCGGTCACCTGGTGCGGGAACAGCTTGCGGATTTGCGGCATGAAGAAGCTGCCCAGGATCATGACCACGGAACCGGCCAGCGATGAACCGAGAATGCCCGGCACGCCGTGTTCCAGGCCGATACTGATGGCCGCGCCAACGAAGGCAAAGCTGGTGCCCATCACGCAAGGCAGGCGGATGCCGACCGGCCCCGCTCCCTTGCACTGGATGAAGGTCACGATGCCGGACCCGAGCAGCGCGGCATTGACCAGCGCGACGATCTGGTCGGCGGGAAGTTTCAGGACTGCGCCGACCACCAGTGGCACGGCAATGATGCCGCCCAGGGCGGCCAGCATGTGCTGGGCCGCGAGCAGGACGGTGGTGACGAGTGGTGGACGGTCGTCCACTTTGTATAGCAGGTTGTTCATGGTGTCTCCATCTGAAGATTTTGTGTCTTGAACTACTTTTTCCGGTGCTATCCGGCATGCCTCTACGGGTCGTCTGGTGGTGGCTAACGGATGTGTCGAGGTCAAACAGGAGGGAGTCGTGGAGGGACGTCGTACGCAGGCTGGTCACCGGGGTACGGTACACCGGACTGCGAGGGCGCTGCAGGCACTGCGATGGCGGGCATGTTACGCATGATGTCTCCACAAATTGCTTCGTACGCGCCGCTCTGTGGCGGCTTTCGTGAATTCATCATGCGCCTGCATAAGTTTATTGTCAACGAATTTTGTATACAATCTATGCGTACGATGGATACCGAATAAGGTGATGCAACAGGCCGTGGCCGGTACGCAACAATAGCATCATGATATGTATACAATCGGTTATGGCAGCCATGCGTTTAAGTCGCAAATCACGGCCGTCAAAATGCAAAAAAGCCACCCGAAGGTGGCTCATTCGCATCCGCGCGGTCGGGTTACCTTGCTTTACGGCGGCGCAAGCCCATCAGCGACACCAGACCGGCGCCAAACAAGCCCAGGATGCCGGGTTCCGGCACGTTGTTGCTGGCAGGGCCCATCGGATCGCGCGCCCAGACGCCCAGGAACGACAGTCCCTGGTCGGCCTTGTTGGTGGGGTTGCGGAAATCGTTCAAGTTCCAGGTGCCGGACAGCGAGTATGGCTTGGTCAGGTCAAAGCCGCCGATCTTGGTGAAATCGAAATCGTATACAGCCCAGCTGTTGCTGGCCTTGACCACGAACGCCAGCTGGTCGAAGTTGTTGCGCAGGAACAAGCCGTTGGCGTGCAGGATGTTGACGATGTTCGGATTCAGGTTCAGCGTCCAGGTGCCCGCAATGCCGCCTTTCAGGCCGCCACCGTTGGTGGTGTTGGTGGTTTTTTCCGTGAACGTCAGCACGTTGCCCAGGTTGAACGCGGAAGCGCCAGTGCCGATACTCGAGGTGCTCAAGGTACCGTTGGAACTGCTCATGGTGCCGAGCTGGATCCAACCCGGATCCACTGCGCCTTTGGTGGCCGGGTTCAAGTCCTGCAGCTGGGTGGCGCTGATGAAGGTATTCCATGGCACCAGGCCGCCTTCGCCGTTGAGCAAGCCATCGTTCAGGTAACCGAGGTTGCCGTCGTCAGGTTTTACGGAAGCTGGGTTCTTGCCCGGCTCCATGGTTTTCACGCCCAGGCAAGACGTTGCATTGATGGTGGCGCCCAGGGAAACCGGGGTAGCGCCTGCGCCGGCCGCCGCCGTGATCGCATAGCTGTCCAGCGTGCAGGATGGCATCACCGCGGCGGTTGCCGATGCCATGGAAATCGTTGCGGCCAGAGCGCCAACCATCTTTGCGTAAGACTTGTTCATGTATTTTTTCCTTGTGGGACCTGAATTCAATTTCTTTTCGGTAATTTTTAATTCCTATGGGTAATTTAGCAAATCCTGTGCCATGTTGGCAAGTCCTTGATTTTCTTACACGGGCCAACCGCGCTGCCAACGGGCTGTAAAAGTTTCCGACTAGCAGCTTCACTTACATATTAGAAACGACCGTACCCCTTCAATACAAAAAGCCACCCGAGGGTGGCTTTTCTGTCGGCGGGGTCCAGCGATTACCTGGACTTGCGGCGGCGCAGGCCAGCCAGCGACAGCAGCCCGGCGCCAAACAGCGCCAGCACGCCTGGCTCAGGCACGTTGTTGGTGCCGGGCGACGCCGGGTCGCGCGCCCACACGCCGAGGAACGACAGGGCCTGGTCATTGCCATTCTTGTTCTTAAAATCGTCCAGGTTCCAGGTGCCGGACAGCGAGTACGGCTGCGTCAAGTCAAAGCCGCCGAATTTCGTGAAATCGAAATCGTAGACAGCCCAGCTGTTGCTGGCCTTGACCACGAACGCCAGCTGGTCGAAGTTGTTACGCTGGAACAGACCGGCGTTATGCAATTTGTTGATGATGTTGGCATCCAGCGCCAGGGTCCAGGTACCGGAAATGATCTTGCCGGTATTGGCGTCCGTGGTTTCCGTGAACGTCAGCACGTTGTTCAAGTTGAATGCATTGGCGCCGGTACCGATGGTGGACGTGGTCAGCGTGCCGGTCGAGGCGCTCATGGTGCCAAGCTGGATCCAGCCCGGGTCCACGGCGCCGGTCGGCGCCGGATTCAAATCCTGCAGCTGGCTGGCGGTAATGAACGACGTCCACGGCACCAAGCCCCCCTCCCCATTCAGCAGGCCATCGTTCAGGTAGCCGAGGTTGCCGTCGTCAGGCTTCACGGACGCCGGGTTATTGGTGGGGTCCAGCGCAAAAGTGCCGATGCACTTGGTCGCATTGATGGTGGTGCCCAGCGATACCGGCGTGGAGCCCGCTGGCGCCGCCTTGGTAATCGTATAGCTGTCCAGCGTGCAGGCAGGCTGGGTCGAAACCGTGCCGGCGGAGGCCGTGGCCATCGAGAACGCCGCTGCCAGTGCACCTGCTACCATCGCATATTGCTTTTTCATGTCGGACCCCTTAGTTGGACGCAATTTTAATTACTTCTAATAAATTTCAAATTCTGCATAGCAACTAGCAAGTGGCGTGCCAGAGACGCAAGTCATTGATTATTCAGATCCAGTGAAATCACGCGCAGTGATGCTGTAAATATTTCCGACTAGCAGTTTCCCTTACATATTGGAAATAATCTGAGCCAGCACAGCGGGGGGCATACTCCTTTTTGCCCTGGACAGGACAACGCCACTGTAAGTTTTTTCGACATGCAATGTTTGTGGCTTATTTAGCAATATTGAGGCACAAAAAGGCGCTGTCTGCGAAATTCGTGGAACCTTCTTTTGCGTCTCCAGTCCAAGGAATCAAACCCCTTGTTTGGAGGCCCGTCATGGAAACCCACGCTTTCGCAGCGCTGCTGTCCCAGCTGGCCAGCCTGACCGCGCGCCAGTGCGCCCAACTGCAAGCCCGGCTTGGCCAGGGCGATGCCCGGCAACAGGTGGGCCTGCTGCTGGACCAGGCGGCCCATGCCAAACTGTGCTGCCCGCGCTGTGGCGCCCGCCACTGGTATAAACACGGCCGCGAAAGCGGCCTGCAGCGTTATCGCTGCCGCCAGTGCGGCAAAACGTTCAATACCTTGACCGGTACGCCGCTGGCGCACCTGCACCACAAGGAAAAGTGGCTGCGCTACCTGGACAGCCTGCTCGACTCGCACTCGGTGCGGCGCGCCGCCAGCACGCTTGGCGTCCACCGCAACACCACGTTCCGCTGGCGCCACCGTTTCCTCAGCTTGCCAAAAACCGACCGCGCGCCGCTGCTGCATGGCATCGCCGAAGCCGATGAAATGTTTTTATTGGAATCGCAGAAGGGCTCGCGCCACCTCGACCGTCCCCCGCGCCGGCGCGGCGGCCACGCGCAGTTGCGCGGCATCTCGCATGAACAGGTCTGCATCCTGGTGGCGCGCGACCGCAACGGCCGCACCCTGGATTTCGTGACCGGGCGCGGCGCACTGACGAAACGCGCCCTGCACCAGTGCCTGCGGCCGGCGCTCGATCCCGACATCTTGCTGG
>CBIHOX010000173.1:0-12075 GCA_966211685.1 uncultured Pseudoduganella sp.
AGTCCAGGCCCACGCGTTCCTGGTTGCCCAGTTCGCCATTCTCGCCCCACTTGGCGTCGAGGATGAACTTGTCGCCGTTGGCCAGCTCGATCTTGCTGTTCTCAAATTTGCCGATACGGATCTTCGGGCCTTGCAAGTCGGCCATGATGGCCACTTCGCGGCCCACGATGGCGGCCGCCTCGCGCACCATGCGGGCGCGGTCCACGTGGTCCTGCGCCTTGCCGTGCGAGAAATTCAGGCGCACGACGTTGGTGCCGGCGCGGAACATGCGAACCAGGGTCTCGATGTCGTTCGATGCCGGGCCGATGGTCGATACGATCTTCGTCGCACGCTGCTGGGTGCCCAGTTGCGTGTTCGCATGCACGTTGTTTTTCTCGCGGTCTCTCACAGTATTTCCTCTCGGATGTATCGGTTAATGGCGCGAAAAAAGGTGCCTGGCACCTTTTTTCTGCAAAGAAAAGACCGGCATGGGCCGGTCTTGGGGTAATGCGTCAGCCGCTGTTGCGCAGGCCGGCGGCCACGCCGTTGATGGACAGATGGATGCCTTCGCGGGTGGCGGCGTCGGTGTCGCCATCGCGGAAGCGGCGCAACAGTTCGACCTGCACGTGGTTCAGCGGGTCGATGTACGGGAAGCGGTTGCGGATCGAGCGTTGCAGCAGGGGGTTCGCATCCTGCAGTTCTGCCTGGCCGGTGATTTGCTTGACGGCGTCCACGGTGCGCTCATGTTCCGCCTTGATGCGGCCAAAGATCGCGTCGCGCAGCGTTTCGTCGCGCACCAGGGTGGCGTAGCGGCTGGCGATCGCCATGTCGCTCTTGGCCAGCACCATGTCCATGTTCGACAGCAGCGTATTGAAGAACGGCCAGTCGCGGTACATCTGCTGCAGCTGCGCCAGGCCGTCCGGGTTCCTGGCCAGGAAAGCTTGCACGGCGGAGCCGAAGCCGAACCAGCCCGGCAGCATCACGCGGCACTGCGCCCAGCTCAAGACCCAGGGAATTGCGCGCAAGTCTTCGATCGACGTGGTCTTCTTGCGCGAGGCCGGGCGGCTGCCGATGTTCAGCGCGGCGATTTCCGAAATCACGGTCGATTCCCAGAAATACTGTTCAAAGCCTTCGGTCTCGTACACCAGCGAACGGTAGGTGCGCAGCGCTTCGTCCGACAGCGCCTGCATCGCGGCCAGCTGCGCCGGTACGGCATCGGCCGAACGCGGCGTCAGCAGCGTCGCTTCCATGGTCGCGGCCACCATGACTTCCAGGTTGCGGCGGCCCACTTCCGGGTTCGCATACTTGGCCGTGATGACTTCGCCCTGCTCGGTCAGGCGGATGCGGCCCTGCACCGCGCCTTGCGGCTGCGCCAGGATCGCTTCATACGACGGGCCGCCGCCACGGCCGACGGAACCGCCGCGGCCGTGGAACAGGCGCATCTTGATGCCGAAGCGCTCGAACACTTTGACCAGTTCGATTTCCGCCTTGTACAGTTCCCAGCCGGACGTGAAGTAGCCGCCATCCTTGTTGGAATCCGAATAGCCGAGCATGACTTCATGCATGCCGCCGCGCGACTTCAGCAAGTCCATGTACAGCGGCAGGCTGAAAGCCCTGGCCATGATGGCCGGGCCGGCGCGCAAGTCGTCGATGGTTTCGAACAGCGGGATGATGTTGACCGCCATGTGCGATTCCGCGTCGACGCGGCCGGCGCGCAGCAGGCCGTGCTCCTTCAGCAGCAGCGCCACTTCCAGCAGGTCCGACACGCTGTCGGCCTTGGAGATGATGTAGTTGGTCACGCATTCCGGGCCATAGGCCGCGTGGGCGTCCTTCAGCGCGCGGAAAATCGCCAGTTCGCCGGTGGTGTCTTCGCTGTACTCGATGTAGGGCGAGATCAGCAGGCGCGGCGTGTGCAATTCCTCCAGCAACAGCTTGCAGCGGCTGTCCTCGTCCAGCGACTTGTAGTCGACGCCGGGACGGGCCGCCGCCAGGAGCTCGGCCACCACGCGCTCGTGCACATCGGAATTCTGGCGCAGGTCGATCGGCGCCAGCGAGAAGCCGAACACCTGTACCGCGCGGCGCAGGTGGCGCAGGCGGCCGCGCGCCAGCACGGCCGAACCGTTGGCCACCAGCGAACGGTGCACGATATCGAGGTCGGCCAGCAGCGCCTGCGCCGAAGCGTATGGCTGCACCTGGGCGTCGGCCTGCGCGCCGGTGGCGAAGCGCAAGCGGTTGGCCGACAGGCGCGCGTGGATGCCGTAGATCGCGCGGCGGTAAGGTTCGTCAATGCGGTGCGGCGACAGGTCGGCCGAGGCGTCGGCCAGCGCGCGCAATTCGTCCGACGACCCGGTCATGGTTTGCGCCAGCGACAGTTGCGACGCCAGCTTGTGCAGTTCGCCCAGGTAGTGTTCCAGCGCGACGTCGGCCTGGCGCTGCAGCGTGGCCTTCAGGATGGTGGCGGTGACGAACGGGTTGCCGTCGCGGTCGCCGCCGATCCAGCTGCCGACCTTCATAAAGGTCGGTAATTCCTCGTCGGTCCAGCGCTGGTCCAGCTTGGCCAGCGAATCCTGCAGCGTGCAATACAGTTGCGGCAGGCCGGACAGGATGGTGCGGTCAAAGAACGACAGGCCGTTTTCCACTTCGTCGAGCACCGACAGCTTGGCCGTGCGCAGCAGGCGGGTATTCCACAGCGTGTGGATGCCGCGCGCCAGCGCCGCTTCATTGTTTTCCTGCTCTTCCGGCGTCATTTGCACGCGGTCGCGTTCATCGAGGATGCGGGCGATCGCCATCTGGCAATTGAGCGTGGATTTGCGCTGCACTTCGGTCGGGTGCGCGGTAAACACCGGGCTGATATGCGCATCGGCAAAGAAGCCGGGCAACGCATCGACGCGGCCGGCGTTGACCACGTTCTGCACGGCGCGCGCCATGCTGCCCGCGCGCGGCGCGGAACCGGCAATCTGGTGGGCGCGGCTGCGGCGCGTGTGGTGCTGGTCTTCGGCAATGTTGGCCAGCAGCGAGAAATACGTGAAGGCGCGGATCAGCTGGCTGGTCTCTTCCTGGCCCAGCGCATGCAGCGCCTGGTCCAGTTCGGCCTTGGCCTGTTCGCACTGGTCGCGGCGGAAGCGGATCGCCAGTTGGCGGATGTTTTCAATACGGTTGAACGCATCCTCACCGTGCTGTGCACGTATCGTATCGCCCAGCATGCGTCCCAGATGCCGGATATCGCGCCCCAGCAACTCATCCTTGAACTCAACCGCCTTCGACCCATCCATGTTGCTGCCCTTCACCGTTATGTAGTTATGTAGTAATTTTACAGATTAGAATAAGAATTACACCAAATACGGCATAGCTCAACTATAAGCCAGTGCATACATCTGGTATAAGGTAAATTTACTACATTATGTGCAAAATCGCTAAAGCAGGCAACTAGAAAGTTTTGCGACGCAGCATGGGGGTGGGAATGGCACGGTCGTGCGCTTGAAGTTGTGTAGACCAATTGGCGGCCGGGGGCAGGATGCCCCCGGTGAGCGATGCCGGCTGGATCCAGCTATGTCGCCAAAGAGTTGCAACCAAAGGAATTTAGACGTTTATACATCGCAATTGCAACACCCGCGATGCGCGGCGCCGGCGGGTACTGTTGCGCGGACGATTCATTGTCCCGCCTCCCGCGCCGCCTGCTCCCGCATCGCCTCGATCCGCCTGATCTTTTCCTCCATTTTCGCCAGTTCGCTTTCCGGCACGCCGGCCGACCTGCCCCGCTCCACGTCGGCGCGCAGGCGCGGCACTTCGTCCCTGGCCGCGTCGGCGAATGACGCCAGGAGACGGGCATGGCGGCCCTGTTCGAACTGGCGGTAGGCTTGCGGATCGGCCAGCTGGGCGGCGGTGGGCGGCGGTTCGGCGGCTGGGGCATCGTGCACCACGGGCGGCGAACGCGGGTCGCCGTGTACGCGCGCCTCGGCCATCGACAGCCACGCCGGCGCGCTGCTGTCCACCGGCGGCAGCGGCACCCGCTCCAGGTCGTCGCCGGGATGTCCCAGCGTCTCCGACCAAGGGGCCGGGCCTTCGGGCTGCGGCTCGGCCGTTGCGGGCGGGACGGCCGGGGCAGCGTACGGGACGGCGGCGGCCGGCCGCACGGCAACTACTTTCGGCGGCCATGCGGTCCAGGCGGCCGCCGCCGCGCACGCCGCCAGCGCCAGGATGGCGATGCGCTTCATGGCGGCACCGGCAGCGTGCGCAGCGGCGCGTCGAGCAGGCTGCGGTTGAGTGCAATGTCGGCGTCGCGCACCACGCGCTCGCGCAGCGCGGCCAGTTGCGCCAGCGCCGTGCGGCGCGCGATGGCGCGGCTGGCCACATAGCGCACGTTTTCCGCCTGCGGCGGGTGGTGGCCATCGACGCGCTCTTCCACCAGCACGATTTCCCATGCCGCCTTGTCGTGCGGCCCGGCCGGTGCGCGCACAGGGCGCGACGGCGCGCCGGGCGGCTGGGCAAACGCCAGTTGCTGCAGCCACCCGGTGTGGCCGGCGGCGTCAATCCAGCCCAGGTCGCCGCCTTGCGCCGCGTCCGGGGCCTGCGACATCGTGCGCGCGACGTCGGCAAACGCCGCGCCGCCCTTCAGCGCCGCATAGGCCGCTTGCGCAGCGGCTTCGTCCGGCAGCCGGATGTGGCGCGCCCGGATCCGCTCGATGCGGCGGAATTCGTCGCGGTGCTCGCGGTAATACGCGTCGATGGCGGCAGGTCCGGCCTGCGCCGCGAGCCGGTCCAGCAACACGCTGCCGCTGTCGGTATCGGCGCCGATACCATGCAACCGTTGCAGCGCCTGCGCCACGGCCTGGTCGGACAGCGCACGCCGCAGGTCCTCGACCGCGCCGGCGCCAAAGCGCCGCCGCGCCCAGTCCAGCACGGCCAGCACGCCCAGCGCCTGGCGCGCCTGTTGCCGCAAGGCGCCGCTCTGGCGCAGGTGCAGCGCCATGCGCCCCTGCACGTTCTGGCGGCGGTAGATGTCATGCAGAGACAAGCTTCCCGTGCCGCCGCCGGGCAGCCGGTACGCCAGCACCGTGATGGCCGCCGCCGCCGCGGCTTGCGCGGGCGACAGCGAATAATCGAGCAGCATGGCGCCACGCTGGCCGAATACCGCGTCCAGTGCGGCCGGGCCGGGCGGCGTGTCCGCCGTCACCAGCCCCTCCAGCGTACTTGCGGCCAGCGCCTGTTCCAGCTCGGCGCGGTAGCTATTGCGCAGCAGCGCGGCCAACTGGTCGTCCAGCGCCACGGCATGCGCATAGCCGACGCCCTGCCCCGTCAGCAGCGCCGCCTCGCCCCACTGTGTGCGCGCGCTGGCGGCCAGCAAGCGGTCCGTCACCAGTGTTTCCAGCACCGCCGCGCGCGCCGCCCTGGGGTCGGCCTGGCGCGCCTGGCGCCACAGGGTGTCCACTGTGAACGTGTGCAGCGGCGCGGCGTCGATGCGGGCGGCCAGTGCGGGATCATCGACACCGAAGCGCACGGCGGCCTGCGCCGGCGCGGCCCACGACAGCGCTCCGGCCAACAGCGCGGCGGCCAGCGCCACCAACACCTCGGGCCCGCGCATCAGTTGCCCAGCCGTTCCGCGGCCCGGTTCAGCACGTACACCACCATGGCAATCGAGTGGGGAATCATTTGCCGCGCCACCCTGCTGCGGTCGCCATGGTCGCTGGACGACAGGACGATGCCGCCATTGGCGTACGAATAGGTGCCGCCCTGCGTCAACAGCGGGCGGATGTCGGTCGCGGCCGGGGCCACCGGCGTGAAGTCCGCCAGCGCGGCCTGTACCAGCGCGGGGTCGTTCAATTTTTCAGCGTCGTAGTAATCCTGCACCCATTGTTCCCAGCCGCCGTGGTCGTGCGCGGAGGTGGTCCAGGTATGGTGGGGCTGCAGCAAATCCGTGGTGTGCAGCACGAAGCCCAGCGTCTGCGCGGTCGGCTGCGCCAGGAATTGCTGGAACCAGTACTGCCCCAGGTTGTCGATCGGCTGGAACGGCATGGTTTCAAAGTCGGCATACTGGCTGGCGCTCGATCTGCCGCCCAGGCGGTAGTGCGCCTCGGTCAAGCCATAGCTGTTGTACTTGCTGCTGTCGCCAAACCAGCCTTTCAGGCCGCCGGGACCGTCATCGAGATAATCGCCGTACAGCCAGCCGGCCGCCATGTTGTCGATGTCGCCGGCCACCGTCAATTTCGCATAGTTGTAGCCGCCGAACGGATTGCCGTGCACGTCGGCGCCGGACGTGTGGTTCTGGAAGTGCCAGTATGAGGTGTACTTCACGATCGAGGCGCCGGCGCCCCATACCGGCGCCAGCTGGCAACTGCCGGTCGACGCGCCGCACAGGTAAGTGTCCGCGAAATCGTCGACGTCATAGGCGCCCTGGCCGAGCGCCTGGGCAAACTGGTCGACCGTGTAGCCGGCGCGCGTAACGCCTGCCGCCAGCTTGGCGTAATTGGTGGTGTCGGGGTTGTTTTTCATGAACGCCACCGCATCGAGCACGATGCGGCGGTGGGTTTCCTGTTGCCACGCATGCGCAGGCGTGGCCATGCAAGCCGCCATGGCCAGGGCCATGGCAGTCAATCCAGCTCTCATATTGTTCCCTGTGATTTAAAGACGAACGGTCGTGTTTCGGACGAGCGCGCAGCGTAGCATAACAAACAGGCAAATTTAACTATTTGCTAAATTTGTTATCTGCATTTTGCTGAAAAAGCCACACTTTATAGGCGTCATGTGACACAACCGTGACAGAAAATTCAGTAGGGAAATTTTTGAACGGATCAGGACGACGGTTTCGGCATGGACCGCAGCGGCGTCGCCGGCCGCAACTGTCCCTGGGCGTCCACCACCACGCGCTGGCTGGCCTTGGCCGTGCTGGCGCCGATACCGGCCAATACACGCATGGAGCCCAGCAACACTTGCTGTTGCACGTCCATGAAGGTGGCATACGATGGATCGAGCACGTAGTACACGACTTCGAATTCCAGCGCGTCCTGCGTCACCGACTTCAAGTGCGCGCGGTCGAAACGCACCTGGCGCTGGGCTTCGACCACGTGCTGCAGCGCTTCCGGCACGCGCTCGGCCACGTCCACCGGGGTCGACGGCGCCAGGTTCAGCGAGAATTGCACTCGGCGGTTCGACATGCGCTTGAAATTGCGCACGGTGTTCTTCAGCAAATCGGCGTTGGCAATCACGATCTGCTCGCCGCTGTCGGCGCGGATGCGCGTGGTTTTCAAGCCCACGTGTTCCACCGTGCCGGAAAAACCGTTGACGCTGATGGCGTCGCCCACCTCGAACGGCTTGTCGACCGCGATCGACAGCGAAGCGAACAGGTCGCCCAGGATGTTTTGCACGGCCAGCGCGACCGCGATCCCGCCGATGCCCAGACTGGCGACAAAGGCGGAAATGTTCACGCCAAGGTTGGACAGGATCGCCAGCAGCAGCACCACCCACAATGCGGTCTTGAGCGCCCACACCATCAGCGTGCGCGCCACCGTGGGGTTGGCCGGGCCATTGTCGCGCGCCGGCGCGCGGCTGCCGAAATAGCGCCGCATGGTCACGTCGATCAACTGGTTCGCGTACAGGCCGATCTGTACGCCCAGGGTCACGAACCACAGGTGGGTGACGCGGTCGGCCCACGGCTGCGGCAAGTCCAGCACGGTCAGCCCGATCAACAGCGCCGTCAGCGCCACGGCCAGGTTGCTGGTCTTCTTCAGCATGGCGCACAGCAGTTCGGCCATGGGTTTTGCCGCGCGGCGGTCGGCCTGCATTTTCTCGAGCTGGCGCCGGCACAGCGCCACCGTGCCATGGATCGCCAGGTAACTGAGCACCGCGACCCCGATACTGAGCAGCCAGTTCTGCCAGTCGATGCCGTCGAAGATGCCGTCAAACGATGCGATGAATTTTTCGTAGTTCAAAACCGTTTCCTTTAAGACTACTTATAGCATCCGCGCAATGTAGCCGCCGGGACAGAAATGCGCTGTGCGCGGCCGCACACAACGGCCGCATCCGCCCCGCCGCCACTGCCTTGACGACTGTCATTCTCCAGCGGCCCGGCTGCCGTCATGCACGGTGTGAGCCCGTTCTTACACCGATACGGCGCCTACGCCGCTTTGGTGCGCACCACGGGTGTTTCATACTATTGCGCATGACTCGAAACGCACGAAACGCACACACGCACAACGCCTGCGGCCCACAAGGCAAGGGCAGCCTGCTGGTGATTGGCGGGCACGAGAGCCGCGCCAACGGCGCCGATATCCTTGGCCGCTTCGTCGAGCTGTCGGGCGGGCCGGATGCGGCAATCATGGTCATCACGGCCGCCAGCGAGGAACCCGACGTGCTGTGGCGCGACTACAAGACCGCACTGGACCGCATTGGCGCGCGCCATTGCCAGGGCCTGCACGTAAAACACCGCCGCGAAGCCGGCTATGGCGCGCCGGTGGATGCGGTCGGCAGCGCCGGCGGCATCTTCATTGCCGGCGGCGACCAGCGCCGCCTGATGGATTGCCTGCACCGGACACCGCTGGCCGATGCGCTGGCGCAGGCGCTGCGGCGCGGTGCGTGCGTCGCCGGCACCAGCGCAGGCGCTTCCGCACTGGCGCAGCACATGCTGGAACAGGGTGAAACCGACTTGCAGCCGCGCAAGGGCGCGGTGCGGCTCGGCGAGGGGCTGTGCCTGTTGCCGCGGGTGGTCATCGACCAGCATTTTTCGGAACGCCGGCGCCTGGCGCGCCTGTTGTCGGCCGTGGCGGAAAACCCGTCGCTGTACGGCATCGGCATCGATGAAAACACCGCATTGCTGGTGCGCGCGGCGGAAGGCCTGGAAGTCATCGGCGCGGGCGGGGTGACGGTCGTCGACGGCAGCGGCATGCACACCGACGCCGACGGCGCCGGTGACGGCAGCCCGCTGGAAATGATCGGCGCGCGCCTGCACATCCTGCCTTCGGGCGCCCACTACCGCCTGGACGACACCACGCCGGGCCCGATCGCGCGCCTGTTGCGCGCCATGAAAGCAGAGGAGTTATCCCATGAAGAAAGGCAACGAACACAGCCTGGGTGAACAGCCCGCCGTGCATGAAAGCGGCACGGTGGCGACTGGCCATCCGGCCAACAACGTCATCACGCCGCACAGCGCGGACCCCGCAACCGGCGGCGGCGCATCGTCACCGGCCCGGACCGGCGGCGCGCACGGCGCCGGCGCGGACGCGGCAGTCGCGCCCGGCGGCGCCACGCGTGGCACCAACTTTGCCCGGCGCGACGGCGTGCCCCCTCCACCAGGAGGAAATGCGCCCGGCGCGCATGGCCACGAGGCGGGTACGCGCGGTTCCGGCATGCCCGTCACCAGCGGAGCCGGACAACTGGCAGACGACCGGCCGGGGCGCGACGCGCCCAAGGGCGGCGGCATACCTTGACGGCGTGGGGCGGCACCGGTACGCGTGCAGTGGCGGATGACGGGCGCGACCGGTGTGCGCGCAGTGGTCGATTACGAGCGCCACCGGTATGCGCGCAGTGGTGGATTACGGCGTTCCGCCTGATCCACCCTACATCGGGCCGGCGCAGGGATAGGGCTACAGCAAGGGCTACAGCAAGGGCTACAGCGGTTGCGCCTGTGGCGTCCTCGGCCGCTCCTGCCATGCGGCGATGAATTCCGCCGCGCTCAGTTCCAGTGCTTCCCTGCCCTGTCCCGGCTTGTACAGCTGGCTGCCGATACCAAAGCCGGTGGCGCCGGCCTTCAGCCAGTCGGCCATATTGGACGGCATCACACCGCCCACCGGCCACAGCAGCGTACCGGGCGGCAATACGGCCTTCATGGCTTTCAGCCCCGCCGGCCCGACCATTTCAGCAGGAAACATCTTGAGGATGCTGGCGCCCGCCTCGAGCGCGGTGAATGCTTCGGTGGGCGTGGCCACGCCGGGCGCGGTCACCATGTTCAGGCTGGCCGCGCGGGCGATCACGGCGGGGTTGCAGTTGGGCGCGACCATCAGGCGTCCGCCCGCGGCAAACACGGCGTCCACGTCGGCCACGGCCAGCATGGTGCCGCCGCCCACCAGCGCATCGGCCGGCTTCATTTTCGCCAGGATGCCGATGCAGTCCAGCGCATAGGGCCGGTTCAGCGGCACTTCCAGGATGCGGAAGCCGGCGCCGAACAGCACTTCGGCCACCATCGGCGCCTCTTCCGGGGTCAGGCCGCGCAGGATGGCGGCCATCGGCGGATCAAATAACAAAGGATTCATTCGGAGTCTCCACGAATTTCGCCAGCGCCGCGCAATACACGGTGTCCGGGTCCAGCAGCGTGGCGCGCACGTTGAACAGGCCGGCCACCGCCGCATACACGCCGCTCAGCGCATCGGACGCCACCAGGCGGATCGCGCCCGCGCCGGCGGCGTCGCCTTCTTTCCCGGCCTGCTGCAGCGCCGCGGCGAATTCCGAACCGACCAGCAGGCCGCTGACGCAGGAACGCGCCTGCGTGGCCGGCATCACGCCCGCCACCACGGCGGCGCGGATACCGAACAGCGCATGCGACAGCGGGTCCATGCGGCGCGCCAGCGCCACGCCGTGCGCCAGCGCCACCGGTTCGCCATCGGGACCGGCCGCCATCAGCGGCGCCAGCGTGCCGCCGGCGGCCAGCATGGCAAACAGTTCGCCGGTCATGTAGGTGGCCAGGCGGCTGACCTTGCCCTGCCGCAGTTGCACCCATTTGCAGTGTGTGCCGGGCAGCACGATCCAGCCGTCGCCATGGCCCAGCGCGATCGCGCCCAGCAACTGGGTTTCCTCGCCGCGCATGACGTCCACCGGACCGGTACCCTGGCCGCCGCGGCAACAGTAGCCGGGCACGATGCGCCAGTTCCTGCCGGGCGGCGCCTCGGCCACGGGCACCGTCGTTTGCGGCAATTCCGCCAGCGGCACGCTGCAATCCAGGTAAGGCGCCTGTTGCCAGCCCTGCGCGCTGCCGACCATGCCGGACAGGATCACGGGAACGGTGCCGGGCGCCTGCAATTGTTCCAGCAATGCCAGCAGCGATGGCAGGAATTGCCCCGCGCTGGCCAGGGTGCCCTGGTTGTCTTCATGGCGCCGCACGCATTCGCCGGCGCTGTCGAGGACATAGGCGCGCCGGTTGGTGGTGCCCCAGTCGACGCCCACCACTTTCACATCGGTGCTGTCGCCCGCCATCGCCTACCACTCCGCCACGGTGCCGTCGGCCAACCGCCACAATGGATTGCGCCAGTCCGGCGCATTGCGGCTGGCCGCGATCACCTTGTCTTCGTCCACGTCCACGCCCAGTCCCGGTTTCGGCAGCGGCGCAATGTAGCCGTTTTCAATGCGAAAATCTTCGGGATTGCGCACATAGTCGAGCAGTTCGGCGCCCTGGTTGTAATGGATGCCCATGCTCTGCTCCTGCAGCACGGCGTTGTGCGACACGAAGTCCACCGCCAGGCAGGCCGCCAGCGCGACCGGTCCGAGCGGACAATGCGGCGCCAGCGCCACGTCGTACGCCTCGGCCATGGCGGCGATCTTCACGCACTCCGTGATACCGCCCGCGTGCGACAAGTCCGGCTGCAGGATGGAAATGCCGCCGCGCTCGAACACGTGCTTGAATTCGAAGCGCGAAAACATGCGTTCGCCGGCCGCCAGCGGGATCGACGTCGATTCCGCCAGGCGCGGATAGTATTCGGCCTGCTCGGCCAGCACCGGTTCTTCCACGAACAGGGGCCGGAACGGTTCCAGCTCGCGCAGCAGCACGCGCGCCATTGGCGCGGCCACGCGGCCATGGAAGTCGATGCCGAATTCCACGGTATTGCCGAATTCCTGGCGGATTTCCGCGATGCGCGCCACCGCCGCGTCGATGCGCGCGGAACTGTCGATCATGCCCAGTTCCTCGGTGCCATTCATCTTGAAGGTGGCGATGCCGCCATCCTTCAGCTTGTGCATGGCTTCAATGATGTCGGCTGGCCGGTCGCCGCCGACCCAGCTGTAGATTTTCATGCGGTCGCGCACCAGCCCGCCCAGCAACTGGTAGACCGGCGCGCCGAGCGCCTTGCCCTTGATGTCCCACAGCGCCTGGTCGATGCCGGCGATGGCGCTCATCAG
>CBIHOX010000174.1:0-12011 GCA_966211685.1 uncultured Pseudoduganella sp.
CATCCCGCCGGCACCGCCCGCGCCGCCCGCGCTGCACATCGCCGCGGCCGCGCTGCGCGTGCCGCACGGCGCTTCCGCGCCGGAACTGGCCGAGGCGCTGGCCGCGCGCACCGCCCGCACCGGGCTCGATCCGTCGCTGGAAGACGAGGATGGCTATCCCGTCATGGCGGCGCGCGCCGGCTACGTCGACGAGGCGGAAACCGCGGCCGCGGTCCAGGCATGGCAGGAGCGGCAGCAGCCTGGCCAGCGAACCAGCCTGCCGCCGCTGGAGGCCACGCCTGAATTCTGGCGCGCGCTGGCGCTGGCCGCGCCGGTGGCGCAGGAACTTGCCGCCGTGGCCGCGACCCATGCCGCGCTCGATGGACAAGAACCGGTGAACGCGCAGGGCGCCGCCACACCCTACCCGTCCTCCCCCGCTGCGCGCGCACAGTCCATCCAGCCCGGCGCCGCGTCCGCGCAGCCCGCCCTGCCGACACTGCAACTGGCATTGCTGCTGCCTGCCGACTGGCCGGCCGACTGGCGCGACGTGGCGGGCCGCTGGCTGCGGCAACAGGCGGCCGATGCCGGCTGGCCGCTGCGGCACAGCGCCGTCACGGTCTATACCGATGCCGCGCCGGGGGCGCTGCTGGCCGCCATGCGCGACAGCGGCGCCGCCTGCTTCACGGTGCTGCTGGCCTGCTGCTCGCACATCGGCAGCCAGACCGTCAGCCGCTGGACGGAGCGCAACACGCTGTTCACGGCGCGCCAGCCGCAAGGCCTGATGCCGGGCGAAGCCGCGGCCGGCGTGCTGGTGGCGAGCGCCGTGCACGCCGGCCAGCTGGCGACCGGTCCGTCGCCGCAACTGGCCGCGCTGCGAAGCGGCGCCGGCGCGCTGGCGCCGCTGGCGCAGGACGCCTGCCGCGATTTCGCGCGGCAGCAAGGCGGCGCCACGGCGCCGGCGGCAGGCGCGCCGGTGGCCCAACCGCCATCGCAGCCGGCGCCGCAGCAGGCCGCGCACCCCGCGGCCGCGGCGCAACCGGCTCTGATCGTGGCCGACACCGGCCACCGCAGCGCGCGCGTCATGGAATTGATGGGCGCCGCGCATGCGCTGTTGCCGGACCTCGACCCGACACAGGACATCGTCACGCTGGGCGCGGCCACCGGATATGCAGGCCATGCCGGCGAACTGGCCGCGCTGGCGCTGGCCGTCCATGAAGCGCAGGCGCGCCACGAACACGTGCTGTGCCTGACCAATGAAGATCCCCAACAACGCTGCGCGGTGCTGATCCGCGGCGCAGCGTCCGCAATACCAGGAACTGAGCTATGACATTCGACACCTTCCGGTCCCAATTCACACTGCGCAATGGCTTGCTGCTGGCGGGCTGGCTCGCGCTGGCCGCCGTCCTGCTGGGCGGCGCCAGGCTGCTGCAATTGCCGGCCTGGCTGCCGTGGGCGGTGCTCGGCGGCCTGCTGGCCATCGCGGCCGCGTTCTGGCTGGGCCAGCGCTGGCGCCGCCGGCGCGCATCGCGCAGCCTGGGCGACATGCTGGAAAAGCAGGCGGCGCCGCGCGCCGACGCCATGCAGCGCCAGGAAACCGACGCGCTGCGCCAGCGCATGCAGGAGGCCATCACCACCATCCGCCAGTCCAAGCTGGGCCAGTATTCCGGCAACGACGCGCTGTATGAATTGCCGTGGTACATGGTGATCGGCAACCCCGCCGCCGGCAAGAGCACGGCCATCGCCAGTTCCGGCCTGCAATTCCCGCTGGCCGACAGCAAAGTGGTTCAAGGCGTCGGCGGCACCCGCAATTGCGACTGGTTCTTCACCACCGACGGCATCCTGCTCGACACGGCCGGCCGCTACGCGGTGGCCGAGGAAGACCGCGCCGAATGGTTCGGCTTCCTCGACCTGCTGAAGAAGCACCGCAGCAAGGCGCCCATCAATGGGGTCATCATCGCCGTCAGCGTGGCGGAACTGGCCGGCAACCGACCGGAATTCGCCGTCAACCTGGCGAAAAACCTGCGCCAGCGCGTGCAGGAAGTCACCGAACGGCTGGCCGTGCACGCGCCCGTGTACATCGTGTTCACCAAGGCCGACCTGATCAACGGCTTCAATGAATTCTTCCAGGATTGCGAATTGGGGGAACGCGACCGCGTCTGGGGCGCCACGCTGCCCTATAACCAGAACGCCACCAGCGCGCAACTGCTGGACCTGTTCGACGCCCGCTTCGACGAATTGCACGAAGGCTTGAAGGACATGAGCCGCGCCAGCATGGCGCTGCAATGGCGCGAGCGCATGCCGCCCGGCGTGTTCACGTTCCCGCTGGAATTCGCGTCCATCAAGGGCCCGCTGCGCACCTTCGTCGCCACGCTGTTCGAGGAAAATCCGTTCCAGTTCAAGCCCGTGTTCCGCGGCTTTTACTTCACCAGCGCGCTGCAGGAAGGTGAAACCGTGTCGGCGTCGTCGCAGCGCGTGGCGCAGCGCTTCGACCTGAGGCTGCAGCAGGCCGACCATGGCGCCACGCACCAGCAGCAGGGTTATTTCCTGCTCAACCTTTTCCGCCAGGTGATCTTCGCCGACAAGCAGCTGGTGGCGCAATACGCCAGCCCGGCCCGCACCCGCATGCGCTACGCTGCCTTCTTTGCCGCCATGGCCATCGCCGGCCTGGCGCTGGGCGGCTGGAGCTGGTCTTACCTGAACAACCGCCAGCTGGTGGCCAACGTGGAAGCGGACTTGCAGCAGGCCGCGCGCCTGCAGGACAAGCGCATCGACCTGCAATCGCGCCTGCAGGCGCTGGAAGTGCTGCAAGACCGCATCGAACAGCTGGACAACTACAAGAAAAGCCGGCCGCTGGCGCTGAGCCTGGGCCTGTACCAGGGCCAGGCGCTGGACCGCAAGCTGCGCGAGGAGTATTTCAACGGCGTGCGCGCCGTGATGCTGACGCCGGTGGCGCAATCGCTGGAAGCGTTCCTGACCGAAGCCAACAGCGCCGACATGCAGCCGTCGCAGCCCGGCCAGGGCGCGGCGGCCGGCCAGCCTGGCGCCGCGCCCGCCGCGGCCCAGGCGTTCAAGGATGCCTCGCCGGCCAGCGCGGAAGACGCCTACAATGCACTGAAAACCTACCTGATGCTGGGCGACCGCACCCGCGCCGAAGCCGGGCACCTGAACGACCAGCTGACCCGCTACTGGCGCGCGTGGCTGGACGCCAACCGCGGCGCCATGCCGCGCGAACAGATGATCCGCAGCGCCGAGCGCCTGATTTCGTTCCACCTGGCGCAAGTCAATGACACGTCGTGGCCCACCATCGAGAACAAGCTGGCGCTGGTCGACCAGAGCCGCGAAAAGTTGCGCCGCATGGTGCGCGGCCTGCCGGCGCGCGAACGCGTGTATGCCGACGTGAAGGCGCGCGCCGCCACCCGCTTCCCGTCCATCACGGTGGCGCGCATCGTCGGCGACCAGGACAAGGACTTGCTGCTGGGCAGCCACGCGGTGCCGGGCAGCTTCACCCGCGAGGCATGGGAAGGCTACGTGCGCGACGCGTTCCGCGAAGCCGCCAACGGCGCCATGCAAAGCGCGGACTGGGTGCTGAAATCGTCGTCGAAGGACGACCTGACCCTGGAAGGCAGCCCGGAACAGATCCAGAAATCGCTGGTGGAACTGTACAAGAACGATTACGCCAGGGAGTGGCAAAAATTCATGCAGGGCGTGACGATCCGCGACCTGGAAGGCTTCGAGCAGGCGGCGACAGCCATGAACCGGCTGGGCGACCCGCAAATGTCGCCGCTGAACAAGGTGGTGACAGCGGTTTACCAGCAAACGTCGTGGGACAACCCGTCGCTGATCGACGCCGGCATGCAGCAGGCGCAGCGCGGCGTCGCCGCGTGGTTCCGCGAAACCATCCTGCGCCAGGCCCCGGCCCAGGTCAACGTCACGCTGCCCTCGCCGGGCGCCGCGCAAAACCAGCCCTTGCCTTTGGGCCCGGTCGGGCGCGAATTCGCCGGCGTGGCCCGCCTCGTGGTGGCCAAGGACAAGGATGCTTCGCTGATGCGCGGCTACATGGAACACTTGTCGAAGTTGCGCGGCCGGATCAACCAGATCCGCAACCAGGGCGACGCCGGTCCAGGCGCCAAGCAATTGATGCAGCAAACCCTGGACGGTTCCGGCTCCGAGCTGGCCGACGCGCTGCGCTACGTCGACGAGCAAATGCTGGTCGGCATGACCGACGCGCAAAAACAGGCGCTGCGTCCGCTGCTGGTGCGTCCGCTGATGCAGACCTTCGCCGTGATCGTGCGCCCCACCGAGGAGGAAATCAACAAGGTGTGGGCGGCGCAGGTCCTGGCGCCGTTCCGCCGCAACCTGGCGCTGAAATACCCGTTCGCCACCGAATCGAAGGCCGAAGCGTCCAACGCGGAAATCGGGGAAATCTTCGGTCCGTCCGGCGCCATCGCGAAATTCTTCGACGCCACCGTCGGCCCGCTGGTGGTGCGCCGCGGCGACACGCTGAGCAGCCGCACCTGGGCCGACATGGGCATCAACCTGGTGCCGGCCGTGGCCAGCAGCTTCCCGGCCTGGGTGGCGCCGCTCAACGCGGGCGGCGTGGCCAACGCGGCCGCCGCCAGCGGCGGCGAAGCCCAGACCAAATTCGAATTGCAGGCGCTGGGCGCCACCGGCGCCACCGAATTCACGATTGAAATCGATGGCCAGGCGTTGCGCTGGCGCGGCCAGCCGCAGCCCTGGGTGCGCATGGTCTGGCCCAATCCGCAGGGCTTGCCAGGCGCGCGCATCACGGCCATCACGCCGGAAGGGCGCCAGGTGGTGGTGTTGAATGAACCGGGCCACTTCGGCCTGAAACAAATGGTCGATGCATCGACCCGCAAACGCAAGGATGGCATGTTTGAATTGACGTGGAATAATGGCGGTGTCACCGTGACCGCCAACCTGAAGGTGGAAGCGGCGCCGCCGCCACCGCCCGCCCCCGTGCCGCAACAGGCGTCCGGCTTCAAGCGCCTGCGCCTGCCGGACGCCGTGGTGGCGCCGGCCGCCGGCGCGGCCGCCACCACCACCGTCGCCGCAGCGGAGGTGGCCAAGTGAACCGTGACCTGCACCGTGGAACCACGGCCGCCACCATCGGCTATTTCGGCAAGATCCCCAGCCGCGGCGACTTCGTCAAGGCCAGCGACAATCCCGCCCTGCTGAAGGTGCTGGACGACTGGCTGGCGCGCGCGATGGAATTGCTCAGCACCGACGCGCGCTGGAAACTCACCTATGACGCGCTGGCGCCGCTGCATTTCGCCTTCGTCGGGCCGCGCCGCCGCCACGCGATCGGCGGCCATATCGTCGCCAGCAGCGACCAGTCCAGCCGCCGCTTCCCGTTCCTGATGGCCAGCAGCATGGAAGCGCCAGAACCGGCCGGCTTCGTGCCGAACGCGCCGCTGGTATTGAGCCGGCTGTGGGCCCGGCTGGAATTCCTGGCCGACAGCGTGGTGCGCGCGGCCGAACCGAGCGGCGCGCTGCAAGCGGCTTCGGCCCAGGTGGTGGAACTGGACCTGCGTCCGTCGGCCTACGACGCCGCGTTCAGCGATTTCATGGACATGCAGACCATCGGTTCGCTGGAAGCCATACTGGCGCAGGCCGGCTTCGGCGGCACCGTGCGCCAGCTGCTGCTGGCGCTGGGCATGCTGCTGCAGCCGGTCCTGGCCAGCAGTTCCAGCCGACTGGAAAAGAGCCTCGTGCTGCCGCTGCCGCACGACCCGATGTACCGCAGCCTGGTGGCCGCATACTGGATGCACGTGATCACGCCATTCCTGGCGCGCGCCGATTTCGAACTGGCGCTGTTCATGACGTACAGCGGACAGCAACCGGTGCTGGTACTGGGCTTTTCCGGGGCCTCGGCCCACACGCTGCAAGCCATCATGGATCCGCAGGTGGGCCAGGAACACCACGTCGCGTTCGACCAGCTGGACTGGGTGGAGGAACAGGCCAACGCCGACTATGCCGGCAAGAAGACCTCGACTTACCTGTCGCAACCGAACCTGTCGCTGAAGTCCGCGCTGGCCATGCTGCACGCCGCGTATATCGGCACGTAACCAAAGGAACATGACCATGAGGAAACCGACCATGCGGATGCTCCTGCCCCCGCTCCTTACCCTGTTATGCCCCTTGCTGCCCTGGCTGGCCGCGCCGGCCCAGGCCCAAGCCCCCGTCCCTGCCCCGGCACAGGCGCAGCCGGCCGTGCAGCCCGGCCAGGTGCTGGCCAGCGGCACTTTGCCGGACGAGGCCAGCAAGGCCGCGGTGCTGGCGAAACTGCGCGAAGTGTACGGCGCCGACAAGGTGGTGGACCAGATCACCGTCGACCAGGTGGTCACGCCGGCCAACTGGAACGCGTACGTGCAAAAGCTGATCACGCCCGATCTCAAGCAGATCAGCCGCGGCCAGCTGAAAATCGACGGCAGCACCGTCACCTTGCGCGGCGAAGTGGCCAATGAAGCGCTGCGCCAGAAATTGGCCGGCAGCGTGGCCGGCAGCCTCAATCCGACTTATACCGTCAACAATGCGCTGCGCGTGTCGGCCGGCGAACAGCGCATCCTCGACAATGCGCTGGCCAACCGCATCGTGGAGTTCGAAAGCGGCCAGGCCACGCTGACGCCTGCCGGCCGCGCCATCCTCGATGAAATGGTGGCGGCGCTGCAAAAGCTCAAAGGCCGCAAGGTGGAAATCATTGGACACACCGACAGCCTGGGCCTGCGCGCCACCAACCTGGGGCTGAGCCAGGCGCGGGCCGACGCCGTCAAGGCTTACCTGGCCAGCCACGGCATCGACGGCAGCCTGCTGGCCGCCAGCGGCCAGGGACCGGACCGCCCCGTGGCCGGCAACGACACCGCCGAAGGACGCGCGCGCAACCGCCGCATTGAATTCCGCCTGATGCAATAAGGATTCCCATGTTTTCCGCCACACAGTTACTTCATCCCATCAGCGACGCCCAGCCGGGCGGCGCCGACCTGGCTTTTTCCCCGGAACTCGACGCAATCGCCCATGCGCGCAAGTTCGACGACCCGTCGCTCGACCAGGGCGAATGGGTCACCGACCTGAAGGAAGCCGACTGGGGCTTCGTGGTCGAGCGCTGCGCGCAACTGCTGGAAACGCGCAGCAAGGACTTGCGGCTCGCGGTCTGGCTGACCGAGGCGGCCGCCTACCGGCACCAGTTGCAGGGCTTGGCCGAAGGATGGCGCGTGCTGGCCGGCCTGTGCGAGCGTTTCTGGGACCAGGGACTGTTCCCGGAATCGGACGACGACCATGAACAGCGTATCGGCAACCTGGCGTGGATACTGGCCCGCACGCCCGCCCTGCTGCGCACGATGGCGCCGGCCGGCGCCAGCCACGCCGATGCGGCAGGCTGCATGGAAGCGCTGAAGGCGTTCGAGCAGGCCGCCGATGCGCGCCTCGGGGCCGACAGTCCCAGCTTCACGCCCGCGCGCGAGGCGCTGCAGGCGCTGATGCACGCGCTGCCGCCGGAACCCGGCCAGCCTGCGCCCGCGCCGGTGGCCACGGCCAGCGCCGGGGAGCAGCCGGTGGCCGCGCCGCAGCCGGGCGGCATCGCCAGCCGCGCGCAAGCCGTGGCGCTGTTGCGCGGCGTCGCGCAATACTTCCGTAAGACCGAGCCGCACAGCCCGGTATCGTACTTCGCGGACAAGGCCGCCGACGCGGCCGACGTCGACCTGCACACGTGGCTGCGTTCCGTCATCAAGGATCCCGCTTCGATGGAACACGTGGAGGAATTGCTGGGCGTGAAAGGCCGCGCGCCGAACTGACGTCAGCCCCCTCCTATGCCCGCGCCGACGCGGGCAATCCAAACAGCATGTCGAAGCCCCAGCTGAACAGGAAGGTATAGGCCACGAAGAACAGCACCAGGCCAAAGTCCAGCAGGAAGGCTTGCCACAGCGTCACGTCCAGCCACCACGCGAACAGCGGCACCAGCATGGCCAGCATGCCCGCCTCGAATCCCACCGCGTGCGCCACCCGGCGCGCCATGCCGCGCCCGCGTTTGGACTGGCGCGCTTCCCATGCTTCGAACAGCGCGTTGTACAGCAAATTCCACACCACCGCGATGATGGACGACGCCACCGCGGCCACGCTGGCGTGCGCCGCGCCCTGGCTGGAAAACAGCGTCAGTCCGGCCGTGGTGCAGCCGATTGCAATCACTTCGAACAACGTCACGTACACGACCTTGCGCTTTGCGCCCTGCATGGCAACCTCCGCGATGAAATGAACATGACTGGACTATATGTGTGAAACTCTGATATAAAAAGTCAGCTTCTTTCAATTTATTTGATACACCATGGCGTTCACCAGCGATTCCATCGACGTTTTCCTGGCCGTGCTGGACCACGGTTCGTTTTCCGCCGCGGCGCGCGCGTCCGGCAAGGTGCCGTCCGCCGTCAGCATGGCGATTGCCCAGCTGGAGGCGGAACTGGATTTGACGCTGTTCGACCGGGTCGGCCGCGAACCGCGCCCCACCGACGCGGCGCGCGCGCTGGAGCCCCGCGCCCGCCAGCTGGCCAGCCAGCTGCGCCAGCTCGATGCGCATGCGCTGGCGCTGCACGCGGGGCTGGAGCGGCGCCTGGCCATCGCCATTGCGCCGGACTTGATGGCGGCGCCGTGGAGCGCGCCGCTGGCCGTGTTGGCGGCGGAATATCCGGCACTGGAAGTGGACGTGCTGTCGGCGCCGCAGGCCGACGCGCTGCGCATGCTGCACGACGGCGAGGTGCACCTGGCGCTGGTATATGAACGGGAAAAGGTCGATGAACGCGAGGCGTTCGAGGAAGTGGGCAGCGAGCTGCTGGTGGCGTCGCTGGCGGCCAGCCATCCGCTGGCGCGCGCCGGCGCGCGGCGCCTGCGCATGGAAGACTTGCTCGACATGCGGCAGATCGTCATGGCCAGCCGCGACGCCAGCCTCGATCCGCGCTACGTGGTGTCGCGCCAGGTGTGGCGCACCGACAGCCAGCACGCCACGCTCAGCCTGGTCCAGGCCGGCCTGGGCTGGGCTTACCTGCCGCGCGTGCTGGTGCAGCCGCTGGCGGCGGCCGGTTCCGTGGTGGAAATCAAGTTCGACAACATCAGCAACCAGTTGCGGCTGTGGGTCGACATGGTCTGGTCCAGGGAGCGCCCGCTGGGACTGGGCGCGCGGCGCTACATCGAATTGATGCGCGCCGGCCGCGGCCGGCAACGCTGATCAGCGGATGGTGTACTTGAAGCGTCCCTGCTTGTCCGCGCCTACCTTGATTTTCGCGATGGCCGCGCCTTCGGCCATCCGCGCCAGCACGGCTTCGCCGATTTCCGGCAACAGGGTGCCGTTGAGGATATGGTCGACGTTGCGCGCGCCGGAATCGACTTCGGTGCAGCGCGCCAGCACGGCTTCCACCAGCGCCTTGTCCCACGTGAATTCAGCCTTGTGGTTGGCGGCGATGCGGCGGCCGATGCGGCCCAGCTTCAACGTGATGATTTCCACCAGCACGTCGTCGGCAATCGCATAGAACGGCACGGTCTTCAGGCGCCCGAGGAAGGCCGGCTTGAACTGCTTCATCAGGTGCGGCCGCACCAGCGCTTCCAGTTCGTCCACGGAAGGCAATTCGTCCACGGCCTTGTTCAGGCAAGCCTGCATCACGGCGCCCGACGCCACGTTCGAGGTCAGGATGATGATGGTGTTGCGGAAGTCGATCTCGCGTCCTTCCGCATCGTCCATGACGCCCTTGTCGAACACCTGGTAAAACATTTCCAGCACGTCCGGGTGGGCCTTTTCCACTTCGTCGAGCAACACCACGCTGTACGGATTGCGCCGCACGGCTTCGGTCAGCACGCCGCCCTCGCCGTAGCCGACATAGCCGGGCGGCGAGCCTTTCAGGCCCGAGACGCTGTGCGCTTCCTGGTATTCGCTCATGTTGATGGTGATGAGCTTGCGCTCGCCGCCATACAACACGTCGGCCAGCGCCAGCGCGGTTTCCGTCTTGCCCACGCCGGACGGACCGACGAACAGGAACACGCCTTTCGGCTTGTTCGGATCATCCAGCGCGGCGCGCGCCGTGCGCACGCGCTGCGCGATGGCGGCCAGCGCATGCGGCTGGCCCAGCACCCTTTCGGCCAGCAAGCCCTGCAGGTTCAACACGGTCTTGATTTCATCCTTGACCATCTTGCCCAGCGGGATACCGGTCCAGCCGGACACGATGCCCGCCACCACACCGCCGTCGACCTGCACCGGCACCAGCGGCGCTTCGCCTTGCAGCGCGTGCAATTGCGCCTGCAGCGCCTGCAAATCGCGGCCCTGGCTGGCGTCGGCCGGCCCGCCCGCTTCCAGCACCATGCGCGCGGCGGTGATTTGCGCCGCCAGCTGTTTTTCCTGTTCCCAGCGCGCCGCCAGCGCTTCATGCTCGCCGGCAGCCGCCTGCCGCTCTTCGCGCAATTGCGCCAGGCGCGCCTCGTGGGCGGCGCCGCCGGCCTGCATTTCACGCTCCAGCGCCGCGGCTTCCACGCCGATGCGCTCGATCTTGCGCGCCAGCCGCTCGAGTTGCGCCGGCGTCGCGTTCTGGCCCAGCGCCACCCGGGCGCACGCGGTATCGAGCACGCCGATTGCCTTGTCCGGCAACTGGCGGCCCGTGATATAGCGGTGCGACAGGCGCACGGCTTCCGTGATGGCTTCGTCTGCGATGCGCACCTTGAAATGCTTTTCCATCAGGGGCGCCATACCGCGCAGCATGGCGCACGCCAGTTCCTCGCTGGGCTCCTCGACCTTGACGACCTGGAAACGGCGCGCGAGCGCCGCGTCCTTTTCAAAGTATTTCTTGTATTCGGCCCACGTGGTGGCGGCAATGGTGCGCAATTCGCCGCGCGCCAGCGCCGGTTTCAGCAGGTTGGCCGCGTCATTCTGGCCGGCCTGGCCGCCGGCGCCGATCATCGTGTGCGCCTCATCGATGAACAGCACGATGGGCCGGGGGCTCTTGCGCACCTCATCGATGACGTTCTTCAGCCGGTTTTCAAATTCCCCCTTGACGCTGGCGCCGGCCTGCAGCAGCCCCATGTCCAGCACGTGCAGCTGCACGCCCTGCAGCACGTCCGGCACGTCGCCGGCGGCAATGCGCAGCGCCAGCCCTTCCACCACGGCGGTCTTGCCGACGCCGGCCTCGCCGGTCAGGATCGGGTTGTTCTGGCGGCGCCGCATCAGGATGTCGATGGCCTGGCGGATTTCATCGTCGCGGCCGATCACGGGATCGAGCTTGCCGTCGAGCGCGCGCTGCGTCAGGTTGCTGGTGTACTGGTCCAGCGCAGGGGTTTTCGCAGGAGCCGGCGCGGCCTCGCCGACCCCGACGGTGTCGCCGCCTGCGCCGCGCTCTCCGTTCAGCCTTGCCGTTGCCGAAGGCGCCAAGCGGTGCACGGCTTCCTGGGAGCCGGCGGCGATCTCGTCGAGCTTGTGGCGGACCTGGTCCACTTCAAAGCGGGCGAATTGCGCCGACGTGCGTTGCGCCAGCTGTGACAGTTCCGCATCGGTCAGCAGCGCCTGCAGGATATGCGCGCTACGGATCTGGGCGCCGTGGTCCGGGCCGATGTCGAGCGAGGCGATCAGCCACGCGTGTTCCAGCAATTTCGGCAGGCGCTCGGAAAACACCGGCGTGCGCGTATTGCCGTTCTTGAAACCATCGATTTCCGCCCGCAAATCGGCTTCCAGCGCCCCGGCATCGACGCCGCAGCGGCGCGCAATGATGCTGATGTCGCTACCCGGCTGTTCCAGCAGCGCCAGCAACAGGTGTTCGATGTCGACCTGGTATTGGCCCAGCGAGACGCAGATGCCGGCGGCGCGGGTGGCCGCGTCGCGGCACGTGTCGTTCAACTTGCCAATCAGGGTTTTCAGGTTGATGGTCATAACGTCTCGGTTCCTTCCCATTACTGTTTAATGTGTGGATGCCCGGCCTGAAGGCCCGGCGCCCATGTCTTCAGATCGTGTGCAGTTCATAGCGCACGTCCGCGCGGTCGCGCGGGATGCCGGC
>CBIHOX010000175.1:0-11947 GCA_966211685.1 uncultured Pseudoduganella sp.
GCCTATAAGTATGGACTTTTTTTCTTAAAAACGACATAACAAAGGAAGTACCTGAATTTATTGTGTTATCAGACTTATTCTGCTTCGCTTAGCATAAACGACGATATTCCATTTCAAAAGACGGGCAGCCCGCTATTTAGCCGCCCTCCCCCCCCCCGCCCCAGCAATTCAATCGCCGCATCCAACCTCCGCTGCAACCACCACACTTCCATCTGGCCGACAATGGCGCCAACAACGCCCAGCGTGATCAATCCTTTCCCCACCGGTGGCGCCGCGAACGAAGTCGTCCATCAAATACACGCAAACGCCGGCGGCAATGAACGCCCCCCTCATTGCCTTGTAAGCCGATTCGCGCCGCGCCAGGATGGCCCTGGCGCGGAAGCAGCAGGATGCCGGCGCCAGCAGCGTTTACGAGTCCTATTCAGCAACAGGAGAAGTCATTCGATACCTCACGCCGCCCGCCGCTGCGGCTCGCTCACATGCAAAAACTTGGTGAGCAAATCGCGTGGCGGGGCCACGCTGATGTTCTTCAGGATTTGCCCCACGTTGCCGCGGTGGTAGCCGCCGTGTGTGATCACGTGCAGCAGGATTTCTTCGCGCGACATCGTGCCGGTGTCGCCGTCGGTGAAACGGAAGCGCACCGGTTCGGCCAGCGCCGCGTCGTCCAGGCCGGCGACATAGCGCTGGTACCAGGCATCGGTTTCCACGACGTTGGCGCGCAGGGCGGCCAGCGTGGGCGTCTCCTTGGTGTTGGTGGCGTCATAGCCGTGCGCCTCGCCCAGCAAGTGCGCGCGGAAAATCCGGTCCACGACGTAAATATGGTTCAGCGTGCGGATCGCCGTATGCAATTCCGCTTCGGCGGTGACGGTCGCCAACACGTCGAACAACTCGGTATTGGCCCATGCCTTTTGGCCAAACAGGGATTGCAGCATAGAGACGGACATAAAGACTCCTTTCAACAAAAATAATCAACGGCGGCAGGCGGGCGGGCTCGGGCCATCATGCCGGCGCCTTGATCTGGTGGGCTTCCAGCGCCGCGGCGATATCGGTGGTATCGCGCACCAGCACGCCGTGCAGGCCCGCCGCGCGCGCTGCTTCCACGTTTTCCGCGAGATCGTCAAAGAACAGGATGGCGCCGGGCGCGACGTCGAGTTCGCGGCATATGTGCGCGAACGCCGCGCGCTCCGGCTTGCGCAGCCCCAACTGGTGCGAGGCAAAGATCGTATCGAACGATTGCGCCACGGCTGGATAGAGGCGCATCCAGCACGCCATATGGCTGGCGTTGGTGTTGGTGAACGCGTGGCAGGGAATGGCGCCGCGCAATGACGACACCAGCTGGACGGCGTCACTGATCTCGCTGCGGAAAATCGCGTTCCAGCCGGCTTCGATCACCGCCGGGGGCGCATCCAGTTGCAGTGTGCCGGCCAGGTGCGCGAAGTATTCGTCGCCGGTGATCTCGCCCCGTTCATGGCGCTGGTAAGGCAGGTCGTTGCGGAACGCTTGCTGCAGGCCGGCGGGGGACAGGCGCGAGTAAGGCGCCCATGCCGCGAGGGCAAGTTTGAAATCAATGTCGATCACGACGCCACCGAGATCGAACAGAAGGATGTGGGGTGACTGTAGGGCCGGCTGCGGCTCGGACATGTCGCTTCCTCGTTACTGGGAGCACCAGAAGATTATTATAATAACATTAATATCGGTGACACCCAGCCCAAATGAAATGGGGCGCACGCGGCGCCCCATTTTCTACAGCGATGAATCAGCTGTTTCGGTTTTAGTTACCGCAGCCCAGCGACTTGATGCGGTCGTACGCTGCCTTGGCCTGCACCAGGCCATAGCCGGTGTAGACGTCGCGGCCCGCTGCGTTCAAGTCTTTCGCGCTCTTGGTCAGCGATGCGCGCATCTGCGTACCCGTGCAGGTTGGGAAGTAGCTCCACACCAGCGCCGCCACAGCCGATACGTGCGGGGTCGCCATCGAGGTGCCGTCATAGAAGCTGTAGTTGGTTGCCTTCACCGCCACCGTGGCCGAGGCGCCCAGTTGCGCCTTCAGGGCCGCGCCTTGCGTGTCCGATGCGGTGACCGACGGGATGGTGGTCACGGTGGTGCCCAGCGTACCGCCAAAGCCGCCGGCGGCATTGTTGTACACCACGGCGCCGACACCGCCGCTGGCCTTGCAGTTGGACACTTTGGTGGCGAAGTCCACGGTGCCGCGCTGGATCAGGCAGACCTTGCCGGCCATGGCGGTGTTGACCGTGTCACCCAGGCCGAAGTCGGCCAGTGGGCCGGTGGCGCTGGTCTTCGGCGAACCGTCCATCGCGCCCGGGGTGTAGGCGGTGCCGCCCACCGACAGGGTCGGCTCGGCGCCGGCGCCCATCGGCACGGTCGACAGCACGTTTACGCCAGGACCGGCGATTTCCACCTTGCTGTTGTATTGCGAGAAGCTGGCCCAGGTCAGGCTTTCATCGACGGCCGCCACGCTCATCACGCTGGTATAGCCGGCTGGGTACGACACCACCGTGTTGCCGTCGTTGCCGGCGGCAGCGATCGACAGGATGCCGGCGCTTTGCAGGGAATCGAAGGCGCGCTGTTCGGTGCGGCTGGACGATGCGCCGCCCAGCGACATGCTGACCACGTTGGCCTTGGCCGCGGCGCACTTGTTGGCGGCGGTCGCCAGGGTCGACGAATAGGCCCAGCCATCGGCGCCGAAGACCTTGACGATGTGCAGGTTCAGCTTGCGGTTCGGGTTCACGCCGACCACGCCCACGCCGCTGTTGTTGATGCCGGCAATGGTGCCTGCCACGTGGGTGCCGTGGTGGTTTTCGTCGGTGTACCACCAGCCGGTGCCGCTGTCGTATTCGCCGGTGACGATGTTGCCGCTCAAGTCTTCGTGCGAGCGGTCATAGCCGGAGTCGATGATGCAGACCTTGCGGTTGCCGGTGCTGGCGTCGGACAGCAGGTCGGCCTGCACCGCCTTGATGCCCCATGGCACCAGCTGGCCCAGCTGGTATGGCGTGCCGGTCGACGCGGTGGTGCCGGCGAACAGCTTGCGCTTCACGTCTTCTTCCACGTACTCCACGTTCGGGTTGTGCGCCAGGCCGTTCAGGGCCTGGGTCGGCACTTCGATTGCCATCGCATCCATGCCGAAGATTTCATGTTTGACCGCGCCCTTGGCGGCTTTCACGGCGGCGTGGACATCGGCAGCTTTGCCTGGTTTGAACGCCACGATCACACGGGTGGTGTCGGCGCCGGCGGCGGCATGGCCGGCAACGCCCAGGGCGGCTGCGGCGCAAGCCATTTTCACTGCGAATGCGATTTTGGAAGTACGCGAAATCCCGATCATTTTTAAGTCTCTCCGATATTGTCTGTCTGGCGTAGTACGCCTTTGTGTTATCCCGGCGGGAGGATCCGCTCCACATCCGGGCAGGCCAGTGTAGAAGGCTTTGGCCTGGAAAAACAACCGGTTTGACCTGGAATTTTCTAGAGGGTTTCTTTCACGTTGCAAGAAAGCGTCAGTTCCGTTTTATTCTGAACAAGAGCAGGAAAAATGTCTCAAATTAGACATTTCAAAGTGTAAATCCAGGCTCCTTGCCATCAAAAAGCCGGTGCGCACGATACCTTCGGGAATTTTCGGTACAAGCCCAGCCCGGCTAAGATTTTAATCTTTAAATAACATTAAGGTTAAAACATGAAAACCGCGATTGCCGCCCTGGCTGGCGGCTTGTTGATGGCCGGCGCCGCCCAGGCTAAAGTCAATGTGTATGAATTCACCGGCAAGGTCAGCACCATCCTCGAAGCCAATAACGTGCCGGTCGGCGCCACGTCCTACCCCGGGGTCACGCTGGAGGTGGGCGACCTGTTCCACGGCTACCTGATCTACGACACCGACACGCTGAAACTGTCGGGCACCGCAACCAGTGCCGTCTACGCCAATGAGTCGGTCAATGCCATCCACTTCGGGCTGACTTATGACCGGGCCAATTACTCATATGATTACCCGGGCGACATCATGTATCTCCGCATGACCGTGCAAAATGGCACGCCCGATACGGTCAAGGCAGAGACGTTGTCCCTGGAAATGAACGGGTCGCAATCGTTGAGCTTTTATTTCATCAATAATGCGGGCACCGCCTTCACCAGCCTGGCGCTGCCGCAGTCGCTGGCGCTGTCCCCGTTCGACCGCGCCACCGCGACCTACACATGGAAACATGACGATGGCCGCAGCGCCACCGTGCGCGGCGATTTGCTGACGCTGGTGCCGGTGACGCCGGTGCCGGAGCCGGCCACCTGGGGCATGCTGCTGGGCGGACTGGCGGTGCTGGCGTTGCGGCGCAAGGCGTCTTAACGGCGGGGGCATCCCGCGGCGACTGGCGCGTCAGCGACCGCCCGCATAGCGCGCCAGCCGCTGCGCCAACGTGCCGGTGTGGAGCTCGAACAAGTGATTATCGAAGTCATGGAAATACAGCGATAAGCCTTCCCCTTCCACACGCGGCCGGGGCGGCCTGATGTCGACGCCGATGCGTTCCAGCCTGGCCTGGTATGCCGGCAAGTCGGCTTCCTCCACCTGGAAAGCGACGTGCTGGTATGAGCGCTCGGCAGGCGGATCGCCTTCCATGGCCGCCAGCCAGACGCCGCCGAGCACGAAGAATTTCTCGCGAGAGAGCGAATAATTGTGTCCCGCGCTGTCATACACTTCGCGCGCGCCCAGTCCGTCGCACAGGAAAACCGCCATGCGGTCGAGGTCGCGGACGATAAATGTGAGGTGGCTGATGCCTTGCATACCTGCCCTGCTCAAATGGACGATGCGACGTGTGGATTGGCGACCCGCTTACCACGGATGACGTGCTTCGCCATAAGATAAAAACACATCAGTTGGCCAGCCTTGGCTGCAGTGGAACCGCCGTCTTGAGCGCTTCGTCCGAGCGGATCACCGTCGCATATTCGCCGTGCAGGTTGGCCAGCGCCATGGCGTGCACGTCTTCGGCCGAACGTGGCACGCCATTGAAATCGGTTTGCGCGTACGCGTAGGTGGCGTCGGACACCACGTACGTCTTGAAGCCCAGGTTGCCGGCGGTGCGCGCGGTCGATTCAACGGAATTGTTGGTGCTGACGCCGACGATGACCACCGACGATTCGCCGCGCGCATGCAGCCAGCGTTCGAGTCCGGTGTTGATGAACGCGTCCGGCACGTTTTTTTCGACCACGTGTTCATGGTCCAGCGGCGCCAGTTGCGGCTGGAATTCGACGCCGGGCTGGCCGGGCCAGAATGGCGAACCGGGTGTGCGCGAGATGTGGCGCACGTGGACCACCGGCGCCTTGCGGGCGCGCCAGAATTCCAGCAGTTGCGCGATGGCGGTTTCGGCCTGGTGGTTGTTGCGGACGTCGGCTTTGGGCCAGGTCATGCCGACTTGCATGTCGATGATGAGCAGTGTGGTCATTAGTGTGGATTGGCAGGTGGAGTATCAATGCGTTCAAGTTTGCGCAGGCGGCGCCGACACCTGGTGCGGGTCGTAAAACCAGACTGCCTGGATCAGCCCTTCATGGACTTCGTAGACGGCCATGACGTCGACCGGTTCGGGACGGACGCCGGTGACGCGTTCATGGTCGACGACTTTGTTGCCGATCACCTGGCGGCTCACGATGTCCGCGTGCAGGCTGGTGTTCTGGAACGCCGTGCCGCCATAGTAATCAATGATGCGCTGCCGGCCGCGCAGGATGAGTTCGCTGTGCGGCATCCGGTAAAGGCAGGCATCGTCGGCATAGGTGGCGGCAAACGCGGCAATGTCCCGGGCGTTGTAGGCGTCGAGTTGCTTAATTACGATGTCGGCTGGGTTCATGGCATCTCCATCGGTTGGGCTGCGGGCTTTATCGGGTTTCGCACACGCCGGTATGGCTGTTCCAGCGGCCGCCGTTGTCCAGGCAACTGTCGGCCGCGATAAAGCCGGCGAGTTTTATCCCCGCTAATGCAATCACGCCCAGTGCAATGAGTCCTAGTACGATGCGGAGAATGTTGCGGGACGAAGGTATGCGCATGCGAAATCGTGCCGCCTGGCGCAAGCGGCATGTTTTAGTAAAAACACAATCTGGACAGTACTATACCCTGCCCGCCCGTCGCGTCAATGGAAATCCCGGCTTCCCGTCTTCAGGCGCCCCAGCAGGTGCGACAAGTCCACCAGCCGCTTGGCCACCAGGTGGCAGACTTTTCCCTCGCGCTGCCACACGCCATACACGCCCAGCAGCGAAGCGTTGAGCACTTCGTTGCGCTGCTGCTCCACCAGCGACGGCCAGACAATGACGTTGACGTTGCCGGTTTCATCTTCGATCGTAATGAACAGCACGCCCTTGGCCGTGCCGGGACGCTGGCGCACCGTCACGATGCCGCAGCCGCGCGCGGGCCAGCCCTGTTCAAACGACTGCAGGGTGGCGGCCGGCAGGAACCGCTTGGCCAGCAAGTGCGGCCGCAACAGCGCCAGCGGATGGCGTTCCAGGGTCAATCCCTGCGAGCGGTAATCGTGCAGGATTTCATCGCCTTCGGATGGCGGCGCCAGTTGCGGCGTGTCTTCACGCGGCGTCGTGGGACGCAGCAAATCCTTGTCCGGCACGGCGCCGGCCGCATCCCACAGCGCTTGCCGGCGGTTGCCGGCAAGCGCCCGCAAGGCATTGCCGCCCGCCAGCACTTGCAAGTCGTGGCGGTCCAGGTCGGCGCGCCGCGCCAGGTCGGCCACGCTGGCAAACGGCTGCACCGTGCGCGCCACTTCGATACGCTCCGCGCTGTCGGGGCGCATGCCGCGCAACAGCGACATTCCCAGCCGCACCGCCGGCTGGCCGCGCGGGCCCGCCGCTTCCTCGAGCGTGGAATCCCAGTTGCTGCACATGACATCGACCGGCCGCACCACCACGCCGTGGCGCTTGGCGTCCTGCACCAGTTGCGAGGGGCCATAAAACCCCATCGGCTGGCTGTTCAGCAATGCGCACAGGAAGGCGGCCGGTTCGTGGCACTTGATCCAGGAACTGAAATACGTCAGCAGCGCGAAACTGGCCGCGTGCGATTCGGGAAAGCCGTATTCGCCGAAGCCGCGGATCTGTTCACAAATGGCTTTCGCGAACGCTTCGTCATAGCCGCGCTGCCGCATGCCTTCCATGATGCGGCCTTCATATTTGTCGATGCCGCCCTTGCGCTTCCAGGCCGCCATGGCGCGCCGCAACTGGTCCGCCTCGCCATCGGTAAAGCCGGCGGCCAGCATGGCCACCTGCATCACCTGTTCCTGGAAAATCGGCACCCCCAGCGTGCGCTTCAACGCCGCCTCCAGGCGGGGAGGATAATCGACCAGGCCGGGATCGAGCCGCCGTTTCAGGTAGGGATGCACCATGCCGCCCTGGATCGGTCCGGGCCGCACCAGCGCCACTTCGATCACGAGGTCATAAAACACGCGGGGCCGCAGCCGTGGCAGCATGCTCATTTGCGCGCGCGATTCGATCTGGAACACGCCGACGGTATCGGCCTCGCACATCATGTCATAGGTGGCCGGATCTTCGCGCGGGATGTCCTGCAGCCGGAACAGCATGTTGCGCCGCTCCCCCACCATGTCCAGCGCGCGCCGCAAGGCCGACAGCATGCCCAGCGCCAGCACGTCGACCTTCATCAAGCCCAGTTCTTCCAGGTCATCCTTGTCCCACTGGATGACGCTGCGGTCGGCCATGCTGGCGTTTTCAATCGGCACCAGGCGCGATAATTTATCCTGCGCGATCACGAAGCCGCCCACGTGCTGCGACAGGTGGCGCGGCAAGCCGAGGAATTGATACGCCAGCGACGCCCACTGGTGCGCCAGCTGCGATTCCGGGTCCAGGCCGCATTCGCCCAGTCGCGCCAGCAAATCCAGGCGGCTGTCGAACCAGCGGTGCGAACGCGCGACTTTTTCCACGATGGCCAGGTCCACGCCGAGCGCCTTGCCGCTGTCGCGCAAGGCGCTTTTCGGCCGGTAGCAAATCACGGTGGCGGCCAGCGCCGCGCGGTGCCGGCCATATTTCGTGTAAATGTATTGAATGACTTCTTCACGCCGCTGGTGCTCGAAATCCACGTCGATGTCGGGCGGTTCGTTGCGCTCGCGCGAGATGAAGCGCCCCACCAGCAAGTTCGAATGTTCGGGATCGACTTCCGTCACGCCCAGGCAATAACAGACCGCGGAATTGGCGGCCGATCCGCGGCCCTGGCACAGGATGTGTTGGGAGCGCGCATAACGCACGATGTCATACACGGTGAGGAAATAAAACTCGTAGCGCAATTCCGCGATCAGCGCCAGTTCGTATTCAAGCTGTTCGGCCACCTTGGCGGGAATCCCGTCCGGATAGCGCCCGCCCGCGCCCAGGTAAGTCTGTTCGCGCAAATACGTTCCCGGGGTATGCCCTTCCGGCACCAGTTCGTGCGGATATTCATACTTCAATTCATCGAGCGAAAACGTGCAGAGGTTGGCAATGCGCACGGTTTCATCGAGCGCGGCGCGCGGATACAGGTTGGCCAGCCGCAGGCGCGAGCGCAAATGCTGTTCGCCGTTTTGCGCCAGCGCGTACCCGCATTCCGCCACCGGTTTGCCTATCCGTACCGCCGTCAAGGTATCGAGCAGCGGCTTGCGCGACCGCACGTGCATGCGCACGTCGCCAATGGCCGCCACCGGCAAGCCATGCTGCAGCGCCACTTCATCGATGCTGATGCGGTGGCTTTCATCGAAAGCGCGCCGCAGCAGGTTCAAGCCCAGCCACGCCCGGCCGGGAAAATACGCCGCCAGCCATGCGGCCTGCCGGTGCAGCCGGTCGATCTCGTCCGGCAGGTCGACCGGATAATGCGGCAGCAGCAGCGCCAGGCAATCCGGCAAGCCCCGCAAATGCGCCTGGGCCGGCTGCGGCGCCGCGATATCGGCCGGATACAGCCGGTAACTGCCTTTCACCACACCGCTGCGCATGCGCGCCAGGGTGATCAATTCCGACAAGTTGCCATAGCCGTTGCGGTTTTGCGCCAGCACCAGCAACGACAAGCCGGCGCTGCCGTCGGCTTCGGTCAAATGGAAATGTGCGCCGATCAACAGCTTCAAGCCCGCGCGCTTGGCCACCCCGTGCGCACGCACCACGCCGGCCAGCGAACATTCATCGGTCACGGCCAGCGCCGTGTACCCCAGTTGCACGGCGCGCTCGGCCAGCTCTTCCGCATGGGACGCTCCCTGCAGGAAGGAAAAGTTGGACAGGCAAAACAGCTCGGCGTAATCGGGCAGGTCGGTTGGCATGGCTCAATAAATACTGTGTTTTTATACAGTATTATAGCCATAGTGTTATCCAACTGCCGGGTTATCCGGAAATCTGACAATGGGTTAATTGTCTACGCTGTATTACGTATGACGGAAAAATCTTGCATCGATTACAATCGGCGCATTTTTTTAATTTCCGGGAGACGCGCGTGTTCGCAACCAGCACTTTACGTAAAGCAGTCCTGACCAGCCTGTACGGCGCCGTTGGCATGTCCGCCATCGCCGCCCTGTCCCCAGCCGCTCATGCCCAGACGGCCGGTGAAGGCGCTTCGCAGATGCAGACCGTGAACGTGGTGGGTTCGCGCCGCGCCACCTCGTCCGCCACCGATACCGTGGTGCCGGTCGACGTGATCCCGATGACCAAGGCGGCCGAACAGGGCGCCCAGTTCGACCTGGCGCAATCGCTGACGTATGTGTCGCCGTCGTTCAACTCGACGCGCCAGACCGGCGCGGACGGCGCCGACCTGGTGGATTCGGCCGCGCTGCGCGGCCTCGGTTCGGACCAGACCCTGGTGCTGGTCAATGGCAAGCGCCGCCACACGACGGCCCTGGTCAACCTGTTTGGCGCGCGCAACCGCGGCAATACCGGCACCGACATGAACGCCATTCCCCTGCTGGCCATCAAGGACGTGCAAGTGCTGCGCGACGGCGCCGCCGCCCAGTACGGCTCCGATGCGATTGCCGGCGTGATGGACATCGGCCTGAAGAAGAGCCTGGGCTGCGAAGCCGTGGCCGGCTACAGCCAGTATTCGGAAGGCGACGGCAAGAATTACATGGCGTCCGCCTATTGCGGCGTGGCGCTGGCCGGCGGCGTGGTCGGCATCACGGGCGAATACCTGGACCGCGGCCGCTCCAACCGCGCCGAACCCGGCAATCCCCGCATCATTGGCGACACCAAGGCGGAAAACCAGACCCTGTACGTCAATGGCGAAGTGCCGACCATCCCGGGCGGCAAGTTCTACTTCACGGCCGGCGCGCAAAAGCGCGACGCGTCGAGCGCGGCCTGGGCCCGTGGCGGTATCGGCAGCGACGATATCCCGTCGCGCAATTCGGCCGCCATGTATCCCAACGGCTTCGTGCCCTTCATCGATGGCGCGATCGACGACCGCTACGCCACCGTGGGCCACAAGAGCAAGGTGGGCGAATGGAATGCGGACTTGTCGCAAACCTATGGCTACAACCGCATGATGTACAACATCAACCACACGCTGAACGCATCGATCGCCAACGCCGACCTGCTCAAAGGCGGCAAGGGTGTCAGCCCGTCGTCGTTCGACGCCGGCGGCTTCTCGTTCCGCCAGTTGACCACCAACGCCGACTTCAGCCGCTACTATGACCACGTGCTGCAAGGCTTGAACGTGGCGTTCGGCGCGGAATACCGCAGCGAACAATACAAGATCTTTGCCGGCGAACCCGGTTCGTACATCGATGCGGACGGCGTCGGCTTTGGCGGCAACGCCGGCAGCCAGGGCTTCCCCGGCTTCCAGCCGGGCGACCGCACCAACGCCAAACGCCACAGCAGCGCCGCTTACCTGGACCTGGAACTGGACGTATCGGACCGCGTGAAACTGCAAGGCGCGCTGCGCCATGAGCGCTACAGCGACTTCGGCTCCACCACCACCGGCAAGCTGGCCGGTTCGCTGCGCGTGACACCGGAATTGCTGCTGCGCGGTTCGGCCAGCACGGGCTTCCGTGCGCCATCGCTGCAGCAAGTGTATTTCTCGTCGACCTTCACCGACTTCATCAGCGGCGTGCCGACCGACGTGGTGCTGGCGCCCAACGGCGGCCCGGTCGCCAATGCCGCCGGCATCCCGAAACTCAAGGAAGAAAAGTCCACCAGCTACACGCTGGGCACCACCTGGACGCCCAACGCGGCCGCGTCCATCACGGCCGACCTGTACGACATCAAGATCAAGGACCGCATCGTGCTGTCGGGCCGCTTCAATGCCGACAATTACCCATCGCTGGCCGAACGACTGGCCAAGCTGGGCGTGGGCGAAGCGCAATTCTTCGTCAATTCCGTCGATACGAAAACCCGTGGCCTGGACTTGACCGCGTCGCATAAATCCACGCTGGCCGGCAACAAGCTAACCACGTTCCTGGCCATGAACTTCAGCAAGACCGAAGTCACCGGCATCCATGCGCCGGCGTCGCTGAAAGGCTATGAAGACGTGCTGCTGTCCGAACGCGAGCGCCTGTTCATCGAACAGGGCGGCCCGCGCCGCAAGGCCACGCTGGGCTTCGATTACGTGACCGGTCCGCTGGAAACCGACTTCAAGATCATCCACTTCGGCCCGCAAACCTTGGGCACGTTCAGCGGCACGGCAGCCGGCGTGCCGAACGCGAAGTACGAAGCCAAGACTTCGGCCGACCTGTCGTTCACGTACACCATCACGAAAAACGCCAAGTTCACGTTTGGCGGCGCCAACATCTTCAACGTGAAGCCGACCCGCCAGAATCCCGATGAAACGGACAATGGCTTCCACTATGATTCGGTGCAGTTCGGCCTGAACGGCGCGTCATACTTCGGCCGCCTGTGGGTGAAGTTCTGATCGGGTAACGCCAATCGGGTAACACCGATGTAAAAACGGGGGCCGCGGCCTAATGCCGTTCAGTTAAGGATTCTTCTTTAACACCCGAGTGGCATATTTCTTAGG
>CBIHOX010000176.1:0-11811 GCA_966211685.1 uncultured Pseudoduganella sp.
GCCGCCGCCGGGGGCCGGCGCCGGCCCGGCTCCGGAAGGGGCGCCGCCGGCGCCGGGCGACGGCATGGTGCCCCCGGTGGAGATTGCCAAAGCGGACATGTTCGACATCAGCGCGCTGGCGCAGACGTTCAACAACAAGCCGGAAAAAATGCGCAAATACGCGGTGATGTTCCTCGATTCCGCGCGCGACGGCATGGTGGAAGTCAACGATGCGCTGGCGCAGGGCGACATGGCGCGCCTGTCGGAACTGGGTCACCGCATCAAGTCGTCGGCGCGCGCGGTGGGGGCCATGCATTTCGGCGAATTGTGCCTGGCGCTGGAACATCTGCCGCCCGACGCCGATCCGGGCCGCGCCCGCTATATCGTGGCGCAAATGCAGCCCATGCTCGACCACCTGCAAGGCCATATCGCGCAGGAACTCGATGCGCATGCGGCCGGGTAGCGGCGCGGCCGCTGCAACAGCGCGGCAACGACGCAATAACATCCCGACAACAACGCGATGGCAACACGACAACAACACGACAACAACACGACAACAACACGATAGCAGCGTGATAACAACACGATGGCAGCGTGATAACAACACGGTAGCAACGTGGCGGCAGCGCGCAAAAATACGCCGCCAATCCGCCCGGAACGCGGCAATGGGACTGGCCCTCCACCGCGCCAGCGGCGATAATGGCGTTTTGTAATATTGCAGCAACACCATGTCCATCACGCCCGGTCTCCTGATCTTGCACGGCAACCAGCTGGAACAGTTGCGTGCGGCCGTGTTCGGCTGGCTGCAAAGCCATCCGCTGGGGCCGCTCGAAACCGATACCTTCCTGGTGCAATCGAATGGCGTGGCGGAATGGCTGAAAATTGCACTGGCCGAGGAAACCGGGATTTGCGCGGCCACCCAACTGCGCCTGCCGGCGCGCCAGCTGTGGGAAGCCTACCGCGCCATGCTGGGCCGTGACAGCGTGCCGCCGGTGTCGGCGTTCGACAAGGGACCGCTGACGTGGCGCCTGATGCGCCTGCTGCCGGCGCTGCTGGACGACGACGTATTCGGGCCGCTGCGCCATTTCCTCGGCGACGGCTGTCCTGAACGGCGCCTGCAGCTGGCTTCGCGGCTGGCCGACCTGTATGACCAGTACCAGGTGTACCGCGCCGACTGGCTGGACGACTGGGCTTGCGGGCGCGACGTGTTGCGCGGCGCGCGCGGCGACACTGTGCCGCTGGCGCCGGACCAGCGCTGGCAGGGCGCGCTGTGGCGCGCGGTGGTGGCCAGCGTGCCGGAACCGGAGCGCCTGCTGGGCCGCGCCAGCGTGCATACGCGTTTCGTGCAGGCCTGCGAGCGCGGCGATCCGCCACGCGCGCCGCTGCCGCGCCGCCTGGTGGTGTTCGGCATTTCCTCGCTGCCATACCAGGTGCTGCAGGCGCTGGCCGCGCTGGCGCGCCATACGCAAGTGCTGCTGGCCGTGCCCAACCCATGCCGCTACCACTGGGGCGACATCATCGATGGCCGCGACCTGCTGCGCGCCGCGCGCCGGCGCCAGCAACTGAAAAACAATCTCGACCTGGCGCAGGTGCCGCTGGAAGACTTGCACGCGCACAGCCATCCGCTGCTGGCCAGCTGGGGGCGGCAAGGGCGCGATTTCATCCGCATGCTCGATGAGTTCGACGAGGCGGGCCAGGCGGCCGGCGACGATGGCAATGCGCCGATGCGGGTCGACCTGTTCAGCGAGGACGAGGGCGGCACGCTGCTGGAACAGGTGCAGGCCGCCATCCGCGACCTGCTGCCGCCGGCCGATCATCCGCAATGCCCGCCGCCGCCGCACGACCGCTCGATCGAATTCCATGTCGCCCACAGCGTGCAGCGCGAAGTCGAAGTGCTGCACGACCGCCTGCTGGCGATGTTCGCGGAACCGCGCGAACGGCCGCTGCGCCCGCGCGACGTGGTGGTGATGGTGCCCGACATCGACGTGTTCACCGCCGCGATCCACGCCGTGTTCGGCCAGCACCGCAAGAGCGATGCGCGCCATATTCCGTTCGCCATTGGCGACGTCAATGACCGCAGCGTCAATCCGCTGCTGGTGGCGCTGGAATGGCTGCTGCGACTGCCCCAGCAGCGCTGCCGCCAGAGCGAAGTGCGCGATTTGCTGGACGTGCCGGCGCTGGCGCAGCGCTTCGGCCTGCGGGAAGACGATTTGCCGGTGCTGGGCGCATGGATCGAAGGCGCCGGCGTGCGTTGGGGCCTGGACTTGCCGCACCGCGCCGGCCTGGGCCTGGCGCCGGCCGGCGAACAGAATGCCTGGATCTTCGGCTTGCGGCGCATGCTGCTGGGCTACGCCAGCGGCGACGGCCACGCCTACAACGGCATCGAAGCCTATGGCGAAGTGGGCGGCCTGGACGCCGCGTTGGCCGGTTCGCTGGCGCAACTGGTCGAAGCGTTGCTGGCGTGGCGTGAAATCCTGGCCGCGCCGCGCACCCCGGCCGCCTGGGGCGAGCAGGCGCGCGCACTGCTTGACGCCTTCTTCGTGGCCGGCGCCGAGGATGACCGGTTGACCCTGGCGCAATTGCACGAAAGCCTGAACCGCTTGCTGGAAACCTGCGACGGCGCCGGCTTCGACGAACCGGTGCCGCTGGCGGTGTTGCGCGAATCGTGGCTGGGCGCGCTCGACGAACCGACGCTGGACCACCAGTTCGTGTCCGGCGGGGTCACGTTCTGCACCCTGATGCCGATGCGCGCGGTGCCGTTCCGCGTGGTGTGCCTGCTGGGCATGAACGACGGCGACTTCCCGCGCCGCGCCCACAAGGCCGACTTCGACCTGCTGGCGCTGCCCGGCATGGCGCGCCCGGGCGACCGTTCGCGGCGCGACGACGACCGCTACCTGATGCTCGAGGCGCTGCTGGCCGCGCGCGACAAGCTGTACGTGAGCTGGGTCGGCCGCAACGTGCGCGACAACAGTGAACAGCCGCCGTCGGTATTGGTGTCGCAGTTGCGCGACTACCTGCACGCCGGCTGGCGGCTGGACCTGGCGCGCCATACCACCGAGCATGCCTTGCAACCGTTTTCCCGCCGCTATTTCGAGCAGGACGGCTTGCCGACGTATGCGGCCGAATGGCGCGAAGCGCATGGCGATGGCGGTGCGTGGAACGCGCAGCCGCAGGCCGGCGCCGAGGACGCCGGCCTGCCGCCGTATGAACCGGAAGAAGGGTTCCGCCTGCGCTTCACCCTGCTGGCGTCGTTCATCCGGCAACCTGTGAAATTCTTCTTCCGCCACCGCCTGGGCGTGGTGTTCAGCGACGCCGTGCTGGTGGGGGAGGACGAGGAACCATTCGGGCTCGATGCGCTGCAGCGCTATAACCTGGAAGGCAAGATGCTCGACGACAGCGGCGAACCGGAACCGGTGGCGCAGGTGCGCGAACGGCTGGAAGCGCGCGCCGCGCGGCTGGCGCGCGAGGGCTTCCTGCCGATCGGCTTGCCGGGCAGGCAACTGCAGCGCGCGCTGGTCGATGAACTGGTGCCGGTGCGCACCGAATGGCTGCGCCAGCGCGCCCGCTATCCGCTGGCCGCGCCCAAGCTGGCCGTCAGCCTGCCGTTCGCCGAGGCGCCGGTCGAAGACTGGGTCGACCAGTTGCGCAGCGACGGCGTGCACACGGTGTGGCTGGCACAGCTGGCCTCGCGCGTGGCGGACCGTGCCGGCGCGCCGCGTGGCGACAAGTTGATCGGGGTCTGGCTGCGCCAGATGGCGGCCGCCGCGCAAGGCTTCCCGGTGGCCGGCATCCTGGTGGCGCGCGACGTGGTGGCGCACTGCGCGCCGCTGGATCCGGCCACGGCGCGCGGCCAGTTGGCCGAGCTGGTGCGGCTGTGGCGCGCCGGCATGGACCGGCCGCTGCCGGTGGCCTGCCGCACCGCGCTGGCGCAACTGGCCGAAGGCGATGCGCGCGCCGTCTACGACGGCGACTACCAGCGCGACGGCGAAGTGTCGGACCTGTGCCTGGCGCGCCTGTGGCCGGATTTCGCCGCGCTGTCGCAGGAACCCGGATGGCTGGCGTGCGCCGAACGGCTGTATGGGCCGCTGGCGGACTGGCTGGCCGGCTCGGTGACGCTGGCGCCGTTCGGCGGGGAGGCGCCATGAGCAACTTGCTGCAGCCGCTGACGTTCCCGCTGCACGGTTCGCGCCTGATCGAGGCGTCGGCCGGCACCGGCAAGACCTGGACCATCGCCGCGCTGTACGTGCGGCTGGTGCTGGGCCACGGCGGCGCCGACGGCTACGCGCGCCCGCTGCTGCCGTCCGATATCCTGGTGATGACGTTCACCCGCGCCGCTACCCGCGAATTGTCGAACCGCGTGCGCGAAAGGCTGATCGAGGCGGCCGCGTACTTCCGCGGCGAAGCCGCGCGCGCCGACGGCTATCTCGACGCGCTGCTGGAGTCGTACCCGGACGACGCGTCGCGCAGCCAGGCCGCGCACCGCCTGATGCTGGCGGCGGAAACCATGGACGAAGCGGCGATCTTCACCATCGACGCCTGGTGCCAGCGCATGCTGCGCGAGCATGCGTTCGACAGCGGCAGCCTGTTCGACGAGGAACTGGTCAGCGACGAGGCGGCGCTGTTCGAGGACGCCGCGCACGATTACTGGCGCCAGCAAGTCTACCCGCTCGAGGCGCCGCTGCTGGAGCCGCTGCTGGAATGCTGGCCGGACGTGACGCGCCTGAAGCAGTCGGTGATGGAACTGGCCGGACGCACCGCCTGGTTCGACGCCGGCGGCGCCGATGCCGATGCCCCGCTGGCCGCGCTGATCGCCGGCACGCTGCGGCTGCAACGTTCGCGCGTGCTGGAATTGAAGGATGGCTGGTGCGAGCGCGCCAACCGCATGGAACAGTGGATCAGGCGCGAGCGCGAAGCGGCGCCGAAATGCTTCCACGGCGCGAAAATGAAGCCGGAATCGGTGGCGAAATGGTTCGAGGCGCTGCGCGCCTGGGCCCAGGACGACCACCAGCTGCATCCCGACCTGAATGACGCCGCGTGGCGCCGCCTGGCGCCGGATGGCCTGGCCGACGCCTGCGCCAAGGGCTATGCGCCCAGCATTCCCGACGACTTCGACGCGGTGCCGCAACTGCGCGCCGCGCTGGCCGAACTGGAACCGCTGGCGCACGCGCTGCACCGGCACGCGGCGCTGGCGATTGCGCGCCGCATGGAGGAATTGAAGCGCAACGCGCGCCAGTTCGGCTTTGCCGACATGCTGGACCGGCTGCAGCAGGCGCTGCAGGGCGACAATGGCGCGGCGCTGCGCCAGCGCATCGTCGAGCAGTACCCGGTGGCGCTGGTCGACGAATTCCAGGACACCGCGCCCAACCAGTACCGCATCCTCGACCTGCTGTACCGGGTCGGCGCCAATGACGCCGCGCTGGGCCTGTTCCTGATCGGCGACCCGAAGCAGTCGATCTATGGCTTCCGCGGCGCCGACATCCACAGTTACCTGGCGGCGCGGCGCGCCACCGAGGGGCGGCACTATCAGCTCGGCACGAATTTCCGCTCCACGGCCGCCCTGGTGGCGGCGGTCAACCAGGTGTTCCTGCACGCCGAAGGCGACGGCGTGCGCGCCGGCCATCCGCGCGGCGCGTTCCGCTTCCGCGCCATCGGCGGCGCGGACGGGGTGCGCGCCAACCCGCTGCCGTTCGATCCGGTCGGCGCCAACGGCCGCCAGGAACGGCTGGTCGGCACCGGCGGGCCGCTGGAAGCGCTGACGGTGTCGTGCACCGAAGCGGACGGCATGAAAAAGGACGATTACCGCGACTTTTTCGCGCACCACTGTGCCGAGCACATTGCCGGCCTGCTCAACGATGAAGGCGCCGGCTTCGACGGCCCGGCCGGCTTCCAGCGGCTGCAGCCGGCCGACATCGCGGTGCTGGTGCGCGACCGCAAGGAAGCGGCCGCGATCCGCCATGCGCTGGCGCGGCGCCGCATCGCCAGCGTGTACTTGTCCGACAAGGATTCCGTGCTCGACAGCGACGAGGCGGCCGACACGCTGCGCTGGCTGACCGCCATGGCCAACCCGCTCGACGGCGGGCTGGCGCGCGCCGCCTTCGCCACCCGCACGGCCGGCCTGCCGCTGGCCGAACTGGCGCGGCTGTCGGGCGATGAAATGGCGTGGGAACAGCGCGTCGAACAATTGAAGACGCTGCACGGCGTGTGGCAGCGCCAGGGCGTGCTGGCCATGCTGCGGCGCTTCATCCACGAACTGGGCTTGCCGGCCCGGCTGCTGGCGCAGCCGGGCGGCGAGCGGCGCCTGACCAACCTGCTGCACCTGGCCGAACTGCTGCAGTCGGCCAGCCGCCAGCTCGATGGCGAACAGGCGCTGATCCGCTGGCTGGCCGAACAGATCGAGGCGGGCGGCGACGGCGGCGACGAGCGCGTGCTGCGGCTGGAATCCGATGCGGAACTGGTGAAGGTGGTCACGGTGCACAAGTCCAAGGGCCTGGAATACCCGCTGGTGTACCTGCCGTTCGCCGTCACGGCGCGCAAGACCGACAAGCGCAACCGCAGCTTCTTCGAATACACCGATGGCGACGGCGTGCGCCGCATCGACATGGCGCTGTCGGACGAGGCGCTGGCCGCGGTGGAAGAGGCGCGCATGGCCGAGGACTTGCGGCTGCTGTACGTGGCGCTGACGCGGCCGCGCCACTTCCTGTGGCTGGGCGTGGCCGCGCTGGCCGCGCGCAAGGACGGCGCCAACACGCTGCACGAATCGGCGCTGGGCTACCTGCTGACCGGCGGCGAGGCGTTGCCGGCGTCCGAACTGGCGTTGCGCTGGGAACAGGTGAAAGGGGGCTGCGACGCGATCGCCATCCGCAAGCTGGCGCAGGCCGGCCCGGTCACCGTGCTGCAGCGCGAAGACCTGGCGCCGCCGCTGGTGCCGGCGCGCCGCTTCGACGGCGACTTCGAGCGCGACTGGTCGGTCGGCAGCTTCACATCGCTGACGCGGCGCAACCCGCAAGACCAGTCGCACCTGCTGGCGCAAGACTTGATCGCCACCGGCGCGGCGGCCGGCGGCTGGGACGAGGGCGCGGCGCGCCTGGCGGCCGGGGATGCCCGCGTGCCCCGTAATGCGCTGCAGGCCAAGCTGCTGGAACAGCAGGCGCAGGCCGAGGCGCTGCAGCGCCTGGCCGACGATCCGTGGCACCGTTTCCCGCGCGGTTCCGTGCCCGGCAACTTCCTGCACGAACAGCTCGAATGGATGGCGCACGAAGGTTTTGCCAGCGTGGACGACCCGCAATTCGATGCGCGCCTGCTGCGCCGCATCGAGCGCGCCGGCTGGGCCAACCGCCAGGACGATGCGCTGGCCTGGCTGCGCGCCATCGCCACCACGCCGCTGCCGCCGCTGGGCGCGCCGCTGTCGGCGCTGCGCGGCGCGCTGCCGGAACTGGAATTCTGGTTCCCCAGCGAACGGCTCTCGAGCGGCGCGCTGGACCGGCTGTGCCGGCGCCACGTGCTGCCAGGCGTGGCGCGGCCCGCGCTGCCGGAGCGGCGCCTGCACGGCATGCTGAAAGGTTTCATGGACCTGGTGTTCGAGTACGAAGGCCGCTACTGGGTGCTCGACTACAAATCCAATGCGCTGGGCGGCAACGACAGCGCCTACCACGCCAAGTCGCTGGCGCTGGGCGTGGCCGAACACCGCTACGACATCCAGGGATCGCTGTACATGCTGGCGCTGCACCGGCTGCTGCGTTCCAGGCTGGGCGACAAGTACGACCCGGCCCGCCAGCTGGGCGGCGCGCTGTTTTTCTTCCTGCGCGGCGTCGGCCATGTGCACACGCGCGGCTGCTGCATGCTGGCGCCCGAACCGGGGCTGCTGGAAGGCCTCGACACCCTGTTCAATGAGGCCGGCTGACATGGCGTGGAAACCCGATCCCGAGCAGCAGGCGCTGCTGGCGCAAATCGATATGCTGACCGAGGCCGGGCGGCTGCGCCGCCTGTCGGGCGCGTTTGCCCGCTTCGTCGCGTCGCTGGGCCCGGCCCGGCCGCCGCTGCTGCTGGCGTGCGTGCTGTTGTCGGAGCTGGAAGGGCGCGGCCACAGCTGCCTGCTGCTGGCCGACCTGGCCGGCGCCAGCCCTCCGGTGCGCGCCGCGCTGGGCTGGACCGAGGATGAGTGGCAGGGCTTGCGCGCGGCGTGCGCGCCGCTGCCGAAAACCGCCTCGGCCTGGCGCGCGCACCTGTTCCAGTGCGAACAGGTGTGGCCGGCCGACGGCCTGGAATTCGGTTCCGGTCACCCGCTGGTGCTGGACCAGGACCGCTTGTACCTGCGCCGTTACTGGCGCGACGAAACCGCGGTGGCGCAGGCCGTGCGCGGCCGCGCGCAGCGCCTGCGCGGGATCGATGCGAAACGCGTGCGGCACTGGCTCGACATCCTGTTCCCCTTTGCGGACAGCGGCGAGACCGACTGGCAGAAAGCCGCCTGCGCGGTGGCGGTGCGCGCCGACCTCGGCATCATTACCGGCGGGCCCGGCACCGGCAAGACGTACACGGTGGCGCGCCTGCTGGCGCTGCTGTTTGCCACGGCCGGCTCGGAACGCGCGCCAGTCGCCGCGCTGGCCGCAGGGGGCGGGACGGCGCCCCAGGCCGGCGGCCTGCGCATCGCGCTGGCGGCGCCGACCGGCAAGGCCGCCGCGCGCCTGAAGCAATCGATCGATGACGCGCTCGGCCAATTGTCGGCGCTGGTGCCGGACTTGCGCCTGCCGGAGCTGGCCGCGCGCATGGGCGCGGCGCGCACCCTGCACAGTCTGCTGGGCGCGCGGCCGGATACCCGCAGCTTCGTGCACCACAAGGGCAATCCGCTCGACGTCGACGTGCTGATCGTCGACGAGGCGTCGATGGTGCACCTGGAAATGATGGCGTCGCTGCTGGACGCGCTGCCGCCGCACGCGCGCCTGGTGCTGCTCGGCGACAAGGACCAGCTGGCGTCGGTGGAAGCCGGCGCCGTGCTGGGCGACATGTGCCATGACGCCGAAGCCGGCGGCTATGCCGAGGCGACCGCGGCCTATATGCGCGAGGCGGCCGGCATCGCGCTGCCCGCCGCGTTCGTGCAGGGCGGCGGTGCGCTGGCGCAGCAGACCGTCATGCTGCGCAAGAGCATGCGATTCGGCGGCCCGATCGGCCAGCTGGCGCTGGCGGTCAACGCGGGCGACGCGGCGCGCGTGCGTGCGGTGCTGCGCGACGGCGGCGACGGACAACTGGCCTGGCTGGACCCGGCCCACCATGGGCAGGTGCTGCAACTGGCGGTGGAAGGGCGCGAACAGGCCGAAGGCGGCTACCAGCGCTACCTGCGCGCGCTGGGGGAGGGGCTGGAAGACGGCACCGCGCTGTCGCACGACGCGGCGCGCCACGAAGCGTGGGTGCGCAAGGTGCTGCAGGCCTTCGAATCGTTCCGCATCCTGTGCGCGGTGCGCGACGGCGAGTGGGGCGTATCGGGCCTGAACGATGCGATTGCCGCGCGCCTGGAAACGGCCGGCCTGCTGCGGCGGCGCGGCGAATGGTATGTGGGCAGGCCCGTGATGGTAACGCGCAACGATTACGCCACCGGCGTGTTCAACGGCGACATCGGGCTGACCCTGCCCGACCCGTTGCGGCCCGGTTCACTGCGCGTGTATTTCAGCGAAGGGCCCAACGTGCGCAGCGTGCTGGCCACGCGCCTGCGCAACGTGGAAACCGCGTTTGCCATGACGGTGCATAAATCGCAGGGTTCGGAATTCGCGCATACCGTGATGGTATTGCCGGCCGCCGCCAACGCCGTGCTGGCGCGCGAACTGGTCTATACCGGCATCACCCGCGCCCGCACCCACTTCACCTTGGCCACGCCGGTGGCCGGGGTGCTCGATGAAGCGGTGGCGGTGCGCACCCAGCGCGCCAGCGGCTTGCGCAAGTTGCTGGGCTGACGGCGCCCGCCGCTCCGCTGCAATCAGGCCGACTTCCTGTTGCGGCGCATTGCGCCCAGGCCGGCCAAGCCCAGGCCCATCAGGCCCAGCGATGCCGGTTCCGGCACGGAACCGCCGGCCGGAGCGCCAACGGACACGACGATGTTGTCGAACGCGGCGCGGTTGTTTGGGCCATATGCGTTGAACGTCACGCTGGACAGGTTGTAGAACTGGCTGGTGACCGACAGGGTCTGGAACGATTGCGACAGGCCGTTGAACACCTGGCTCACGGTGCCGCCGCCAACGAGATTGCCGGTCAAGGTCAGCGACGTGACGGCGCCGCTGCCGCCCTGGTAGCCGCTGCCGATATCAAAGCCCAGCAGGTTGAACGCGCCGCCGCCGACCTTGCTCAGGGTCCAGACGGAATCGGTGCCGACGTTGGTCCAGGAATCCAGGTGCACGGTGCCATTGTTGGCCACACCCCAGCCATCGACCGCGACATTGGTGCCCATCGGGGTCATGCCCCAGTTGATCGTGTTTTGCGTGGCCAGGTAGCCGTTGGACGTCACCGAAGCAACCCAATAGACGCCGTTATTCTTGTCGTTAAAATCAATCACTGTCGCGGACGCGCTACCGGCGATGGCCAATACGGTCGAGATGGCCAGCAGGCTCTTTGCAAACATCGTCATTGGAATTCTCCTAGGAAAGTAGTGTTTCCCATGAGTAGCAAATTCCGGGCCAGTTTTATAATGTTATTTGGATTCAATAAGTTGCGAAATGCAAGTAAAAAACGTGCCGGGCAAATGTAAAAAAAGCCGACGCTACCGATTTTCAGTAGTCAGGCGACATTTGTAACTTGTTATAAAAAACAAAGGGTTGGATCGAAACCGGCAAGTCGCTCCCGATCAGGCGGGCGCTTTTACGCAGGCCGCCGGGCTGGCGTTGAAATGATGTTGACAATGAGGTATCGAATGTGCATTTTTATCATGCCCATGCGTGACCGTGCGCCGGCGCGGCTGAAGGCGAAAAAAAGGCGTCCCGCGGGACGCCTGTCGCACCGCGACTGCGGTGTCAAGCCGCGCGGCGACGCTTGCCGGCGGCCTTCGACGCCGGCGCTTTCTTGCGCAAGCTCTGCTTGGCGGGCTTTGCCACCGGCTTGTCATCGTCGCCGGAAATGTATTTGCGGATTTTCAGCGCATCCATCAGGCGCGCCGAGCTGGCGCCCGCATTCAGCAGCACCATGGTGGCGTTGCGGCCGGCGGACTTGATACGCATGATCAGGCAGCGGCCCGCCTCTTCCGTATAGCCGGTCTTGGACATGCCGATATCCCAGCCCTTGGCGCCCACCAGGCGGTTGGTGTTGTGGTATTCCACCTTGCGCCCGTTGATGCTGATGACGTCCTTCTTGTCGGTGGAAATGTCGCGGATGGCGTCGTATTTCGCGGCCGCGTTGGCCATTTTCACCAGGTCGGCGGCAGTCGACACGTTGTGCGGCGACAGGCCGGTCGGTTCCTCGATCACGGTGCTGGTCAAGCCGAGCGCCTTGATTTTCAGGTCGACCGCGCGCTTGAACGCAAGCTGGCCGCCCGGGTAGGTGCGCGCCAGCGCGGCGGCGGCGCGGTTATCGGACGACATCAGCGCCAGTTGCAGCAAGTCGGCGCGGGAAATCGCCGCGCCCACCGGCACCCGGGAAATGCTGTGTTTCAGCATGTCGACGTCGGACTTGTCGATGCTGATGACTTCATTCATGTCCTGCTTCGCATCGAGCACCACCATGGCGGTCATCAGCTTGGTGAGCGAGGCGATCGGCACCTGGGCGGTGGCGTTCTTTTCGAGCAGGATTTTGCCGGTGTCGTCTTCGACCACCAGCACGTTTTGCGAGCCGAGCGGCAACGCCATAGCGGCGGCGCTC
>CBIHOX010000177.1:0-11775 GCA_966211685.1 uncultured Pseudoduganella sp.
TTTTGTGCAAGATCAAACTTGTCACACCCCGGTGCCTGACCCCAGGGGGTGACATGGTTGGCAGCAATAAAAAGGCCGGCATATACCGGCCTTGTCGTTTGCGAACGGGCAGCGCTTACATGCCCGACGCGTATGCCTTGGGGGCGGTGGCGCCGCTGCCGACGGTGGCGCCAGCGATGTTCGATGGACGCAGCGCTTCCAGCCACTTGCGCACGCGGCCGGCATCGGCGGCGCGGGCGGCCGAGCCCTTGGCGTCGAGCAGTACCATGATGACGGCGCGGCCCTGGATCACGGCCTGCATCATCAGGCAGCGCCCGGCTTCGTTGATGAAGCCGGTTTTTTGCAAGCCGATTTCCCAGCCCGGCGTGGCGATCAGGCGGTTGGTCGTGCCGAACTGCATCGGGCGGCCACTGGCTTCCACCACGGCGCGGGGCGCCGTCGAGTATTCGCGCAAGACCGGATGCTGGTAAGCCGCCATCGCCAGCTTGGCCAGGTCGCGGGCGCTGGCCATATTGCGCTTCGATAAACCACTGGAATCCACGTAATACGTATCGGACATGCCCAGCGTGCGCGCCTTGGCGTTCATGGCGTCGACAAACGCCGGCAGGCCGCCCGGGTAATTGCGGCCCAGCGCGGACGCCGCGCGGTTTTCCGAGCTCATCAGCGCCAGCTGCAGCATGGCCGCGCGCGTCAGTCGGGTACCAACTTTCAGGCGCGACCCCGTGTGTTTTTCCTGGTCGATGTCGTCATCGGTAATGGTCAGGACTTCATCCATGTCCTGGTTCGATTCCACCACCACCAGGCCCGTCATCATCTTGGTGATCGAGGCGATCGGCAGCGCCACGTTGGCGTTCTTTTCAAACAGGACTTCGGAATTGGCCTGGTCCAGCACATAGGCGACGTTCGATTGCAGCGCCAGCGGGTCCGGCGTCAGGTTCAGGCCCGCCAATTCACCCATGGTGGGCGACGCCAGCGCCGGCGCGGCCGTCAGCACGCGCTGGTAGATGACCTTGCGCTTGCCGTTGACGATGGCGATGCGGCGCACCTTGCGCTCGGCATCGGGCGCGGCGGCGACACGCAGCGGCGCCTTGGCCGCCTTCCCCGCTTTTTTCACGGTGGTCTTGCGCGCACTTTCCTTCGCCTGGACCGCGGTCACGGGCAGCGTGACACACAAGGCCGACAACAATGCGCCGATGGCAAACTTGTTCATTCCATACCCCACAAATGCAGTGTGACGAGACCGGGACGCGGCCGCACTGCGGCGGTGTTTCAGCATCCCTATTCCTGTTGCAGTGTAGCAAAACGAGGCCCGCAAACAAGCATTACGGGCCGCATTTTTTTACGCGGCGCGGTCCACAAACCACAGGTTGTCTAGTCAACAAATTTCACGAAGTTGGCTAATGGCTCACGTTCAGTAACCAGCGTATTTTCAATCTTTTCATGGTCGGCGTAGCCCAACGACATGCCACACACGACCATTTCATTATCCGGCAAATCCAGCACCGCACGAATGATGGTGTGGTATTGCGTAAACGCCGCCTGCGGACAGGTATCGAGGCCGCGCGCGCGCGCCGCCACCATGATGTTTTGCAGGAACATTCCATAGTCCAGCCACGACCCCTGCTCCATGATCCGGTCGATGGTAAACATCAGGCCGACCGGCGCATCGAAGAATGCGTAGTTGCGGCCGTGCTGGGCCGACATGCCATCCTTGTTGTCGCGGGTCAGGCCCAGCAGCTTGTACAAATCCCATCCCACCTTGCGGCGCCGGTCGATGTACGGCGACTGCCACTGGCGCGGATAGTAGGCGTATTCCTCGGTGTGCAGTCTGGCCTGTTCAGGGTCGGCATGCACGGCCAGGATGCGCGAAGACAGTTCGCGTTTTTTCTCACCGGTCAGCACATAGACTTTCCATGGCTGGGTATTGGTGCCGGACGGCGCGCGCGCCGCCACGTCGAGGATGGCTTCAATGTCGTCACGCGCCACCGGCGTGGGCAGGAAGGCGCGGATCGAGCGGCGGGATGTGATGGCGGCATCCACCGCTTGCTGTTCGGGTGTGCGGATCATGGGTTCACCTGGTTTGTTTCACGACGAAGATCACCCCGGTCACGGCCAGCGCCATGCCGGCCACGCCCAGGGCGCTGAACGCTTCGCCAAACATCAGCCAGGCCATCACGGCGGTCGTTGGCGGCGTCAGGTACAGCAGGCTGGTGACCTTGGTGGCGTCGCTGCGGCGGATCAGGGCAAACAACAGGAAGATCGCGGCAATCGACAGCGCCAGCACGGCCCAGGCCAGCGCGCCGATAAAGCGCGGCGTCCATTGTATGTCAGAGAATTCTTCAAAGTACACGGCAAACGGCCAGACCACTACGAACGAGGCGGCAAACTGAATGATGGTGCCGGTGCGTAAATCGAATTGCGGGCAATAGCGGCGCTGGTACATGGTGCCGGCCGTGATCGACAGCAGCGCCAGCACGCACAGGGCAATGGCGGCGGCGGACAGCCCGATCATGGTGATCTTGGCATATACCACCAGCGCCACCCCGGCCAAGCCAAACGCCAGTCCCAGCCACTGGCGCGGCCGCACCGATTCGCCGATCAGCGGCGCCGACACGGCCGTGAGGATCGGCTGCATCCCGACGATCAGCGCGGTGACGCCGGCCGGCATGCCAAGCTTGATGGCCACCCAGACCCCGGACAGGTAACCGGCCTGCAGCAGGACGCCGGCCAGTGCGACATGCCCGATCCTGCCGGCCGGCCACGGCGCCTTGAGCAGCAGCACGGCCGGCAGCAGCAGGGCCAGCACGCCTGTAAAGCGCAGCAGCAGGAACATCAGCGGCGGCGCATACGGCAAGCCGAATTTTGCGACGATGAATCCTGTACTCCACAGGAACACGAAAAAAATGGGAATGGGCGACAGGAACGAGGCAGGCCGGGACATTGTAACTGGCAGTTTCAAATCCGCGCTGCTGCAGGAATGGCAACGCCGGGGGCCACGAGTCTAGCACGGCGGAAAAATCGGTGCGGAAGCGCGCAACATGCCACTGTGTGGCGAAATAGCAATTTCCCCAACGCAAGTGCAGCATGACCGTTCTATTTTGGCAATACCTGATGCCGTCAGGGCCCGGCAATAGCTTGCACTCCACAAGCCGCCGAGAGGCGCCACTGCTGAGAGTTGATACCTTTGTGCAACGCACAAAAATCGCTTGACTTAAAAAATGAAGTCCGTAAAATCGGTCTTGTTGCGATGCACAATTCAATTCCCGGCCTGAATCACCAGACGTAAGTTGTTGACTACAGGTATAAACGCTTGATCCACTCAAAACTGGAGATTTACATGTTTGCTATTCCTGAACAATTTTCCAATGCAACCAAAGCTAACTTTGAAAGCCAGTTCGCGATCTTCTCGTCGCTGACCAACAAGGCCTTCGAAGGCGTGGAAAAATTGGTGGACCTGAACCTGAGCGCCGCCAAAGCTTCGCTGGAAGAGTCGTCGATCGCCGCCAAGCAACTGCTGGCTGCCAAAGACCCGCAGGAATTCTTCTCGCTGACCGCAGCGCAGGCACAACCGACCGCTGAAAAAGCCATCGCTTACGGCCGTCACCTGGCAGCAATTGCTTCGGGCACCCAGGCTGAGTTCTCCAAAGCCGCTGAAACCCAGATCGCTGAAACCAACCGCAAGGTCATCTCGCTGGTGGACGAAGTCAGCAAGAACGCCCCAGCCGGCACGGAAAACGCGATTGCCCTGCTGAAGTCGACCCTGGGCAACGCCAGCGCCGGTTACGAGCAATTCACCAAGACCGCCAAGCAAGCTGCCGAAGCCATCGAAACCAACCTGAACGCCGCTGTGAACCAGTTCGCCGCTGCTGCCGCCAAGGTTGCGCCGAAGAAGTAATTGAATGACGTTTCCGGCCCCCTGCGCTGGCGCGGGCGGCCGGACCGCTGATTCAGGTCTCCTCGGCATCCGTGGTGTCCTCTCAGGCGGATGTCCTTCACTGCCCCGGCCAAGTCCGGGGCTCTTTTTTTGTGCCGTCCCTAGAAGCAGATGCGCAAGAGGCTGCAAAGCCGCCCCAACGCGCCCTCCTGCAAGCTGGAAAACTTGAACAGCTTGTGCTGACCCGGCAATACCTTGCCCACCACGGGTTCCGCAAGTTTCAAGCCATTCTCGCTGTTGGTCAGCATCACTACGCCATCACCGGTCCGCACCGACGCCATGACGAATGCGCGATAGCCGGGATTATTCCCCCATTGCCAGACATAATCGCCGTCCCGGCCATGTCCGACGCCCCATCCCAGGCCCCAGTCCACACCGAGCGCCGCATCGACAGGCACCGGTGACGCCGTGATGTGCGCCAGCATGGCGCGGTCGCCGAGCACGGCAGCAAGGAACTTGCCATAGTCTTGCGCCGTGGTGTACAGCGAATAGGCCGCCACCGGCGCCGTGAGCTGCAGGGTGCCCCGTGGCGCGCCGTTGGCCTTGGTTCCCGGCAGTGGCGCCATGCCCTCCTTCCACACATAACTGCTGTCCTGCATGGCCAATGGCCCGAACACCTGCGCTTCCATGAACCGGTCGAGCGGCTGGCCCGTCACGGTTTCCACCACACGCTGCAACAGCACATAGCCTTCGCCCGAATAGCCCCATTTCGCGCCCGGATCGAAGTCGAACCACAGGGGGCCGGACGCCCAGTTGGGCAAGCCCGACGTGTGGTTCAACACCATGCGCGCGGTGACGGCCTGCAGGCGCGGATCGGTGACCAGTTCGGACGGCTGCGCCTGCCATGGACGGTATTGGTGGCGGTACCCTTGCGGCAGGTAGCCGGCCAGCGGCGCATCCAGCGCCAGCTTGCCTTGCGCCGCCAATTGCAGCACGGCATAGGCAAAGACGGGTTTGCTCAGTGACGCCGCCTGGAACACACTGCCGGCATGCACGGCCGGCGCCGATGGGCAGCCAGTGGCGGTCTCGACCTCAGCAAGCTGGCGGTGGCGGATGACGGCAACCGCCACCGCGCACACTTGATGTTGTTCCGCCAACGCTGGCAGGGTGTCGTGCAGGGAGCCTGGCATGGCTTCCATCCGGGAGGAGCTGGCGCAGCCGGACAGCAGCGGCAGCATGCAGCCGGCAAGCAGGTATCGTCGCATGGATGATTGAAGTATTTTGCTGGAATGACAAGAATTGCCGAGCATACCACTCAACCAGTCCACTCAACCAGCCCATGACGCCACCTGCCGCGCCACCCACGCGCCGTCATCGAGCGGCAAGTCATGGCCGGCGTCCGGATGCGTGCGCAATTCCACGCTCCAGGCCTGCGCCAGGCGGCGAGAGCAGCGCGGGTCGACCAGCCGGTCGCGCGCACCGTTCAACAGCAATACCGGGCCGCCGCCGCTGGCGTCAGGGGCGCGAAAGCGGCTGGCCGCCAGCAACTGGCGCAGCGCGTTGGCGCGTGTCACCGGGCATTCGCGCTGCCAGGCGGTCCACTGGCGCAACAAGGTGTCGTCCGCGCCGTGGCGTTCGCTGGTCAGGCGCAAGACCAGCGCTTCGCGGCTGGCCGGCGTGCCGGCCGCCAGCGCGCGCACGATGGCCGGGTAATTGCGCCAGCGCAGCCTCTGATAAAACGGGCTGAACGGGCGCATGCTGGTATTGACCAGGATGCTGCGGCCGATCTCGCCAGGGTAGCGCGCCCGCCATTGCGTGGCCACCATGGCGCCCAGCGACAGTGCCAGCACGTTGACCGGCCTATGTACGCCACTCGACTGCAACTGCGCGCGCAACGCGGCCACCATGCCATCGACCGTGGCAGGACTGGTTTCATGGCAGCGACTGCCATTACCGGGCAAATCCGGCGCCAGGATGGCGCTGCCGGGCAGGGCCGCCTGCAATTGCGCGGGAAAAGCGCCCCAGTGCCGCCGCTCGCGCACCAGCCCGCGCAGCAATACCCAGACCGGGGCCGTCATGCCGCGCCTTGCCAGCGTCTGAAGGCCAGCCATGCGCCGCCATCTTGCGGCCCGCGCCGCCGGGCTGTCCGCGCGCCGTCAGGCCGCGCGCGCCATCCACTACGCCCATTCCGCGCCCGGGCCAGCCACGCGCAGCGCCGCTTCGGCCCGTATCGCCTGCCACACCAATCCTGCGCGCGGGCCATGTGCGCCTCGGCAGGCATCGTCATACGGCCCCCAATCCATACCACCGCGCCAGCGCCCGCTTGCGCTGCAATTGCCGGGATGGGCCGTCCGGCAGCCAGCGCGCATGGGCCGCCACGGCGCGCATCAAAAATTCCAGCCACACCAGGTGGCTGCGCAGCACGCGCTGGCGGCGATGCGCCAGGGTGGGGTTGAACGCGCCAAGCCGTGAAAACAATTGGCGCGGATTCTTTTTCACCCACAGCCACGAACCCATTTCCAGGGTCAGCGGCAAAAACAGCGATTCCGGCCGGCGCGCGGCTTTCAGGTACAGGTAATCCCACAGGTCGCCATGGGTACGGTATTGCAGGCTTTGCGGCTCGAACGTGTAGGGATGGTGCGGATAGCTGGCCGTGAATAATTCTTCCAGCGCGGCGATTTCCGGCAAATGGGCAATCGGCGTGCGCGTATGTGCGTGGGGAAACCAGATGCGGTCGCGCAAGCCGAAGCCGGAATGACAATCCAGGGTCACGCTGAAACGCCGCGGCAGCAAATCGCGTTCGACCACCGCGCATACGGCGCTGCTCTCCGCTTCCATTGGCGCGCCGAAGCGGCCCCGGTACCACGGCAGCCGCGCCGACAGGCGCTGCCCGCCCAGCAGCAGCGGCACGCGCTCGCTGGCCTGCACCGGCGAATTGCGCATCAAGTCCACGCCGTGCGGATTGGCGCGCGTGGCCAGGACCATGCCGCCCGGGTTAATCAGGGGCATCAGCACCAGCTTGATTTCCGCCAGTTGGCGCTGCAATACCTCGTCCCAGCGCAGGCGCGCCACCAGCGAATGCAGGAACGACAGGATGACCTGGGTGCCGATGCGCTCCAGGCCGTGGATGCCGCCAAAGATGCCGAGCGCCGGCGCTTGCGGATCGGTGCTGCCGAGGGTCAGCACGTGGACAGGAAATTGCCGGCTGTCGGCCGCCACGGTGCAGGCGGTTTCCACCGTCAACCATGGCCTGCCCTGCTCGATCAGCCGTTCCAGCATCTCCAGTTCAGGCAGGGATTTGACGAGCATGAGCGGCGCCTCTCCATCGGGGGGGAAGCGCCAGTATAGAGGAATCAGCAAGCTTTCCCCACCGAATTGACGTGCCGCCCGAGGAACTTCGGGAATTTCGGGGCCTGGCCCCAAAAGCACTATCGTGCGGTGTGGTGGCGATAGCTAAGCTTTAAGGAAATGGCGCCTGACCCGCCCCGGGGCGTACCAGTGGGACAGGCGCCAAAGATTGGGCCGGCTTTATTCGCCGAGATAAGCAGCTTTGACGCGCGGGTCGTCCAGCATATCTGCCGCGTTGCCCGTCATCGTCACCAGGCCCGATTCCATCACGTAGCCGCGGTGCGCAGCCTGCAGCGCGAGTTTCGCGTTCTGCTCCACCAGCAGGATCGTGATGCCTTCCTTCGACACGTTGCGGATCACTTCAAAGATCTTGTCGACCATGATCGGCGACAGGCCCATCGACGGTTCATCGAGCAGCAGCAGGGTCGGATGGCACATCAGCGCGCGCGCCATCGCCAGCATTTGCTGCTCGCCGCCCGACAGCGTGCCGGCCAGCTGCCCGGCCCGCTCCTTCAGGCGCGGGAAGATGTCGAACCACTTGGCGATATCGGCTTCGATGCCGGCCTTGTCGTCGCGCGTATAGGCGCCCATCTGCAGGTTTTCCACGATGGTCATGCGGGTGAACACGCCGCGCCCTTCCGGCACCATGGCCAGTTTCTTCTCGACCAGGTGGAACGATTGCGAGCCCTTCAGCGACTGGCCCAGGTACGACACCGTGCCTTCCACCTTGCAGGCCGGCAGCGTGCCGGTAATGGCTTTCAGGGTGGTGGTCTTGCCGGCGCCATTGGCGCCGATCAGGGTCACCAATTCACCCTTGTTGACTTCCAGGTCGATGCCCTTGACAGCCTTGATGCCACCATACGCCACCTTCAGGCCCGAAACTTTTAATACATTGTCACCCATCAGTGCGATCCTCCCAGGTAGGCGTCGATCACCGCCTGATTGCTTTGTATTTCCGCCGGCAAGCCTTCGGCAATACGCTTGCCGTATTCCAGCACCGTGATGCGGTCGCACAAACTCATCATCATCTTCACGTCGTGCTCGATCAGCAGCACGGTCTTGCCTTGCGCCTTGATCTTCACCAGCAATTCCTTCAGCGCCAGCTTTTCCGTGGCGTTCATGCCGGCCGCCGGTTCATCGAGCGCCAGCAATTGCGGGTCGGTGGCCAGCGCGCGCGCGATTTCCAGGCGGCGCTGGTCGCCATACGACAGGAATTTCGAGGTACGGTTGGCGAATGCGCCGATGCCGACGAAGTCCAGCAATTCCTGCGCGCGCCGGCGGATCGATGCTTCCTCTTCGCGCGCCGCCTTGTGGCGGAAGATCGCGCCGAACACGCCCTGGTGCGAGCGCACGTGGCGGCCCACCATGACGTTTTCCAGCGCCGTCATTTCCCCGAACAGGCGGATGTTCTGGAACGTGCGGGCAATACCGGCCTTGGCCACTTCGTGCGGCGCCGACGGCGAATACGGTTTGCCGGCCAGCTCGAAGGTGCCGGTATCGGGCTGGTACAAGCCGGTGATCACGTTGAAGAACGTGGTCTTGCCGGCGCCGTTCGGGCCGATCAGGCCATAGATCTGGCCCTGCATGATCTTGATGCCCACGTCGGTCAGCGCCTGCAGGCCGCCGAAGCGCTTGTTGACGCCGGCGATATTCAACATAACTTTGTCGCTCATTGGCTTCCTCACGCAGGCATTACGCCGGACGATTGCTGTTTGGTGTCCGAATCGCCATCCGGACGGTCTTCATGCTTGGGTGACGGCCACAAGCCGGCCGGACGGGTCAGCATGATCACCACCATCGCCAGGCCGTACAGCAGCTGGCGCAGCACTTCGGCTTCGATGATCACGTGGCCGAACAGCTGCTGCTGCAGCGGTTCCACCACATGGCGCAATACTTCCGGCAGCGCGGCCAGCAGCGCGCCGCCCATGATCACGCCAGGGATGTGGCCGATGCCGCCCAGCACCACCATCGCCAGCACGGCGATCGATTCGGTCAGCGAGAACGATTCCGGCGACACGAAACCCTGGAACGACGCGAACATCGCGCCGGCAATGCCGCCGAACGACGCGCCCATCGAGAACGCCAGCAATTTCACGTTGCGGGTATTGATGCCCATGGCTTTGGCGGCGATTTCATCTTCGCGGATCGCCACCCACGCGCGGCCCAGGCGCGAATGCTGCAGGCGGCCCGTGACGAACACCACGGCGATCGTCAGCAGCAGGAACAGGAAGTAATACGCGTTCACCGACGGCATGCCGTAACCGCCGATGTAGACCGTGGCGCGCGAACCGGCTTCGCCGGCCAGCGACACGCCGAACACCCGGATCGGGTCGATCAGGTTGATACCCTGCGGACCGTTGGTGAAGTTGATCGGCTCATTGAGGTTGTTCATGAAGATGCGGATGATCTCACCGAAGCCCAGTGTCACGATGGCCAGGTAGTCGCCGCGCAGTTTCAGGGTCGGCGCGCCAAGCAGCGCGCCAAACAGCGCGGCCAGCGCCGCGCCCAGCGGCACGATCACCCATACGGACAAGTGGATCCCGTTGGTGCGGATATCCTCGCCAAAGAACGCCACCAGCGCGTTGCCCAGCGGTTCATAGTTGTTGATGACCGATTCCAGCAGGGTCGCGAATTGCGGCGACGCCAGCATGCCCGTCATGTAGGCGCCCACCGCGTAAAACGCGATGTAGCCCAGGTCCAGCAGGCCGGCAAAGCCGACCACGATGTTCAGGCCCAGGGCCAGCATGATGTACAGCAGCGCCAGGTCGACGATGCGTACCCACGAGTTGCCGAATGGCGCGGCCGCGAACGGGAATACGATCAGCAGCGCCAGCACGATGGCCATGCTGGTGTAGGCTTTTTTCGGGTCTTTTTGTACGTCGAAATTCAACAGTGCCATGGTGTCCTCCTTACGCGCGGTCCGCCACGCGCTCGCCCATGATGCCGGACGGACGCACCGTCAACACCAGGATCAGCACCACGAAGGCAAAGATGTCCTGGTAGTGCGAACCCAGGAAGCCGCCCGTCAGGTCGCCGATGTAGCCGGCGCCCAGGCTTTCGATAATGCCCAGCACGATGCCGCCGATCATGGCGCCATAGATGTTGCCGATCCCGCCCAGCACGGCGGCCGAGAAGGCTTTCAGGCCCGGCACGAAGCCCATCGCGAACTGGATCGACGCATAATTGGCGCCCCACATCACGCCGGCCACGGCGGCCAGGCCGGCGCCGATGGCAAAGGTGGCGACGATCACGCGGTTCGAATCGACGCCCATCAAGCCGGCCACGCGCGGGTTTTCCGCCACGGCACGCATGGCGCGGCCCATCTTGGTTTTTTCCACCAGCATCACCAGGCCGAACATGGCGCACGCGGCCAGCACCAGCAACAGCACCTGGGTGTGCGAAATCACGGCGCCGCCGATCATCAGCGGATCGGTCGACAGCATTTGCGGGAACGGCAGCGGATTGCGGCCCCAGATCATCATGGCAAAGGTCTGCAGCAGGATCGACACGCCGATGGCGGTGATCAGCGGCGCCAGGCGCGGCGCATTGCGCAGGCGGCGGTACGCGACCCGTTCCACCAGCACGTTGACGATCATGCAGACCGGGATCGCGCCCAGGATGGCAATGGCCAGTTTCACGAAGCCCGGCAAGTCCGGCGCCACGTGGTTCAACAGGTTCAGGATGGTCAGGCCGGCCATCGCGCCGATCATCAGGACGTCGCCATGGGCGAAGTTAATCAGGTTCAGCACGCCATAGACCATGGTGTAGCCGAGCGCCACCAGCGCATACATGCTGCCCAGCACCAGGCCGTTAATAATTTGTTGGATAAATGTATCCATCGGATTGCCTCTTCGTTCGCGTTATATGAGCCACCGTTGTACTGCGTGAGCGCTGGCGCATAACAAAAACGGCACCCGGGGGTTGTACCCCGCAGTGCCGCCGTTGATCAGACGCTGCGCGCCCATCTACTGCGTATGCATGTTGCCAAGCGTCCGCAATGATAGCGATGTTTAACAAAAACTAATATCGGAAAAAAATTAAGTCCACAGAATTTAATTTAAGTCCAGAAGCAATTCGCGCAAATTTCGGCTCAAAAATCAGAAAACCAGCGCAAGGCTGGTCCAATCCCCTGGAATTGCTGCGGAAATCGGCACAGGCGCGGCCGACGGCCGCGCTGTTTATGCATCAGAGTGTTGCGCTTTTACCACCATCGAGCCCCTTGGGCAGCGGGAACGTCACGGCTTCCTGCACGCCGTCGAGCGCGCGCACGCTCTTCACGCCCAATTCCTTGAGGCGGTCGATCACGGCCTGCACCAGCACTTCCGGGGCCGACGCGCCCGCCGTCACGCCGACGCGCTGGCGGCCCTCCAGCCAGGAAGGATCGATCTGCGTGGCGTTGTCGACCATGTAGGCCGGCGTGCCCTTTTTCTCCGCCACTTCGCGCAAGCGGTTGGAATTGGAACTGTTCGGACTGCCCACCACGATCACCACTTCCACTTGCGGCGCCATGAATTTCACGGCTTCCTGGCGGTTGGTGGTGGCGTAGCAAATAT
>CBIHOX010000178.1:0-11674 GCA_966211685.1 uncultured Pseudoduganella sp.
TCGATGAAAACTCGATGCTGGTGATCCGCGGCGCCGGGCCGGTGGGCTGGCCCGGTTCGGCCGAAGTGGTCAACATGCAGCCGCCCGATGCGCTGATCAGGCGCGGCGTGATGAACTTGCCGACCCTGGGCGACGGCCGCCAGTCCGGCACCTCGGACAGTCCGTCGATCCTGAACGCGTCGCCGGAAAGCGCGGTGGGCGGCGGGCTGGCGTGGCTGCGCACCGGCGACATCGTGCGGGTGGACTTGAACGCGGGCAGCTGCAACGTGCTGGTGTCCGACGAGGAACTGGCCGAACGCAGGAAAGCCGGCGTGCCGCCGGTGCCGCCGAGCCAGACCCCGTGGCAGGAACTGTACCGCGCCACCGTCGGCCAGCTGGCCAGCGGCGCGTGCATGGAACTGGCGGTGCCGTACCGCGGCGTGGCGGAAAACATGGCGCGCCACAACCACTGATTGCGCCAGTGAGCTGCGGGCGGCGCCATCTGTCGACGCAGCGTCCCGTAGGGCGGATTAGCGCAGCGTAATCCGCCATTGCATGAATTCCGCTAGCCACGGCATGGCGGATGACGGCTGCGCCTCTCAACCCGCTGCGACAAGGCTTGCTTATTTGAGGAAGCGAAACGTCGGCTCGATATTCCGCGCGTGCAGGTGGCGCACGATATCTTCCAGGGTCGCATCCTTTAACAGCAAGCCTTCGCTGGCCGCCGGCGGCGCCGGTTCGTTGGCGGGGGCCGTGGCAACCGGCGGCAATGGCGCCGGCGCCGCGGCCGTCTGCGCGCCGCGCAGCCGCGCCAGCACCGCGTCAAATTGCGCCGGCGCGATGCGCTCCAATCCCTCCAGCAGCGCCGCCTGGCCAGCCAGCGGCGGCGCAATCTCCAGTCCCGAGCCGTCGGCAAACGAGGCCCCCATGCCGGGATGGATGAACGCGCTCCAGCACCCGGTGGACGGGTGCAGGCAGGGCGGCAGTGGCGCTGCGGACGCCGCGTGGGCCGCCTCCATGCCTGCCGCCAGATCGGCCATCAAGTCCGCCCGCAGCAGGGCCAGCAACTCCTCGACCTGCGCCACTGGCGTCAATTGTTCCAGCGACAACCACAAGCCATAGCCGTTGGCGCCCGAGACGCTGACCGCCGGCGCCGGCAAGCCGTGGCGGGTCTGCAGCGAGTTGGCCACCTCGCACAGGCGGCTCCAGTGGTGGCCTTCCTCCTGGCCGCGCACGACGGGGAAGGCCAGCATGGCGGCGCGCACGCGGCCGTCGGCCGTGGCCAGCGCAAGCGGCGCGTCGCCCTCCAGGTGGGCCTGCAGCGCGTCGGCGGCGGGTGCGCCCGGCAGGTAAAGCCGGGCCAATTCTGTTAATAATTTTTCCATACCAGGTCAGCGATGAATTTTTGGCGAAGCATAACACCGGCAGCCAAATGGCGTATCATGCCGGTCGAACTTCGTAGGACCCGAGCTGACAATTATGCAAATCCAAATCAACGATACCCTGCGCGCCTACATCGACCCGCTGACGGAAGCGGAATATTCGGCGCTGGAGCGCAGCATCCTGGCCGAAGGCTGCCGCGATGCGCTGGTGCTGTGGAACGACGTGCTGGTCGACGGCCACAACCGCTACGCCATCTGCCAGCAGCATGGCATCCCATTCAAGGTGATCCAGAACACCACGTTCCGCAGCATGGAAGACGTGATGCTGTGGATGATCGACAACCACCTGGGCCGCCGCAGCGTGACGGACTTCCAGCGCGGCGTGCTGGCGCTGCGCCGCAAGGATATCCTGGAATCGCGCGCCGCGGAAACCGCGCAGCAAAACGCGGACGAAGACGCCAGGATCGCGCCGCCGGAACCGGCCGCCGAGGAAGCGGCGCCCAGCCCGGCCAAGGTGCGCACCTCGCGTGAAGACGTGGCGCGCGCGGCGCGGCTGTCGACCAACACCATCAGCCAGATCGAGAAAATCCAGAAGCAGGCCACGCCGGAACTGGTGGAAGCGGTCCGCGCCGGCACCATTTCCATCAACGCGGCCGCCACAGTGGCGTCGCTGCCGCAGGAAGAACAGGTGCTGGCGGTAGCCGGCGGCAAGAAACAGTTGCAGCAGGCCGCCAAGGAAGTGCGCGAACAGCGCGCCGCCAACCGGCCGGCCAAACAGCCCAAGGAAGACAGCCCGGAAGCGCTGGCCGCGCCGGCCGCATCGCAATCCGAAGTGGAATTGCTGCGCGCCGAAGTGGCGCGCCTGACCGAGCGCAATGCGCAACTGCGCGCGGAAAACGCGGAATTGCGCGAACGGATCGCGGCGCTGGTCGACGCATCGTAACCATGTAACAACCAGGGCCGGCCGCCGTGCACCGTCCCAGCCATGTAGTTAACTGGAGTTGCCCCATGCAGAAACAGCCGGCTTCGGTCTCCCAGCGGATGGTCCAGCGGCCTATATTCCGCCCATACGGCCACGCGCTGTTGCTGGCGCTGGCCGTGGCGCAATCGCCTTGCGCCACGGCGGGCGGCCAGGCGGCCGGGCAGGGCGCTGCCGCGGCACCTGCGCGCGCCACGGCCATTGCCGCAAATTCGGCCAGCGCCGCCAGTGAGTCGGGCGCGGCCGGCATGGCCCATGCTGCCCATGTTCAAAACGCGGCCGGAGAGGCTATCGTTGGCAAGGATGCCAAGGCGGCATTGACGGCGAGAGCGTCCAGCGCCGTCAATGCCGAAGCCGCGCGCCTGCACGCGCTGGCGCGGCGCGTCACCATCGTGCGCGACCGCTGGGGCATCCCGCACGTGTATGGCAAGACCGACGCCGACACCGTGTTCGGGCTGCTGTATGCGCAGGCCGAGGACGACTTCCGCCGGGTCGAACTCAATTACATCAACGCCATGGGGCGGCTGGCCGAAGTGCGCGGCGAAAGCGAGCTGTATCGCGACCTGCGCATGAAACTGTTCATCGATCCGGACAACCTGAAGGCGCAATACGCGGCCAGCCCGGCATGGCTGAAGCAATTGATGCAAGCCTTTGCGGATGGGCTGAACTATTACCTGCTGATGCATCCGGACGTGACGCCGCAACTGATCACGCGTTTCGAACCGTGGATGGCGCTGAGCTTCACGGAAGGCTCGATCGGCGGCGACATCGAAACCATCGACCTGAAGGCGCTGGAACGGTTTTACTCGGCGGCCCCGGCGCCGCGCGAAGCCGCCGCGCCCTTGGCGCGTGCGGAGCGTGAGCGCGAGCCGGCCGGCTCCAACGGCTTTGCCATCGCGCCATCGAACAGCAAGTCCGGCCACGCGTTGTTGATGATCAACCCGCACACGTCGTTTTATTTCCGGCCCGAAGTGCATGCGGTCAGCGAACAGGGCTTGAATGCGTACGGCGCGGCCACATGGGGCCAGTTCTTCGTCTACCAGGGGTTCAACGACCGGCTGGGCTGGATGCACACTTCCGGCGGCGGCGACGTGATCGATGAATTCCTGGAAACGGTCAGCGGCGCCAACGGCAAGTTCACTTACCGCTACGGCAACGAGCAGCGGCCGGTGCGGGCAGTGCCGCTGCGGCTGCCGTACCGCACCGCGTCCGGCATGGCGGAAAAAACCGTGACCGCGTATTACACGGTGCACGGCCCGGTGGTGCGCGAAGCCGGGGGCAAGTGGGTGAGTGTGAGCCTGATGAATGAACCGCTGAAGGCGTTGCAGCAATCGTACCTGCGCACCAAGGCGCGCAATTATGCGCAATTCCGCAAGGTGATGGAATTGCGCGCGAATTCGTCGAACAATACCGTGTATGCGGACGCGGACGGCAATATCGCTTATTTCCACGGCAATTTCATCCCGGTACGCGATACGCGCTTCAATTACCGCAAGCCAGTCGACGGCAGCGACCCGGCCACGGCCTGGAAGGGCTTGCACGCGGTGGCCGACACGATCCAGCTGTTCAACCCGAAAAGCGGGTGGATCCAGAACACCAACAACTGGCCGTTTTCCGCTGCCGGGCCGGCCAGCCCGAAGGCCGGAGACTACCCGGCCTACATGTCGGTGCACCCGGAAAATGCGCGCGGCATCCACGCAGTGCGGGTGCTGGAAAACAAGAATGACTTTACGCTGGAATCCCTGATCGCGGCGGCCTACGACAACCAGTTGCCGGCGTTCGAGCCGCTGTTGCCGAAGCTGGTCGCGGCGTGGGAAGCGCTGCCCGACGGCGACGCGCTGAAATCCGGCATTGCGCCGCAAGTGCACGTGCTGCGGCGCTGGGACATGCGCTATGCGCTCAATTCGGTGCCGACGTCGCTGGGCGTGTTCTGGCTGGAAGACTTGAAGAAAATGTTCGAACCTGCCGCCAAGGCGCTGGACATGCCGCTGCTGGACTTTATCGGGACCCGGCTGGCGCCGCAGGAATTGCTGTTTGCCGTGGCGCGCGCCAGCGCCACCCTGGAAGCCGATTTCGGCACCTGGCAGACGCCATGGGGCGAGATCAACCGCTACCAGCGCCTGACTGGCGATGTCGTGCAACCGTTCGACGACAGCAAGCCCAGCATTCCCGTGCCGTATGTGTCCGGCAACTGGGGTGCGCTGGCGGCTTATGGCATGACGTCGGCGCGCACCACGAAACGCCTGTATGGGGAGCGCGGCAACAGCTTCGTGGCGGCCGTGGAGTTCGGCAAGCGCGTGCGCGCGAAAAGCATCCTGGCCGGCGGGCAGAGCGGCGACCCGGCGTCGCCGCACTTCAACGACCAGGCCGGGATGTATGCGCGCGGCGAATTCAAGGACGTGCTGTTTTACCGCGAAGACATCGAGCGCCACGTCGAACGGCGCTACCACCCCGGCCAATAGCCGTGCGCCCGCTTGAGCGGGCGCAAACCTGCGTATCGGTGCGGGACCATGCTGTGGACAGGAGGACAACGCCATGGCGCCCCTGGACGACCAACGCGGCCGCGCGCAGCCGCTCGATATCCGTGATTTCATTTTCGTGCGCGAGCTGGCGGAAGTGTATTTGCTGCTCGACCATATTTCCGGCCGCTGGGACAAGCCGCTCGATGCGGACGCCGATGCGCTGATCGGCGCCATCTGCGCCATCGGCTGGCCGCCGGCCGGCCAGCAGCCCGATGCGGCGCAACAGGCCGCCACGCTGCTCCGCGCCAAGGACCGCCTGAACGCGCTGGCCCGGCCGGCAAGCGGCGCCACCATTGCATTTACCTTGCTGGTGGTGGGCGAGGAAGACCCGCGCCGGCGGCCGCGCCGCTGGTGGCGGCGCTGGTGGCCGGGCAATCCGCGGTTGAAGGAACTGTGCGCGGCGGCGTGGCGCGGACGCGGTGCGGCCGCAGACCCGGCCCCGCTGCCGGATGTGCAGGACGCGCCGGCCGCGCCGCGGAACTTGGTCCCGCCATTTACCTCCAGCACCGGGCAGCCCGACCTGATCGCGCCCGGCTGCGGCTTCACGCGGCCGCCGACGCGCATGTCGCTGGCCCGCACCGCGTTTCCCGGGCTGATCGGCCCCGCCGGGCATTTCAACCGGGGCATCTGGCGCATCGTGCTGTTCCTGGTCCTGTGGATGGTGCTGACCTGCGTGCTGTCGTGGGATATTACGGCGGGCAACGTGGTGCTGACGCACCTCGATACGCTGCGCACGCAGCAGGCCGAGCTGGCGCGCAAAATTTCCGCAGCGGAAGCGGCCGATGAACTGGCGCGCCGCACCAGTCACGCCAATGGCGGCGGCAACGACGCCGCGCCGCTGCGCTTTTGCGATCCGCTGCGCGAAAGCCTGCCGCGGCCCTACCGCACGGTGGAAGAGCAGCAGCTGTGCACGGAAAAGGAACGGCTGGACAATGAGCGACTCGTCACGCAGCGCAATCTGCAGGTGTGGCTGCGGCCATGGGCCAAGTTGTATGGCCTGGAGCCTGTCGCGCCGGCCGCCGGCGCCGGGGTCGGCCCGGGTGCCGGTTCGGGCCGAGGTCCCGGCTCCAGCGCAGGCACAGGCCCCGGCTCCGCCTCAAGTCCTGGCACAGGTTCACGCCCCGGCTCCGCCTCAAACCCCGGCCCTGGTTCAAGCCCCGGCTTGGGCTTGGCAGGCCCCGTCGCCGCCGCCGTCCGCGCCTCCGGTTTGGCCGACCGCTACGGCGGCGACGAGGAGCCGGCCCGCGTATTGACCCACGTGATCGGCTGCGCCGTGCTACCGCTGTGCTACGGCATCCTGGGCGCGGGCGCCGCCGCCGTGCGCAACCTGTGGGCCAAGCTGCGCGAAAGCCTGTTGATGCCGCGCGATTACACGCTGGCGCTGGGCCAGCTGGCGCTGGGCGCGACCATTGGCGCCTGTATCGGCCTGTTCGTCAACCCGTCCGGCGCCGCGCCCGGCGCGGACGCCGCGCTGGCCACCAGCTGGACCCTGAGCGGCTCGGCGTTGTCGTTCATTGCCGGCTTCGGCGTGGAAGGCGTGTTCCTTGCGCTGGAAGCGTTCGTGCGGCGGGTGTTCGGGGTGCCGGGGCAGGGGGAGGGACCGCCGGGGCGGTAAGCGGGCTGCCGTTGGCGACGCCGTCGGCAGCCTGGAAGCGGGCGGCCCGGTGGGCGTCCGCTTGCCCTCGCTAGCTTACGCGCAAGGCATCTTCGCCTTGATTTCGTCCAGCGTCATTTGTTCCGTATAGCCGGCCGGGCTGGTGGCCAGGTAGAGCACGTCGGAATAGACGGTCCAGTTGCCTTTGCCTGGGGTGCCCGGCACGTACACGCCGGCTTTCATGTAATTGCCGGCGTTGTAATAGCTGTTGTAGGTATTGGCGCCACGGTAGATCAGTTTTTTGTTCAGCCAGATCGCCATCGCGCCATCGCCGGGTTTATTGGTCCAGTCCGCGCTGACGATAAGGCAATACCATTTATTTCTGACCAGGTCTTCCTGCACCAACGTTTCCAGCTTGATGTCGGTTTCGGCAACGTTGGCGGTGTAATCGCCGTGGAAGCCGCGCAGCATGAGTTGGACCTGGTCGCCCCGGACGCCAAACGAGACCGGCGGTGGCAATGGGTTGTTGGTGGTGGCTGCCAGCGTATGCACCTGGATCAGGCTGACGAATTCCTGGGGTATCGTATGGAAGTTGGCGTCGCCTTCCGGGATATACACGCTGGCCGCATACCAGCGCTGGTTTTTCTTCGTCAATTCCCAGCGCGTCTTGATTTCCGAGCGCGGGTTTTCCAGCGTACCGTCGCTGGCGGCGGTGAGCTTGAAGTATTTTTTGCCATTGAAGTCGGCGATTTGCTTGGTGCCGCCCGTCCCGTCATATAGGTACAGGTCGTCGAAATAGCGTGGCGACGAGGTTTCTGTGACCGGGCTGCTGGTGGGATTGCCTCCCCGCAGCGTGAAGTAATCGGTCAATGGCCCTGACACCGTGTAGTCGATCGCACCCGCATGCGCCGACGCGGCGCCGGCGGCAAGCGTGGCGAGTGTGGAAAAACGAATTGCTTTGAATAAAATTCTGTTAATCAATTTAAACTCCGTATAAGTAGGGATAAGGAGTGTAAATTGCAAAATAATTAACGTGCGTACGATTGCACGAGCCCGTATTTAGGGCCCGTCCCGGCTTTCAAATTGCATCCAGCGCCGCCTGCAAGTCTGCCCGTAAATCCTCCACGTCCTCGATGCCGACCGACAACCGGATCAAGCCGTCGCCAATGCCCAGCGCGGCGCGCTGTTCAGGCGGAATGGTGGCGTGCGTCATCAGGGCCGGGTGTTCGATCAGGCTTTCCACGCCGCCCAGGCTCTCCGCCAGCGCGAAGACTTCGCAGCGTTCGAGGAAACGGCGCGCGCCGGCCAGGTCGGTGTCCAGGGTGATCGAGATGATGCCGCCGAAGCCTTCCATCTGGCGCCGGGCCAGCGCATGTTGCGGGTGGCTTTCCAGGCCGGGGTAATACACCCTGGCGACCTTCGGCTGGCGTTCCAGCCACTGCGCCAGCTCCAGCGCGCTGGCGCTGTGGCGCGCGCTGCGCACGGCCAAGGTCTTCACGCCGCGCAGCGCGAGGAAACTGTCGAACGGGCCGAGGATGGCGCCCACCGCGTTTTGCAGGAAGCCCAGCTGTTCGCGCCAGGCCTGCTGGTGCGGCTCGTTGCCCACCACGGCCACGCCGGCAATCACGTCCGAATGGCCATTGAGATATTTGGTGGCCGAGTGCACCACGATGTCGAAACCGTGTTCGAGCGGGCGCTGCACCAGCGGACTGGCAAACGTATTGTCCGCCACGGCAATGACGCCGCGCTCGCGGCAGATGGCGGCGATGGCGGACAGGTCCGCGAGCTTGAGCATTGGGTTGGTCGGCGTTTCCACCCATACCATGCGGGTTTCCGGGCGCAGCGCGGCCAGCAGGTTTTCCGGGTGGGTCAAATCCACATAGCTGAAAGTGTGGCCCGCGCTGCGCTTGCGGACCCGTTCGAACAGGCGGTAGCTGCCGCCATACATGTCGTCGCCGGCAATGATGTGGGCGTTCGCGTCGGCCAGCTCCAGCACGGTGGCGATCGCGGCCAGCCCGGAAGCGAACGCGAAGCCTTGCGCGCCGCCTTCCAGGTCGGCAATGCAGCGCTCGAACGCCCAGCGCGTGGGATTGTGCGAACGGCCATAGTCCAGGCCTTTGTGGACGCCCGGGCTTTCCTGCACGAAGGTGGAGGTGGCGTAAATCGGCGGCATGATGGCGCCGGTGGACGGGTCGGGCGACTGGCCGCCGTGGATCACGCGCGTGGCCAGCGCAGCTTTCTTTTTCGTCATCAGAGGCTCTTCCTCAAGTGGTTCAGCAAATCAAAGCGGGTGATCAAGCCGTAGAACACGGGACCGTCGGCCACCACGGCGGTCAGGCCCCGGTCCAGCGTGCTGCGCAGCGCCTGGATGCTGGCCGACGGCGCCAGCGTTTCCAGGCGAGAGGTCATGGTGGCCCCAACCTGGCTGGAGAACTGTTCGGCGTGGTTGTCGACCTTCATCAGCAAGTCCGATTCATCGATGATGCCGACCAGCTTGCCGTTGTCCAGGACCGGCAATTGCGCCAGGTCGCTGGTGCGCATGCGGTTGAACGCCACCAGCAGCGTGTCGGTGGGCGAGACGCTGACCACGTCGCCTTCGTCGTAGCGGCGGCCGATCAAATCGCGCAAATCGCCGGTTTTCTGGCGCTGCACCAGCCCCTGGTCGACCAGCCAGTTGTGGTTGTACATCTTCGACAGGTAGCGCGTGCCGGTATCGACCACGAACGTCACCACGCGCTTGGCCTCGGTCTGGGCGCGGCAGTATTTCAGCGCGGCCGCCAGCAGGGTGCCGGTCGAGGAGCCGCCGAGGATGCCTTCGGCCTGCAACAGGGCGCGCGCGCTTTCAAAGCTTTCCTGGTCGGTGATCGTATAGGCCGTGTGCACCGATTTCATGTCGGCAATCGACGGAATGAAGTCTTCGCCGATGCCTTCCACCGCCCAGGAACCGCTGGTGGCGTTGACCCTGCCGGTATCGATGTATTCGGCCAGGATCGAGCCTTTCGGATCGGCCAGCACGAATTCCAGTTCCGGCTGCACCTTGCGGAAATAGCGCGACAGGCCGGTCAGGGTGCCGGACGAGCCCACGCCGACCACGATGGCGTCGACGTCGTGCCGCATCTGTTCCCAGATTTCCGGGGCCGTGGTGGTTTCGTGGGCGGCCGGATTGGCGGGATTGTTGAACTGGTCCGCGTAAAACGCACCGGGGATTTCCCTGGCCAGGCGCGCCGCCACGTCCTGGTAATACTCGGGATGGCCCTTGCCGACGTCCGAGCGCGTCATGTGCACTTCGGCGCCCAGCGCCTTCAGGTGCAGGATTTTTTCGGTGGACATTTTATCGGGCACCACCAGCACCACGCGGTAGCCCTTGATGCGGCCCACCAGCGCCAGGCCCAGGCCGGTATTGCCGGCCGTGGCTTCGATGATGGTGCCGCCCGGCGGCAGGCTGCCGTCGCGCTCGGCCGCTTCGATCATGGCGCGGCCGATGCGGTCCTTGATGGAGCCGCCCGGGTTCTGCGATTCGAGTTTCAGGAACAGGCGGCACGGACCGGTGTCCAGCCGGGTGACTTCGACCAGCGGGGTATCGCCGATCAGGCTGAACAGGGCAGCCTCCTTGGGAGTGTTCATAACGTTCTCCTTGGCAGGTGGGTGCGCGCCGCCGCTTGTGCCGGCGGGGCGCCCCGTGAAAAAGGCGGATTGTCAGCCGCACAATTCATTTCAGGAACGAATTTTAGTCAACTTGTATATGCATTTTATGCACTGAGCGGGAAAAGTATGCACCTTTTTCAACACCTGCGCCGTATAATCCGCGTCATTCACGCAGCATGATTGGTATCAAGGTGGCTAAGCTCTATTTCCGTTATTCGGCGATGAACGCCGGCAAATCGACTGCAATGTTGCAGGTCGCTCACAACTACGAAGAACAAGGCCAGGCCGTACGCCTGTTCACGGCGGCCATCGACGACCGCTATGGTGTCGGCCACGTGACGTCGCGCCTGGGACCGCAACGGGCTACCGAAGTGTTCGACGCCGGCACGGATTTCCTGCACGTGGTGGACCAGAAAGTCGCGTGCGTCCTGGTTGATGAGGCGCAATTCCTGTCGACCGCCCAGGTGCAGCAATTGCACAAGCTGGCGCAGGTGCGCGGTATTCCCGTGATCACCTATGGCTTGCGCACGGATTTCCGCGGAGAACCTTTCCCGGGTTCGGCCTACCTGCTGGCGCTGGCCGACGATATCGAGGAAATCAAGAATATCTGTACGTGCGGCAAGAAAGCCACCATGAATATCCGGGTCGACGACCATGGCAAACGCATTCGCGAAGGCGAACAGATCAGCATTGGCGGCAACGAGCGCTACCGCCAGGCATGCGGGCGCTGCTTTTATTCCGAATAAGCCGTTGCACCATGCCCGATTGCGCCGCCATCGCTCCCGCCTGGATCTGCCAGTACCGCGGCGCGCTGTTCGACATGCTGCAATACCTGGCGCCGTCCATCATGCTGGCGCTGGTGATCCGGCGCCTGGCCGAGTGGCACCCGTTTTTCCTGCTGTTCCGGTTGGCCGGCACCGTGTGCCATGAACTGGCGCATTTCTTTGTCGGCCTGGTGACCTGTGCGCGGCCCGCCGCGATTTCCATCGTGCCAAGGCGTATGGCGGGCGGCTGGCAACTGGGCTCCGTCAGCCTGACGCGGGTACGCTGGTACAACGCGGCGCCAGCCGCGCTGGCGCCGTTCCTGGTGGCGGGCGTGCCCTTGCTGGTGGCGCTGTGGCGTACGCGGCCCGGCTGGCAATTCGAAAGCATCGACCTGTTGCTGGCGTTTGCCGTGGCGCCGCAATTTCTTGCCTGCTGGCCATCTGCGGCCGACTGGAAGATTTCCCTGCGCTCCTGGCCTTACCTGTTGATCGGTGCGGCGGCCTGGGCCGCGCTGCCGTATTGGCGGGCATAGCCGTCTGTATCGGCCGGTATCCGCCTGTATCCGCCCCTAAACCGCCAAGGCGCTTCAAAGCCACCAATTGCCGCCAATAGCCGCCAAGTGCCGCCAGGTGCAGCCGGTACGTGCTGACTGCCTGCCAACTTTAATCCAGCCTTAAGGTTCCCGCCCTGATCTGTAGGGGAAATAGGCTGCGCGACCGCTATACGCGCTGTAGAATAAGCCGAAGCGCCGGTCCATATATGTTGCGCCGGTTCCACGAATTGATTTCAGTCTATAAGTACGGGGGTA
>CBIHOX010000179.1:0-11578 GCA_966211685.1 uncultured Pseudoduganella sp.
CCTGCGGTTTGCGCACCCGAGTTGGCGGCAAACAGGGCTTTTTCCGGCAGGCGACCGGCCGCGGCCAGTTCACCCAGCGATTGCGTGCCCGGCAACAGGGTTTCGATGCCAGCGGCATAACGGCTTTCATACATGTCGGCCGGCGTGGCGTACACCCCCGCCCCCGCGCGCTGGCCAGCCGTGACCAGCATCGGCAGGAAAGCCGTCGCACCGAGCGTGGGGGCGCCGCCAAACATGGCGTCGCCGAATTTCAACAACGAATACGGGCCGGACAGCCCCGCCACGCCCGCCACGGAAAATTCGGTCGGATAGCGCAATTGCATGGCGCGCTGCGTGGCCACCGCCACATGGCCGCCCTGCGAATAACCGGTCACATACAGCTTGGTGGCGCCCAGCACTTGCACGAATGCCTTGCGCGATGCGCGCAGTGCATCGATCATGTCGGCGGCCTGCTGGTCCGCATCGAGGTAGCCGTGGTACGGCAGCGAGGAGCCGGCATAGCCGGCGTAATTCGGCGCCACCACGATATAGCCCTGGGCCGCGAAGATGCCCGCGACCAGGCGCGCTTCCGTACCCGACAGGTTGGCCATGTCGAACGATTTCAGCGGCGAGGTGCCGTGCGCATACAGCACCACGGGACGCGGCCCTGCGCAGGCCGGATCGCTACCGGATGGCAGGTAGACGGCGGCCGACGCTTCGGTCGCTTCCTGGGCCGAGCCGATGGTATGGTAGCGCACGGTCTGCACCGAGACCGCGCACACCGGGGTACTGGTGATGCCCGAAGCGCCGTATTGCGCGCTTTCCAGCAATTGCTTGAATTGCTGGGGTTCCAGCGTATTGACGGCCACGTTGCCCACCATGATCGGCACGGCGGCCGGGCTGCCCACGACCGTGCCGCGCTGGGGCGCCGGCGGCTCCGGTAACACGACGATGCCGCCACTGCTGGTATTGGTATTGCCGCTGCCGCTGCTGCCGCCGCCACAAGCGGTCAGCGCCAATGCGGCGAGCAACGTAAATGTGTGGCGCATGCCCTGCTCCCGATCAAACGATCGGGTCAGAATAGCAGATCAGGGACTTGCGGAATTGAAAAAGTTGCGCGCAGCCATCAGGCAAAAGCTTGCGGCCAGCTTGCTGTGGTAACGGTCAGACACTGCCTTGTCAGGATCATTACCTTTTTTGGCAGCTTCCTGCGCCATGGCTTGCCGCTCGCGCGCGAATCCCTGCTTTTCCGCCAGGTACGGGTCTTGCGGCGCCGTGGTTTCCAGGTCGACCAGCACGCTGGCCGCGCCGTGGGCGGTGAAATACGCATGGGTGCTTTCCGCGTTGGAAAACGGCACCACGGGATCGCGCGCGCCGCCGCACAGCATCAGCGGCGCTTGCGGCACGTAGCTGCGCAAGTCATTTTTCACCATCCATTTGCGCAAGCCGTGTTGCGGCGTGCACGCCAGCGGCTCGGCATTGCCGCCTCGGCAAGGGTGCGCCGCCATGTCGGCCAGGTAAGCGTCGCGGTAACTGGTGCGCACCAGGTTGCGATCGGCAAAGAAGGCCGATGCGTCGGCTGCCTGCGGCTGCGAATCGCGGGCAAACAGGGCGCCCTTGGGCAGCTTGCCCTTGCTGACCAGGTCATCGAGCTTGACCCTGGTCGGCAACAGCGATTCGATGCCTTCGGCATAATGGCTTTCATACAAATCTTCCGGCGCCGCATACAGCGCCGCGCCGGCGCGCTGGCCCGACGTGGTCAGCAGCGGCAGGTACGACGTGACACCCGTGCTGGGACGGCCGCTGAAAATGTCGTCGGCCATCTGCGTCAGCGCATACGGGCCGGACAGGCCGGCCGCCGCCGTCACCCGGAATTCGCCGCCATGGTATTGCTCGATCGCGCGCTGGGTGGCCAGCGCCACGAAACCGCCCTGCGAATACCCGGTCAGGAACAGGCGCTGCGACGGCTGCAGGCCCAGCACGCCGTACGCGGTGCGCGCGGCGCGCAGCGCGTCGACCATGTCGGCCGCCTGCTGCTCCGCATTCAGATACGGGTGGTATGGCAGCGACGAAGCGCCATAGCCGGCGTAATCTGGCGCCACCACGATGTATCCCTGCGCCACGAACATGGCCGCCACCAGCCGCGCTTCGCCATTCAGGCGCGCCATGCTGAAGCTGCGGTCCAGCACCGTGCCGTGCGCATACAGCATGACGGGACGCGGACCGTTGCAGGCGGGATCCTTGCCGGAGGGGGCCATGATGACGGCGCCCGCGTCGGTGGGTTCGCCCTGCCCGCCCACGGTCTGGTAACGCAGGCTGTGGACGGTGATGGTGCAGCGCGGTTCGCCGGTAATGGCCAGCAAGCCGTCGCGCCGCTTCAGCACGGTGCGCAACAGCGACGGCTCGAGCTTGTCGACGGTGTCGATGACGATGTCGATCTGCACCAGCGTGGGCCCGGCCAGCAGCGCGCCGCGCGCCGGGGCCTGGCGCGTCAGTTGGACCGCCACCGTGCCGGCCGCCGCGGCGGTGCTGCCGCCGCCAAGGGCGATGACGTTGGCGTTCGGGGGCGCATAAGGGGACGAATACGCCGGTGCGCCGGGCATGGCGGATGATTCGGCGGCATCGGCCTGGCGCTCGGCGGCGCTGGCCATGGCCGCCAGGGCGGCATGGAAGAGTACGAATGCACACAAGCGCAAGACCATGGCTGGCCTCCCATTCCTGTCATGCGCGCCGGCCGGAAACCGGCGTGGCCCTGTGACGGCATGCCGTACAGATGCCACTCAACAATACCAGATTAAGGGAAGCTTGCGCAGGCGCACTGTGTGCGTGGCCGCACACAGCGCAGCAATCGCCGCCGCGTCAGGCGCCGTGCAACAACCGGTCGACGATGCCGGTGGCGCCAAAGGCGGCGCGGCGCAGGCGGTCGTTGACGCCCAGCCACGCATCGGTGTGCGGCGGCGCCTCGACCAGGATCAGTTGCGCATCGCTCTGGTCCATGGCGCGCAGCGCCGCGTACAGGCCATAGGCATAACCCGGCGCATCGGCCGGCATGTGCTGGTGCGCGCGCAAGGCGCCGGCCGGCAGCGCGGCGTTGTCGCAATAATGGATCACCGCGGTCTTGTGGCCTTTCGCGGCCAGTTGCGCCAGCACGCCGGGCAATTGCGCGGCCTCGACCAGCGCCACCGGCGCCTTGGGCGCGTAGTGCGATTCCAGGGTGCCCGAGGCGCGCGGCGCGCTCTGGTCGGGCAAGTTCGGCATCACGCCGATCACGTCGCAGATATCCTGCGCGCCGATATGGCCGGGACGCAGCAGCACCGGGCCGTGCGTGGCAAGGCGCGACAAGTCGAGGATGGTCGATTCGATGCCGACCTGGCTCGAGCCACCGTCCAGCACGGCCACGTGCAGGTTGCGCGCGGTATCGAATACGGCCGCGTCGGGATTGTCCATGCGCGCCGTGATCATGGCCGCCACCGCGTGCGCGGCGGTTTCCGCCATGCCGGCCGCATCGAGCACGTCGGCGCCGAATTCATCACGCACGTGTTGCGCGGTGGTCGGGCTGACGTTGCCGAATTTATTGGCCGACGGCGCCGCCACCCCGCCCCTGCCGCCCTTGAAGGCCGACAGCAGGGCAATCGCGACCGGGTGCGACGGGCAGCGCAAGCCGACCGTATCCTGGCCGCCGGACACCGCGTCGGGTATGCGCGGGTGGCGCTTCAAAATCAGGGTCAGCGGGCCGGGCCAGAATGCATCGGCCAGCCGGCGCGCCGCGTCGGGAATATCGGTGACCCAGTAATCGAGGTCGGCGCCGGGCGCCACGTGCACGATCACCGGATGGTCGTTCGGGCGGCCCTTGGCGGCATAGATGCGCGCCACGGCCGCGGGATTTTCAGCGTCGGCGCCGAGGCCGTACACGGTCTCGGTGGGAAACGCCACCAGGCCGCCCGATTCAAGGATCGCGGCGGCCTGGCCCAGCACTTTCGGGTCGATCTCGTTCACCACAGTACTCACGCGGGAATGCCCAGGATGGCGCAGGCGGCGTGCAGCTGGCGCTGCGCTTCTTCCAGCGAGGCGGCGATGAAGGTGATGTGGCCCATCTTGCGGCCGCGGCGCGGATCATCCTTGCCATACAGATGCAGGCAGGCGCCCGGCAAGCCCAGCACCTTGTCCCATGCGGGCGTGCGCGGCGTGTCGGAACCGTCCTCGAACCAGACGTCGCCGAGGATGTTGAGCATCACGGCCGGCGAATGCTGGCGCACGTCGCCCAGCGGCAGGCGCGCCATGGCGCGCACCTGCTGCGCGAACTGGCTGGTGGCGCAGGCATCGATCGTGTAGTGGCCGCTGTTGTGCGGACGCGGCGCCATTTCATTGACCACCAGCGTGCCATCGGTCAGCACGAAGAATTCGATGCACAGCACGCCGACGTAACCGAGTTCGGCAACGATAGCGGTGGCCGCATCCTGCGCGGCTTTCGCGCACGCGGCCGAGACGTTCGGCCCCGGCACCGTGGTGGTGAACAGGATGCCGTCGCGGTGCACGTTTTCCGCGATCGGGTACACCACCGATGCGCCGTCGGCGCCGCGCGCCGTCAGCACCGACACTTCATAGGCCAGCGGCAGCATTTTCTCCAGCAGGCACGTGACCTGGCCCATGGCTTCGAACGCGTTGCGCACATCGTCGCGCGACTTCACGCGCACCTGGCCCTTGCCGTCGTAGCCCATGCGCACGGTCTTCAGGATGCCGGGCAACAGGTCGTCGCCGATGGCGTCGATGTCGTCCAGCGAGGCGATCACCTTGTGCGGCGCCGGCATCACGCCGGATTTCGGCGCGCAGCCGACAAAGAAGCGCTTTTCGGCAATGCGGTCCTGCGCCACCGAGACACCATGGGCGTTCGGCGCGACAAACACGGATTGCGCCAGGCGCGACAGCGAATCGGCCGGCACGTTTTCAAATTCCGTGGTGACGGCCACGCACTGCTTCGCCAGCTCGTCGAGGCCGGCGGCGTCGCTGTAGCCGGCATTGACCAGGCGCTGCGCCACTTGCCCGGCAGGGCAATCGGCGGCCGGTTCCAGCACGGCGACCTGGTACCCCATGCTTTGCGCGGCTTGCGCAAACATGCGGCCCAGCTGGCCGCCGCCCATGACGCCCAGCCAGCTGGGCGGATTGTTCACGCTATCGCTCATTGATTCACCGGCAACGTCATGGCTTGCGCCGCCGCGGTCTGGGTGGCGCGGAATTCCTGCAGCTTGCCCGCCAGCGCATCGTCGGTGGTGGCAATGATGGCCACCGCCGTCAGCGCCGCGTTGGCGGCGCCAGCCTCGCCGATGGCGAAGGTCGATACCGGCACGCCTTTCGGCATTTGCACGATCGACAGCAGCGAATCCTCGCCACGCAGGTATTTCGACGGCACCGGCACGCCCAGCACCGGCACGATGGTCATGGCCGCCACCATGCCCGGCAGGTGGGCGGCGCCGCCGGCGCCGGCAATGATGGCGCGCAGGCCGCGTTCGCGCGCGGACTTGGCGTAGGCATACATTTCATCGGGCATGCGGTGCGCGGAAATCACTTGCGCTTCGAACGGCACGCCGAACTGCTGCAGGATGTTGACGGCATTTTGCATCACGTCCCAGTCCGAGGACGAACCCATGATGACGCCGACCAATGGCTTGTTTTCAGCGCTCATCATTTACACCTTCAGCTTTTCGCCGGTCAGGCGTTCGATGGCTTCGAAGTACTTGGCCTGGGTCTTCTCGATGACATCAAGCGGCAGCGCGGGCGCCGGCGCGGTCTTGCCCCAGTCGGTCAGGGTTTCCAGGTAATCGCGCACGAACTGCTTGTCGAACGATGGCGGCGACATGCCGGGCGCGTACGAATCGGCGGGCCAAAAGCGCGACGAATCGGCCGTCAGCACTTCGTCCATCAGGTGCATCACGCCATTTTCATCGAGGCCGAATTCGAACTTGGTGTCGGCAATGATGATGCCCTTGGTGGCGGCGTATTCCGACGCGGCCTTGTACAGGGCGATCGAGACGTCGCGCATTTTCGCGGCCAGTTCGGCGCCGATGCGGCTTTCCATTTCAGCAAAGCTGATGTTTTCATCATGCTCGCCCAGGTCGGCCTTGGCGGCCGGCGTGAACAGCGGCTCCGGCAGTTTTTCCGCCTGCTGCAAGCCTTCCGGCAGCTTGATGCCGCACACGGAACCGGTGGCCTGGTAATCCTTCCAGCCCGAACCAATGATGTAGCCGCGCACCACGGCTTCCACCATGATCGGCTTCAGGCGCTTGGCCACGACCGCGCGGCCCTTGACCTGCTCCACTTCATCGGCCGCCACCACCGATTCCGGCGCCACGCCGGTCAGGTGGTTCGGCACGATATGGCCCAGTTTCCCGAACCAGAAATCGCTCATCTGGTTCAGCACCATGCCCTTGCCTGGAATCGGTTCGTTCATGACGACGTCGAAAGCGGACAGGCGGTCGGTGGTGACGATCAGGATCTTGTCGTCGCCTACGGCGTAGTTGTCACGGACTTTGCCGTGACCCAGCAATGGCAGGGACTTGATGGAGGATTGGTAGAGGCTGTTCATAGCGGAGGGGATTGATAGATATGCAAAACCGGCGGACCTGTAAAAGAGCCGCCGGCTAAAGAGTCGGGCTGGTGGTGAGCCCGTCCAAAACCAGAATTTTACTTCACAATCTGAGCGAGCGAACCGGCCTTGTAACGCTCAGCCATTTTTTCCAGCGGCAGCGGCTTGATCTTGCCGGCCTGGCCTTCGCAGCCGAACGCCAGCAGGCGGGCCTTGACGATTTCCTCGGCGGCGGCGCGGGCAGGCTTGTTGTACTCGCGCGGGTCGAATTTCGACGGGTTTTCAAACAGGAATTTACGGATCGCGGCCGTCATCGCCAGGCGGATGTCGGTATCGATGTTGATCTTGCGCACGCCGTGACGGATGCCTTCCTGGATTTCCTCGACCGGCACGCCATAGGTTTCCTTCATGTCGCCGCCGAATTCGCGGATGATCGCCAGCAGGTCCTGCGGGACCGACGACGAACCGTGCATCACGAGGTGCGTGTTCGGGATGCGCGCGTGGATTTCCTTGATGCGGTCGATGGCGAGGATGTCGCCGGTCGGCTTGCGCGTGAATTTATAGGCGCCGTGCGAGGTGCCGATGGCGATGGCCAGCGCGTCGCACTGGGTGCGCGCGACGAAGTCGGCGGCCTGTGCCACGTCGGTCAGCAGCTCTTCGCGGGTCATGGTGCGGTCCGCGCCGTGGCCGTCTTCCTTGTCGCCCTTCATCGTTTCCAGCGAACCGAGCACGCCCAGTTCCGCTTCGACGGTCACGCCGATCGAGTGCGCGAACTTGACGACTTCCTTCGACACTTCGACGTTGTAGTCGTAGGAGGCGACGGACTTGCCGTCCGCTTCCAGCGAGCCGTCCATCATGACGGACGTGAAGCCCGAGCGGATCGCGGCCATGCAGACGGCCGGCGACTGGCCGTGGTCCTGGTGCATGACGACCGGGATGTGCGGATAGGCTTCGACGGCGGCGTCGATCAGGTGGCGCAGGAAGGCTTCGCCGGCATATTTGCGGGCGCCGGCCGAGGCCTGCATGATCACCGGGCTGCCGGTCTGGTCGGCCGCGGCCATGATGGCCTGGACCTGCTCCAGGTTGTTGACGTTAAACGCCGGGAGGCCGTAGCCGTGTTCGGCGGCGTGGTCCAGCAGTTGACGCATTGATACGAGTGCCATGGTTTAGCTCCATAGGAATAAAGAAACCTTTCCGGGTCTCACACCTTCTGCGCGTGCGTGCGTCTGGCCTCGCGCGAAGGCGCGTCAGCCATGCACATCATCCGTTCGACAGTCTGGCGCGGCCGCCGTTGCAGCCGCGCGCACAGGTGTTGAGCTCCCTCTTAATTGAATTCACCGACGCGAACGATCTTGAGCGCGTTCGTACCGCCGACCTGGCCCATCGGCTCGCCCCACGTGACGACGATCGTGTCGCCCTTCTTCACGATGCCGTTGGCCACCAGCAGGTCTTCCGCCTGTTTCAGGACGGCGCTGCTGTCGCCGCGCTGCGTCAGGTGGTACGCATGCACGTTACGATACAACGCAACCTTGCGTTGGGTGGTGACGCTTGGCGTCAGGGCGTAGATCGGGGTGTCGACGCGGTGGCGGCTCATCCACAGCGCGGTCGAACCGGACTCGGTCAGCGCCACGATCGCCTTCACGCTCAGGTGGTGTGCGGTGAACAGGGCGCCGTACGCGATCGACTGGTCGATGCGGGTGAACTGCACGTTCAGGAAGTCGGCTTCCAGCTTGTTGTATTCGGAACGTTCCGCTTCGACGCAGATCGCGGACATCATCTCGACCGTCTCGACCGGCCACTTGCCGGCGGCGGTCTCGGCCGATGCCATCACGGCGTCGGTGCCGTCCAGCACGGCGTTGGCCACGTCCGACACTTCGGCGCGGGTCGGCACGGCGTTGACGATCATCGATTCCATCATCTGCGTGGCGGTGATGGCCAGCTTGTTGGAAGCGCGCGCCATCTTGATCATGCGTTTTTGCAGCGCCGGCACGGCGGCGTTGCCCACTTCCACCGCCAGGTCGCCGCGCGCCACCATGATGCCGTCGGACGCGTCGAGGATTTCCTGCAGCGCCGGAATCGCTTCGGCGCGCTCGATCTTGGCGATCATGAACGGCTTGTGGCCATATGCCTCGCCGGCGATATTGGCCAGCTGGCGCGCCATTTCCATGTCGGTGGCGTTCTTCGGGAACGACACGGCGATGTAATCGGCCTGGAAGCTCATCGCGGTCTTGATGTCTTCCATGTCCTTGGCGGTCAGCGCCGGCGCGGTCAGGCCGCCGCCCTGGCGGTTGATGCCTTTATTGTTCGACAATTCACCGCCGATCTTGACGGTGGTATGGATTTCACTGCCCGCCACGCGCACCACGGTCAGCACGATCAAGCCATCGTTCAACAGCAGCGTGTCGCCGGCGTTGACGTCGGTCGGCAGGGCTTTATAGTCGAGCCCAACCCGTTCCTGGTTGCCCAGTTCGCCGTTCTCGCCCCATTTCGCATCGAGGATGAAGGGGTCGCCATTGGCCAGTTCGATCTTGCCGTTCTCGAACTTGCCGATGCGGATTTTCGGGCCCTGCATGTCCGCCATGATGGCCACTTCGCGCCCCACTTCCGCCGCCGCCCGGCGCACCAGGTTGGCGCGGTCGATATGGTCTTGCGCCTTGCCGTGCGAGAAATTCAGGCGCACGACGTCGACGCCGGCCCGGATCATTTTGCACAGGATATCGAAGTCAGTGGAAGCCGGGCCGATGGTGGCAACGATTTTAGTACCGCGGGACATGGCGCTCCTTGGCGTATGGGTGACAGGTCAGAGGAATCAGGGCGGACCAACCGGCCCGCCCTGCTTGTTTTTTACTTCTGATAGCGCTGCGTCAGGATTTCCACGGCTGGCAAAATCTTGCCTTCGAGGAATTCCAAGAAGGCGCCGCCGCCGGTAGAGATATAACCGATTTTATCGGCAATGTCATATTTTGCAATCGCCGCCAGCGTATCACCGCCACCGGCAATCGAATATGCCTTGGAGCCGGCAATGGCCAGCGCCAGCGTCTTGGTGCCTTCGCCGAACTGGTCGAATTCAAACACGCCGACCGGGCCATTCCACACCACGGTGCCGCTTGCTGCGATCTTGTCCGCCAGCAGCTTGGCCGTTTGCGGGCCGATGTCCAGGATCATGTCGTCGTCCGCCACGTCGGCCACGGCTTTCACGGTGGCGGCAGCGGTTGGCGAGAATTCCTTGGCGCACACCACGTCCACGGGAATCGGCACTTCCGCGCCGCGCTTGGCCATGATCTCGATGATGGCCTTGGCTTCATCGACCAGGTCGTTTTCCACCAGCGATTTGCCGATGTTCAGGCCCGACGCTTTCATGAAGGTGTTGGCAATGCCGCCGCCGACGATCAGGCCGTCGACTTTTTCCGACAGCGCTTTCAGGATCGACAGCTTGGACGAGACCTTGGAACCGGCCACGATGGCCAGCAGCGGACGCGCCGGGGCGCCCAGCGCCTTGCCCAGCGCATCGAGTTCGGCCGCCAGCAGCGGACCGGCCGCGGCGACCGGCGCGAACTTGGCGATGCCGTGCGTCGAGGCTTCGGCGCGGTGCGCGGTGCCGAACGCGTCGTTGACGTAGACGTCGCACAGCTTGGCCATTTTCTGGGCCAGTTCATCGGCATTCTTCTTTTCGCCCTTGTTGACACGGACGTTTTCTAGCAGCACGACCTGGCCGTTCTGCAGGTTTTCCAGGCCGGCGCCATCGACCCAGTTCTGTTTCAGTTCCACCGGCTGGCCCAGCAGCTCGGACAGGCGCTTGGCGACCGGGGCCAGGCTGTCTTCGTCCTTGAATTCCCCTTCGGTCGGACGGCCCAGGTGCGACGTCACCATGACCTTGGCGCCGGCGTCGAGCGCGGCGCGGATGGCCGGCACGGAGGCGCGGACACGGGTGTCTTCGGTGATGTTGCCGGCATCATCTTGCGGCACGTTCAAATCGGCGCGGATGAAAACGCGTTTTCCTTGCAGTTGTGGGAGCAGGTCTTGCAGGCGGGTGAAATTCAGGACAGCTTGCATGGCTAGGCTAGGGGCAAATTGTTGGAAAGCCGTTATTCTACCGCAATGCAGCACCCGTTTCGTTTAAAAAACGTGCAACAGTCTGAGCGCCGTGAAGAACGCCATGCCGAAAATAATGGTTTCCAACATGTTCCGCCGCAATAAATAAAAAACAACAGAAACCAGCGCCGAGACGAGTTTGGGGTTGCTGTAGTCGAAATGCACCTGCCCGGCCGTATCGAGCAGCAAATCCGGCGCCACGATGGCCGACAGCGCGCAGGCCGGCGCATAGCGCAGCACTTCATGCACGCGTTTCGGGATATGGATATGGTGGCCCACCACCCAGAACGAGGCGCGGGTGGCGGCGGTGGCCACGGCCAGCGCAACGATGGTCAGCCAGATTTCCCATTCAGCCACGGCGCTTCCCCTTGATCTTGTCCGTCAATTCCTCGGCCGCCATGGCCGACACCATGCCCACGATGACCGCGGCCAGCAACCCCAGCTTATACGGCAGCGCATGGCCCCAGACCGCCACCGCGCCGGCCACCAGCACGCCTACCAGCGCCGGCCGGTTGGCGATCAGCGGCACCAGGATGCACAGGATGGCCAGGGTGCCGGCAAAACCCAGTCCCCATTCCGCCGGGATGGCGCTGCCGGCAAAGATGCCGGCAATCGAGCCGATCTGCCATGCTGCCCAGTTGGGGTACATCAGCCCTTTCAAATACGACAACTTGCCGCGCTGCGGCGCTTCCGAGGGATAGCGCTGCAGGAACAGCGCGGACGTCATGTCGCCGGACGCATAGCCAAGCAGGAAGCGTTGCCGCAACGGCAAGTGCTGGAAATGCGGCGCCAGCAGGACGGAAAAAATCACGAACCGCAGGTTGACGGCAATCGCGGTGCAAAACACCACCCAGACCGGCGCGCCGGCGGCGATCAGCGGCAGCGCCGCCAGCTGGGCCGAACCGGCAAAGGCGATCAGGGTCATGC
>CBIHOX010000180.1:0-11359 GCA_966211685.1 uncultured Pseudoduganella sp.
GGCTGCCCACCGGCCAGCTCACCATTACCGGCACGCCTGAACAAAACCAGCTGTTGACCGCAGTCAGCACCTTGGCTGACGCCGACGGCATCGGTACGCTGCGCTACCAGTGGTATGCGGGCGACAAGGCCATTGCCGGCGCGACCGGATCCAGCCTGGTGCTGACGAAAAGCGACGTGGGCAAATCCATCAGCGTGACCGCCAGCTACACTGATGGCGGCGGCACCAGTGAAGCCGTGACCAGCGCCGGCACCGCCTTGGTCACCCGGGTCAACAGCCTGCCCACCGGCAACGTGACCTTGAGCGGCAAGGCGGTGGAAAACCAGACCATGTCGGTCTCGCATACGCTGGCCGACGCCGATGGGCTGGGCCAGGTGAGTTACCAGTGGTATGCCGACGGCAGCCCGCTCACCGGCGCGACCACCAGTTTCCTGCTGTTGACTGACAGCCTGGTGGGCAAGAAGCTGTCCGCCACCGCCAGCTACACCGATGCTTTCGGTACGCTGGAAAGCGTGGCAAGCATCCAGAGCACGGCCGTGGAAAACGTCAACAATGCGCCCGCAGGCCAGGTCGCCATCCATGGCGACGCTACCATGTACCAGACCCTGTCGGCCACCCAGTCGCTGACCGATGGCGACGGCATGGGCGCCATCATTTATCAATGGTACGCCGACAACGCCGCGATTGCCGGTGCGGCCGGCGAGACGCTGGTGTTGACCAGGGCGCTGGCCGGCAAGGCAATCTCCGTGCACATCACGTATGTGGACGGCCATGGCACGGCGGAATCCGTCAGCAGCGCGGCGACCGCGCCGGTGGCCTACGTCAACAGCCCTGGCGCCGTCAGCATTGCTGCCGACGGCGCCAGGATGACAGCCACGGTCAGCGACGCCGATGGCGTGGCGCAAGCCGCTTACCGGTGGGAGACCAGCGCCGATGGCAAGACATGGGCCACCATTGCCGACGGCGCCGCTTCCGTCGTGACCTTGCCTGGCGCCGATGCCGGCAAGTTGGTACGGGTCACCGCCACGTATGTGGACCAGGGCGGCACTGCCGAAGCCAACGCCGCGCAGCTCGCACTGGGCACCGGCGCACCGCTGGTGGGTGGCGCCGCGCGCGACACGCTGCGGGGCAGCAGCGGCAACGATGTGCTCAATGGCGGCGCCGGCGACGACGTGCTGCATGGCGGCGATGGCCTGGACACCGCAATATTTTCCGGGCCGTCGGCCAACTACACGGTTACGCGCGCCAATGGCGGCCTGCTCGTCACCGACAACAGCGGCCACGATGGCAGCGACCAGCTGGCTGGTGTCGAACGGTTGCAGTTCAGCGATCGCACCATTGCATTCGACCTCGATGGCGCGGCCGGCCAGGCTTACCGCCTTTACCAGGCCGCCTTCGACCGCACACCGGACAGCACCGGCCTCGGCTACTGGATTGCGATGATGGACAAGGGCATGCCGCTATCGGTGGTGGCGGACAGCTTCGCCACGTCGCAAGAGTTCCGCCAACTGCTGGGAGAAAACCTCGGCAGCCGCGATGTCGTCACGGCCATTTATCACAATGTGCTGCACCGCGCGCCCGAAGCATCCGGCCTCGATTTCTGGGTCAATATCCTGGAAACCAAGGCCGCGCCGCTGTCCTTGGTGCTGACCTCGTTCAGCGAAAGCGGCGAGAACCAGGCGGCGCTGATCGGCGTGACCAGCGGCGGCATCGCGTATACGCCGTATATAGGCTGACGCGCGTCCTGCGGGACGGTATGGCGCCAGCAGGATACGGGGCCGCAGTCAGCGCTGCATGCCCCAGCGCCGTACCGTCACGCGTTCGATGGTCCGGAATACCAGCCCGTCGACCAGCAAGCCGATCAGGATCACGGCCGCCAGGCCGGCGAACACCTTGTCGGTGTACAGCTCATTGCGGTTCTGGAAGATGTACCAGCCCAATCCTCCTTTGCCCGACGAGGCGCCAAACACCAGTTCGGCCGCGATCAGGGTGCGCCATGCAAACGCCCATGCGATCTTGAGGCCCGACACGATCGCCGGCAGCGCGGCCGGCGCCAGGATCTGCAGCACGAACGGCAAGCCGCGCAAGCCATAGTTACGGCCAGCCATGCGCAGGGTTTCCGGCACGCCCTGGAAGCCGGCATAGCCGCCCAGCGCGAGCGGCCACAGCACCGCATGCACGATCACGAACAGCAGGCTGCCCTGCCCCAGCCCGAACCACAGCAGCGCCAGCGGCAACAGGGCGATGGCCGGCAGTGGATTGAACATGGCCACCAGCGTTTCCAGCACGTCGCGCCCCAGCCGCGTGGTGACGGCCAGCGCCATCAGCATGAAGGCGGCCAGCGCGCCCAGCACATAGCCCTGCACCAGCACGGCCAGCGACGCGCCTGTTTTTTCCAGCAGTTCGCCGCTGGCCACGCCGGCCATGAAGGCCTGCGCGGTTTGCACGAATGTCGGCGCCAATAAATCATTGTTGGCCCAGCGCGCACCGGCTTCCCACAGGCCGGCCAGCACAACCAGCACCAGCGCCTTGCGCAGCCAGTCGACATGCCACAGCCGCCGCGCCAGCGGCAATGGGCGGACCGGCGCCAGGGCGGCGGGCGGCGCCGGCGCATATTCGATTTCCGGACGCACCGGCGGGGTCAATACGCCACTCATATCGCCAGACTCCTTCCCTTGCGGTCGATCGCGCTGTCCGCCGCGACCTGTATGGCCGGCGCGGCGGGCAGCGGCGGCGCTTCGTCGAACAGCAGGCCATGGATGCGCGCCGCGGCCTGCTGGAACGCGGCGCTGCCGGTGCTGTGCAGGTCGAACTCGTGGCTGTTCAATTCCGCGCGCACACGGCCCGGGTGCGGCGACAGCAGCAGGATGCGGTTGCCCACCACCAGCGCTTCCTCGATCGAGTGCGTGACGAACAGCAGCGTGAAGCGCGCCTCTTCCCACAGCAAGCCGAGTTCTTCCTGCATCTTGCGGCGCGTCAGCGCATCGAGCGCGGCGAACGGTTCATCCATCAGCAGCACCTGCGGCTGCATGGCCAGCGCACGGGCGATCGCCACGCGCTGCTTCATCCCGCCCGACAGCGTATGCGGATAGGCGTCGGCAAAGCGCCCCAGGCCGACCCTGCCGATCCAGTGCATGGCCCGCTCTTCGGCTTCACGGCGGCTGGCGCGGCGCGACGCCAGCAGCGGGAACATGACGTTTTGCCGGACCGTCTTCCACGGCGGCAGCTGGTCGAATTCCTGGAACACCGCCACCCTGTCCGGTCCCGGTCCCGCCACGGCGCAACCGCCAAGGGCGATCGTGCCGGCGGCCGGCTTGATGAAACCGCCCACGGCTTTCAACAGCGACGACTTGCCGCAACCGGAAGGGCCCAGCAACACGAAGCGGTCGCCCTGGTGCACGTCGAAGCTGACACTGTCGGCCGCGCGCACCACGTGCGCGCCGCTGCGGTATTCCAGGCTCACGTCCCGCAGGCGCAGCAGCGGCGCGGGCAAGGCTTGCGCGTCAAATGGCGCGAAGGAGGGAAACGGCTGGCCCATCTCAGCCACCCTGGCCGATCACCGGATCATCGAAGAAATAATCGCGCCAGCTGGCCGGCTGGTTTTTCAGCACGCCCACGCGGTGCAGGAATTGCGCCAGCGGGTACGTGTTTTGCGGCGCCACCTTGAATTGCACTTGCGGGTTTTTCAGGATCTTGACCAGCAGCGCGCGGTCGACATTGCTCTTCGTGACACGCAGGTACGTGTCGGCCGCGCCTTCCGGATTGGCGGTCGCATATTTAGCCGCTTCCGCAAGCGCCGACGTGAAGGCGCGGTACGTTTTCGGATTCTCGTTGCGGAATTTTTCCGTTGCATACAGCACGGTCGACGAACTCGGTCCGCCCAGCACATCATAGGAATTCAAGATCACGCGGGCGTTCGGGTTTTGCGCCAGTTCCTGTTCCTGGAACGGCGAATTGCCGAAGTGCGCATTGATTTCCGTGCCGCCGGCAATCACGGCCGCCGCGGCGTCGGGGTGCGGCAAGGTTTGCGTGAGCTTGTCGAGGCGCGTGAAATCCTTGTCGCCCCACTGTTTGGCGGCCGCCATTTGCAGCAGGCGCGCCTGCACCGAGACCCCGACCGCGGGCAGGCCGATGCGGTCCTTGTCGGTGAAGTCGGCCAGCGATTTGACTTTCGGGTTGGCGCTCACCAGGTAATACGGGAAATTGCCCAGCGACGCCACGCCCTTGACGTTTTGCCGGCCGGCGGTGCGGTCCCAGATGGTCAGCAGCGGCCCCACGCCGGCGCCCACCACGTCGACCGCGCCGGACAACAGCGCATCGTTGGCGGCGGGGCCGCCGGAAATCTGCGTCCATTCCACCTTGATGTCGACGCCTTGCTGGCGGCCGTGTTTTTCAATCAGTTTCTGGTCTTGCGCGATGTTCAGCAACAGGTACGTCACGCCATATTGTTCGGCAATGCGCAGGCGGCCTTCGGCCTGCGCCGGCACGGCGGCCAGGGCCAGGACGGCGGCGGCCAGCGCGGCGGCCGTGCGCTGGAATCGGGATGGGACAGTCATACGCTACTCCGTGATTCAAAAAGGGATATCGCCTTCGATGGTGGTGCGGTACAGCTTGCGCCGCAGGTGCGCCGGACAACCGGCCGCAAGGTGCATCAGCGAACGGTTATCCCAGAACACCATGTCGTGCGGCCGCCATTGGTGGCGGTATATGTGTTCCGGTTTTTCACTGTGCTCGAACAGTTCGGCCAGCAGCGCGCAGCTCTCGTCCTTGGGTATGCCGACGATGCGCGTGGTGAAATGTTCGCTGACGAACAGCGCGCGTCGTCCGGTTTCCGGATGCACGCGCACCACCGGATGCGTGACGGGCCGCACTTCCTCGATTTGCGCCTGCGTCAGCGCGGGCCGGTAAGGATTGCGTGTACGCAGCTGCTCGTATTGCGCCAGGTAGCTGTGCTCCGCGCGCAAGCCCTGTACCGCGCGGCGCAGCGCCGGCGGCAGGGTGTCGTAAGCCAGGTGCATGTTGGCGAACAGGGTATCGCCGCCCTCTTCCGGCAATTCCTGCGCATGCAGCAGCGAACCCAGGCTGGGTTTTTCCTTGTACGACAGGTCCGAATGCCAGAAATGGCCCGCATCGCCCAGCCCGGTCGGCTGGCCGTTTTCAATGATGTTCGACACCACCAGCACTTCCGGATGGTCTTGCAGCTGGAAATTGCGCAGCACATGGATCTGCAGCGGGCCCCAGCGGCGGCTGAAGGCCACTTGCTGGGCCGGCGTGATGCGCTGGTCGCGGAACACCAGCACGTGGTGGTCCAGGTGGGCGCGGTGCAGGCGCTGGAAATCAGTGACCGACAGCGGCCGGGACAAATCCAGGCCGGTCACTTCGGCGCCCAGCGGCGCGTCGAAGACCTGGATATCGAAACCGGCTGCCGGCGGCGCGGCAGGGGGAATGGCGAGTACGGCGGACATGGACTGATCCTTGCAGTGGTGTGCAACCAGTCTAAGCGCGCCGCTTCAGTTGGAAAACGAAGCTTATCGGCTATTGATATGCGTTTCAGGCAGAAGACAGCGACAACTCCAGCGCCGTGCGCAACGCATGCACCAGCGCGTCCATGGCCTGTTCGCGCGCATCCTGTTCCGGCACGCGCAAGATGAACGCCGGGTGGTAGGTGGCCACCACCTGGTAGCCGCCGTGCCGCACCGGCGTTTCCATGAAGTCCTTCAGCCTGGCGCGCCCGTCTTCCAGCACCGACTTCAATGCCGTGCTGCCCAGCGCCACCACCACCGCGGGCTTGACCTTGGCCAGTTCGGCTTCCAGCCAGTAATGGCAGGCGGCGACTTCCTTTTGCGCGGGGGTCTTGTGCAGGCGGCGCTTGCCGCGCGGCTCCCACTTGAAATGCTTGACGGCGTTGGTCACATAGACCTTGGCGCGGTCCACGCCGGCCTGCTCCAGCGCCTTGTCCAGCAAGGTCCCGGCCGGGCCGACGAACGGGTGGCCCTGCAAGTCTTCCTGGTCGCCCGGCTGCTCGCCCACCAGCATGATGCGGGCGTGCTTGGCGCCTTCGCCGGGCACGGCTTGCGTGGCGTGCTGCCACAGGTCGCAACGGCGGCATTCATCGAGCTTGTGCGGCTGCTGGCGCTGCGGCTGCGCATCGTCCGCCGCGATCGGGATGGTGGCGCCATGGCGCTTGCCCACCGCGTTGGACTGGCCGGTGCTGCGCGCGCCGGCGGCCGCCTGCGACACCAGTTCCGGCACCAGCACGGCTTCCGGCATGTGTTTCCAGAACCGGTGGCGCACGTGGCTGTGCATGACGTCCGGGTTCAGGCGCGCGGGATTGAAGATATTGCGGTAATACGCCAGCCACAATGCTTCGCCATGGTCGTCCAGTTGATCGAGACTGGCCGCGCCGCCCGGCAGCGGCGCCGCATCGTGCAGGCGCGCGCCATCCCACAGCACGGTCGATTGCGGCGTGGCGATCATGAACGTGGCATGGCCCATGCGGTCGGCGAAATGGCGCGCCACGCGCGGCAGCACGTCATGCGCGGGCTCGAACCAGGCAATGAAGCGCGGCGCGCCGGCAGGTTCCGGCCGTTCGCGGAAACGCAGGTAAGCATGCATGTCATGTTCTTCGCGCCGCACGGCTTTCACCATCCGCTGCAGCCTGCCACCATCGTCGTCGGCCATCGTCACCACCTCCCTTTGTCCCTGTTGCCAGCGCCATAGCACGCGGTACAGGAACGCCCAGCGGTCGTCGGCGCGGAAGCAGGCGGCGTTGTGCAGCATTTCCACCAGCGTGCGCGGCAGGCGCAATGGCGGCGCGTCCGCGTCTCCGGGCAGCGGCTGCGCCTGTCCGGCAAACAGCGCGCCATCGCCCGGCCCTGTACTGGAAAGCCATTCTACGGATTCGGGTGGCTGGCAGCGCACGATCAGCACGCGCGCGGCGGCCCGCCAGGCGTCGAAGCTGTCGACCGATACGGTCACGTGGTTTAAGGGAGATGCCGGATGAGGCGCTGCCGCCTTCCCTGCCGGCAGCGCCGGCTGCGGCACGGCCCCACGGCCCGCTTGCGGCGTTCGCTGCGGCATGGCTCCACAGTGTGCCTGGGGCGCGGGCTGCGGCATGGCTCCACAGTGTCCCTGAGGCGCGGGTTGCGGCACGCCTCCGCAGTCTGCTTGGGATGCTGGCTCGGGCACGCCCCTACTGCCTCCTTCGGGCGCTGGCTGCGGCACAGCGGCCTGCTCTGCCAATAGCGCCGGCTGCGGCAAGTCCGGGGGCGCGCCGGCCTCGCCGGCGGCCGCTGCAATTGGCGCCGCGCCGTTCACCCAGCCTGCAATTCCGGCCATAAGCTCATCTGCTCCGCCGGTTTGCCCAGCGCGCGCCGCAACGCTTCCGATGGCGCGCCATCGTTGGCGGGCCGGTAATCGGCCACGATGATGAACGGCGCGATTTTCTTCATGCTGCAGCGCAGTTTCGACAAGTCCGCGTAGCGCACCCGCCGCAGGCGGCGCAATTCAACGATGCGCTGCGCGTTGCGCAAGCCGATGCCGGGGACACGCGCGATCATGGTGACGTCGGCGCGGTTCAAATCCAGCGGAAAGTGTTCGCGGTGCGCCAGCGCCCACGCAAGTTTCGGATCGATGTCGAGCGCCAGGTTGGCCGGCGCGGCGCCGGCCGCATCGGCAGCGGGCGGCAGCAATTCCTCGGCGCGGAAGCCATAGGCGCGCAACAGGAAGTCGGCCTGGTACAGCCGGTGTTCGCGCAACAGCGGCGGCGGCGCCAGTGGCACGGTCGACGGGCTGTCAGGAATCGGGCTGAACGCCGAGTAATACACGCGCTTGAGCTTGTAGCTGCCATACAGGGTTTGCGCGGTGCCGAGGATATGGCGGTCATCGCTGGCGTCGGCGCCTACGATCATTTGCGTGCTTTGCCCAGCCGGTGCGAACGCGGGCGCGGCCGGTTCTTCGGCTTTTTCATCGAGGCGGCGGCGGATCGTGCCCATCGCCAGCTTGATGGTGCGTACATTCTTTTCCGGCGCCAGCCGCGCGATGCTGTCCTGCGACGGCAATTCAATGTTGACGCTGAGGCGGTCCGCATAGCGCCCGGCCTGCGCGATCAGCGCGGGGTCGGCGTCGGGGATGGTTTTCAGATGGATGTAGCCGCGGAACTGGTGTTCTTCACGCAAGGCGCGGGCAATCGCCACCAATTGCTCCATCGTGTAATCGGACGAGCGGATCACGCCGGAACTGAGGAACAGGCCATCGATGTAATTGCGCAGATAAAAATCCACGGTGAGCTTCACGACTTCCTGCACCGAGAAGCGGGCGCGCGGCACGTTCGACGTGCGGCGGTTCACGCAATACTGGCAATCGTAAATGCAGAAATTCGTCAGCAGGATTTTCAGCAGCGAGACACAGCGGCCATCCGGCGTATAACTGTGGCAAATCCCCATGCCGGTGGTGGCGCCCAGTCCGGCCTGCCCTTGCGACGAGCGCTTCGGCGCGCCGCTGCTGGCGCACGAGGCATCGTACTTCGCCGCGTCGGCCAGGATTTCCAGCTTGTCCAGCAATTCCATGACAATGCAGATACTGTATAAAAACACAGTCTATCGCATTCCACGGGGCTTGCGGTGGTTTGTCCGGGACAAGCAATAAAAAAGCCCGCTACCGCACGGCGGCAACGGGCCCTGATGTGCGCGCGGCAGCGCGCAAGGTAAATTTACTGGTCCAGCGCAGCGTACATCGCCAGGCGCTTTTCCTGGGCCGGCGCCAGCTGATCCAGGCTGGACACGGCCAGCTGGTCGCGCAGGTGGCCGTCCTGCAAGCCGTAGACCCAGCCGTGCACCGTCAATTCCTGGCCGCGGGCCCAGGCGTCCTGCACGATGGTGGTCGAGCAAACGTTGACTACCTGTTCCAGCACGTTCAATTCGACCAGGCGGTCGGCGCGCGCGCCTTCCGGCAGCACGGCGCCCAGGTAGCGCTCGTGTTTCTGGTGCACGTCCTGCACGTGGCGCAGCCAGTTGTCGGCCAGGCCCACACGGGTATTGGTCATGGCGGCATGCACGCCCTTGCAGCCGTAGTGGCCGACCAGGATCACATGCTTGACCTTCATTTGCTCAATCGCGAATTGCAGCACCGACAGGCAATTCAAGTCGGTGTGCACCACCACGTTGGCGATGTTACGGTGCACGAATACCTTGCCTGGCGGCAGGCCCAGCAGTTCATTTGCAGGAACGCGGCTATCCGAGCAGCCGATCCACAGGTATTCCGGCGTCACCTGGGTCAAGTCCTTGAAGTAATTGGGGTCGTGCTGGGTCTTCAGGTGCGCCCAGGCGCGATTATTCTCCAGCAGGTTGGCCAGCGGGGAAGTCGTGTTGATGTCGCTCATTATATGTCCTCTCATATACGATGCATGGATCGGCTCTTGCGCGCCGGCCCATCGGGGACGAATCGCAGGCGCACAAAAAACCGCCTGTTGCCGGTAAAGCAACAGGCGGTCCGGGGATTTGCCGCTATGGTACCTCAATCAAGCCCGATAGGACATCGGGCAAGATTGATCTACATTATTCAAAGAAATCTTTGACCTTGTCACGCCACGTTTTCGATTGCGGCGAATGCTTGGCGCCGCCTTCCGTGGTGGATTTCTCGAATTCGCGCAACAGTTCCTTTTGCTTGTCGGTCAGCTTGACCGGCGTTTCCACGGCCACGTGGCAGAACAGATCGCCCGGGTAGCCGGAACGCACACCCTTGATGCCCTTGCCCTTCAGGCGGAACGTCTTGCCCGACTGGGTGCCTTCGGGGATCGTGAAGGCGACCTTGCCGGACAGGGTCGGCACTTCGATTTCGCCACCGAGCGCGGCGCGGGCAAACGAAATCGGCATTTCGCAATGCAGGTCGTCGCCTTCACGCTGGAACACCGCGTGCGGCTTGATGTGGATTTCCACGTACAGGTCGCCCGGCGGCCCGCCATTGGTGCCCGGTTCGCCGTTGCCGGACGAACGGATGCGCATGCCGTTGTCGATCCCGACCGGGATCTTCACTTCCAGCGTCTTGTTGCGCTTGATGCGGCCGGCGCCGCCGCACGGCGAGCAAGGATCGGTAATGATCTTGCCGGTGCCGTGGCATTTCGGGCAAGTCTGCTGGATGCTGAAGAAGCCCTGCTGCATGCGCACCTGGCCATGGCCGCCGCACGTCGAGCAAGTGACCGGCGAGGTGCCCGGCTTGGCGCCGGAACCGTGGCAGGTATCGCACTTGTCCCACGACGGTACGCGGATGGTGGTGTCGAAGCCGTTGGCTGCCTGCTCCAGGGTGATTTCCAGGTTGTAGCGCAAGTCGGCGCCGCGGTAGACCTGCGGGCCGGCATTGCGGCTGCGGCCGCCGCCAAAGATATCGCCGAAGATATCGCCAAAGGCGTCGCCAAAGCCACCGGCGCCAAAGCCGCCGCCACCGCCGCCCATGTTCGGATCGACGCCGGCATGGCCATAGCGGTCATAAGCCTCGCGCTTTTCCGGATTGGTCAGCATCTCGTAGGCCTCTTTGACCTCCTTGAACTTCTCTTCCGATTCCTTGCTGTCCGGATTGCGGTCCGGATGGTATTTCATCGCCAGTTTGCGATAGGCTTTCTTGATCTCGTCTTCGGACGCATTTTTTGCGACCCCGAGGATCTCGTAAAAATCACGCTTTGCCATGTTCTGGACCTGATATGTGGATGCCCGGCCTGAAGGCCCGGCATCCAAGTTGTCAAACTACTGTGTACCGATTATGCGAAAAAGCCGAGCCGGCCTTTAAAGGAACTCGGCTCGGCGTTTCTGCCAACTCTGCGCATGGCGGATTACGCCCGTCGGGCTAATCCGCCCTACATCACACGGCATCGATGCCGCATGCTGTAGGGCGGATCGCGGTCCGCCATGCATGCAGGCGACACATTACTTGCTGTCTTTAACTTCCTTGAAGTCGGCGTCGACCACGTCGTCATCCTTCTTCGCTTCGCCCTGGGCGCCGCCAGCCTGCGCGCCGCCTTCGGCACCGCCGGCGGCAGCCTGCTGCGCCTGCATGTCAGCGTACATCTTTTCGCCCAGCTTTTGGGAAGCCGTCGACAGCGCAGCCACCTTGGCGTCGATGTCGGCCTTGTCGCCGTTCTTGATCGAGCCTTCCAGGTCGGTGATGGCCGCTTCGATCTTTTCCTTCTCGCCGGCTTCCAGCTTGTCGCCGTATTCGGTCAGCGACTTGCGGGTCGAGTGTACCAGCGCGTCGGCCTGGTTGCGGGACTCGGCCAGTTCCTTCAGCTTCTTGTCTTCTTCCGCGTTCAATTCGGCGTCCTTCACCATCTTCTGGATTTCCTCTTCGGACAGGCCGGAGTTCGCCTTGA
>CBIHOX010000181.1:0-11243 GCA_966211685.1 uncultured Pseudoduganella sp.
GATCGTCGAAGTGGCTCATGCGGCGGGTCACGCCCATCAGGCCCAGCACGTACAGTGGCATGAAGGCGAAGTAGAAGCCGATGGTCCACAGCCAGAACGACCATTTGCCCCAGTACGTGTTCAGCTTGTAGCCGAACGCCTTGGGCCACCAGTAGTTGATGGCGGCGAACACGCCGAACACCACGCCGCCGATGATGACGTTGTGGAAGTGGGCGATCAGGAACAGCGAGTTGTGCAGCACGAAGTCAGCCGGCGGCACCGCCAGCAGCACGCCCGTCATGCCGCCGATCACGAACGTGACCATGAAGCTGACGGTCCACATCATCGGCAGTTCGAACTTGATGCGGCCGCGGTACATGGTGAACAGCCAGTTGAAGATCTTGGCGCCGGTCGGGATCGAAATGATCATGGTCGTGATGCCGAAGAACGAGTTCACCGATGCGCCGGAGCCCATCGTGAAGAAGTGGTGCAGCCATACCAGGTACGACAGGATGGTGATCACGACGGTGGCATACACCATCGACGAGTAGCCGAACAGGCGCTTGCCCGAGAAGGTCGACACGATTTCGGAGAAGATACCGAAGATCGGCAGCACCAGGATGTACACCTCGGGGTGGCCCCAGATCCAGATCAGGTTCACGTACAGCATCGGGTTGCCGCCGCCGTCGTTGGTGAAGAAGTGGGTGCCGAAGGTGCGGTCCAGCGACAGCATGGCCAGCACGGCGGTCAGTACCGGGAACACGGCGACGATCAGCACGTTGGTGCACAGGGCGGTCCAGGTGAAGACGGGCATCTTCATCATGTCCATGCCGGGCGCGCGCATCTTGACGATGGTGGCGATCAGGTTGACGCCGGACAGCAAGGTGCCGACCCCGGCCACCTGCAGCGCCCAGATGTAATAGTCGACCCCGACGTCGGGACTGGCCAGGATGCCCGACAGCGGCGGATACGCCAGCCAGCCGGTCTTCGCGAATTCACCGATGAACAGCGAGGCCATGATCAGCGCGGCGCCAAAGGTGGTCATCCAGAACGAGAAGTTGTTCAGGAACGGGAACGCCACGTCGCGCGCGCCGATCTGCAGCGGCACCACGTAGTTCATCAGGCCCGTGACGAACGGCATCGCCACGAAGAAGATCATGATCACGCCGTGCGCCGTGAACACCTGGTCATAGTGGTGCGGCGGCAGGAAGCCGGCGTTGTCGCCGAACGAAATGGCTTGCTGCGCGCGCATCATCAGGGCGTCGGCGAAGCCGCGCAGGAACATGACCAGGCCAAGGATCATGTACATGATGCCGATTTTCTTGTGGTCGATACTGGTGATCCAGTTGCGCCACAGCGGGCCCCACAGGCGGAAATAGGTCAGCGCGCCGAGCAGGCCTGCGCCGCCCAGCAATACGCCGGCAAAGGTAGCGATCAGGATCGGCTCATGGAATGGGATCGCGTCCCAGCTGAGCCGACCGAGGATCAGGTCGTGTTGGACTTCGGTATGGGCTTGCATTAGTCGTTCTTCATCGAAAGTTGAGGCTGGGCTTTCTTGGCCTGTGGGGTGAAGCACAGTTCAGCCGCGGTACGGGCGCGCACGATGTCGTCCGCCACCATCTTGTTGATGCAGGTCTGGCCGTCGCCGACGCAGCGGTTCAGGATCGCGTCATACAGGCCGTCGGCCACGCCGGCGAAATAGCGCACCGGCTCTTTTTCGCTTGGCTTTTCCAGCGCCTGGTAACCGGTGCGGTCCAGCGTATTGCCGGCGGCTTTTACCTTGGCGACCCAGGCGTCGAAGTCCGCCTGCGACAGGCCGTGATACTTGAAGCGCATGCCGGAGAAGCCGGCGCCCGAGTAGTTGGCCGAGAAGCCGTCGTACACGCCAGCCTTGTTGATGACGGCGTTCAGTTCGGTCTGCATGCCTGGCATCGCGTAGATCATGCCGGCTTTCGCAGGGATGTAGAACGCATTCATCACGGTCGAGGCGGTGATCTTGTAGCGCACCGGCACGTCCACCGGCGTGGCCAGTTCGTTCACGGTGGCGATGCCCTGTTCCGGGTAGATGAACAGCCACTTCCAGTCCAGCGCCACCACTTGCACTTCCAGCGGTTTCACGCCCGGCGCGATGGCGCGGGTTTCATCGATGCGGTCCAGCGGACGGTATGGGTCCAGCTTGTGGGTGCTGATCCAGGTCAGCAGGCCCAGCACGATAATGATGAGCAGCGGTGCGCCCCAGATCACCAGTTCCAGCTTGGTGGAGTGATCCCAGTCGGGTTCGTATTTGGCGGAAGTATTGCTGGCACGGTAGCGCCATGCAAAGAACAGGGTCAGTGCAATGACGGGCACGATAATCAGCAACATCAGCAAGGTGGACACAACAACAAGGTTGGCCTGCTGAGCGGCGATATCTCCGGACGGCTTCATGACCACCGTGTTGCAGCCTGCCAGCCACAAAACGGAGGAAAGAGCAAGTCCGCGTCGGATCAACGTTGGATTCATGCGGTAATGTACGTTACATAAAATGAATAACATGCTACTGTACCGTCTAACGGTGCTCTCTGGAAATTGGACACTTTGTCCTACCCCCGCCCAATTCCCGGGGGGAGCTGTTGAACAATTATTAAGAGACAAAGGAGTTGGCCATGACTGTTTCCTACCACGGCGATTACCCTGCCGACTATCCTCAACGCGGCCACGCTCACGGCGCACGCAACATCAACGCGCGCGACGGTGAAATCCACCCGGAAGACATTGCAGTCGGGGTGGTGATCGGACGGGCTTCCGAATATTTCGATTTCTTTGTCTATGCCATCGCTTCGGTGCTGGTCTTCCCGCAGGTCTTCTTCCCGTTTGAAAGCCGCCTGGACGGGACGCTGTATTCGTTCGTCATCTTTGCCTTTGCCTTCATTGCACGCCCGATCGGGTCGGTGCTGTTCATGGAATTGCAGCGCCGGTTCGGGCGGGAAACCAAGTTGACGGTGGCGCTGTTCCTGATGGGCATGTCCACGGCCGGCATCGCCTTCCTGCCGGAATATGCGCATTTGGGTGCGGCCTCGATCGTGATCCTGTCGCTGTTGCGCGTGGGCCAGGGCCTGGCGCAGGGCGGCGCGTCGGACGGCTTGCCGTCGCTGCTGGCGCTGTCGGCGCCCAAGCACAAGCGCGGCTGGTACGCGATGCTGGGCCAGCTGGGCGCCCCGGTCGGCTTCATCATTGCCGCGGGCCTGTTCTCGTTCCTGCTGGCGCAACTGTCGACCCTGGACTTCCTGGACTGGGGCTGGCGCTATCCGTTCTATGTGGCGTTCGCCATCAACGTGGTGGCGCTGTTTGCCCGCCTGCGCCTGGTGTCGACCACTGAATACTCGCGCCTGCTGGACGACCACCAGCTCGATCCGGTCAACGTCATGGAACTGGCGCAATCGCAGGGCCGCAACGTGCTGATCGGCGCTCTGGCGGCACTGGCGTCGTATGCGCTGTTCCACCTGGTCACGGTGTTCCCGCTGTCGTGGATCAACATTTATTCGACGCGCTCGATCAGCGACTTCCTGGAACTGCAAATGCTGGGTGCGGCGCTGGCCGGCGTCGGCATCATTGTCTCGGGCCTGCTGGCCGACCGCTTCGGCCGCCGCACCACCCTGGGCACCGCGGCCACCCTGATCGGCGTCTTCTCCGGCTTCGTGCCGATGCTGATGGATGGCGGCGACACGGGGCAGAACGTGTTCCTGCTGGTTGGCTTCGTGCTGCTGGGCCTGTCGTATGGCCAGGCCGCCGGCGCCGTGACGGCCAACTTCGAACCGCACTTCCGCTATACCGGCGCCACCCTGACGTCCGACCTGGCCTGGCTGGTGGGCGCCGCGTTCGCCCCGTTGGTCGCACTGGGCCTGTCGGCCAACTTCGGCCTGGCCTACGTCAGCCTGTACCTGCTTTCCGGCGCCGCCGGCTCGCTGGCCGCGCTGAGCCTGAACCGCGCCCTGGAAATTAAAGAATAGCCCTCCCTACATATATAGAGAGTAGCCCCCAAAGCCCGGCCCCGCGCCGGGCTTTTTTCATCCACCCCGGGGCCAGGCGTGCGTTGATGCATTCGCCGGCGTCCCGCCACCACTTTCCCCCTGTTTTGCCCAGTCAGCCCACCCTGGGGCCAGGCGTGCATTCGTGCATTCAGCGACAGGGCCCGTGGTTACAGGGGCGCCGCGGACACGCACCATCGCACGCCCGGCCCTGCCGAAAAAAAGCCAATGAAATCAGGCGTGTGCCATGGCCGGCCATGGCGAAAACGCATCAATGCACGCCAGGCCCCTTGGTGTTGGCGGCTGAGGTCGTTAACGCGCGGCGGGGGGCAGTTTTGCCAGCAATGCGTCGGCGACGGCGGGGGCGGAGGCGGGGTTCTGGCCGGTGATGAGTTCGCGGTCGGTCACGACGTACGGCGCCCAGGGAGCGGCGTGGCTGTAGGTGGCGCCGGCTTGTTGCAGCGCGGTTTGCGGCGTGACCTTCATTTCGCCGCCCAGCATGCCCTTGGCCATCTCTTCTTCGGCATTGCTCAATACCGTCATCCGGTAGCCGGCATAGGCCCACTGCGCCGCCTTCGCCGGGGCGCCGGTTTCCAGCGCGCCGAGGAAACGCTCCGGCTGCTCCATCGCTGCCAGCAGCGCAGCCGGTCCATGGCAGACCAGCGCGGTCGGCTTGCCGGCCGCGTGGAAATGCGCCAGCAAACGGCCCACTTGCGGACTGCGCACCAGGTCTTGCATCGGCGCATGGCCGCCCGGCACGAATACGGCGTCATATTTCCCATCGCCCTGCTGCGCCACCCGCGCCAGGCTGATCACCGGCGAGGCATCGGGCGATGTGATCTTCAATTGCTCCATCAGCGCCAGGTGCGCCTGCATCGCGCTTTCATCATTCCCAAAGTGCATCTTGTCGAGCGACAGCTTGTCCACCGCCGGCACCCTGCCCAGCGGCGTGGCAAACGTCACCTTATGCCCAGCCTCCACCAACTTTTTCACCGGCTGCATCAATTCATTGGCATAAAACCCGGTGGCGAACCGCCTGCCGTCCTTCAAATCCAGCACGGCTTCGTCCGACAGCAGCACCAATACGTTGGCGGCTTGCGCCCCCGCCGCCGCCACACCCAACGCCACCGCCGCCACTGCCTGTTTGATTGACTGTTTGATTGACTGTTTGATTGACTGTTTCATCATGGTTTCCTTGTAGGGATTGAACATAGCCGCTACTCTATTCATATCCACTAGAACAATAAACAACCACTCATTCACATCATTTGTTCACCGAAAGACCAAATGCCACGCCAATTCACCTACCTTGCCGACGTCGAAGTGTTCACCACCATTGCCGAGAAAGGCACCATCAGCGCCGCTGCGGTCGCACTCGGCACCACGCCATCGGTATTGAGCCGCGCCGTGGCCCGGCTCGAAGCGCGGCTCGGTGCGCAACTGATGCGGCGCACCACGCGCCGCCTGAGCCTGACCGAAGCCGGCCAGGCTTACCTGGAACAGGCCCGCAGCGCGTTTGCCGTGCTGGCGCAGGCCGAACGCGCCGTGCAGGGCGCCGATGGAGAGCTGAGCGGCACCGTGCGCATCAGCGCCCCCACCACGTACGCCCACTACCGGTTGCCGGCCCTGCTGCAACCCTTCATGGACCAGCACCCCAATGTCTCGGTGGAATTGAGCATCGCCAACCGCAACGTCGACCTGGTGTCGGAAGGCTATGACATGGCGATCCGTTTGGGCGCCCTGCCCGACAGCGGCCTGGCCGCCCGCAAGCTCGGAGACGAGGAACTGGTGCTGGTGGCCTCGCCGGACTACCTGGCGCGCGCCGGCACGCCCGGCACGATAGGCGACCTGGCCCGCCATCATTGCCTGCCTTTCGTCATGCCCAGCACCGGCAAGACCGCGCCGTGGCTGTTGACCGACCAGGGCGCCGACGTCGACTGGCCACCGCCGCCGCGGCTGCGCATCACCGATGACGTGCTTGGCGTGGTGTCGCTGGCACGGCAGGGCATGGGCATTTGCCAGACCTACCGCTTCGTGGCGGCCGGGCCGCTGCAGCGCGGCGAACTGGTGCGGCTGCTGCCCGAATGCGGCGGCCGCACGCGGCAATTTTCGCTGATTTATCCTCCGCACAAGCGCCTGTCGGCCGCCAGCCGCGCCCTGATTTCCGCGCTGGCGCCGGCTTGACGCGGGCGTGGCGGCCGGGCCTGTCGCCGTTGACCGTCAGGCATGCGCGGTTGATATACTGTTAGCCACTTTTGTGTTCCATACGCAACATTTATTTCGCCATATCGGTTATTGCGGCGCAGCGCGGCGGCACGCTTGCCGGCGCCATGGACTTTCACCAGGCAATTGCGTATGCTCAAAAGGTGACCACGCCCACCCCGCTCCCCCGCCCCTGCCAGACAGCATCCGCCCCGGCCAGATACCTGCGCCTGGCGCGCCTTGCCAGCCTGATGGCCCTGGCCGCCGGCCTGACGATGGGCCTGGCGCCGGCGCGCCACGCGCTTGCCGGCCCCACCGCCGCAGGGCGCTGGGACAAGCTGGCCACGCCGCTGTTCGAACACCTGGGACTGGAACAGGGCTTGCCGCACCCCACCGCGATGGCGCTGGCGCAGGATGGCGACGGTTTCATCTGGATGGGCACCCAGCGCGGGCTGGCCCGCTGGGACGGCTACCGCATGCGCACGTTCCTGCACAGTTCCGGCGATTCCACGTCGCTGCCGGGCGATTTCATCCAGGTGCTGCATGTGGACCGGCTGGGCCGCGTCTGGATCGGCACCGCGCTGGCCGGCCTGGCCATGTATGACAAGACCGCAGACCGTTTCATCCGCTACCCGGCCGGCGCCAACGGCTTGAGCCACGGCTCGGTGATGGCGATCGCCAGCGATGCGCACGGCGGCGTCTGGGTCGGCACCGCCGGCGGCCTCGACTACCTGCAACCGGCCACCGGCCAGGCCACGCACTACCGCCAGGGCCCGAACAGCGTGCCCGACAACCAGGTGCGCGCCTTGCTGCTGGACCGCGACGGCGTCCTGTGGATCGGCAGCGCCACCGGCCTGACCCGGCGCGACCCGGCCACCGGCGCTTTCCAGCCGGTGCCCGTGGCCGATGCTGCCGGCGCGTCCATCCACGACACCGTGCTGTCGCTGCACCAGGACAGCGCCGGCCGCATCCATTTCGGCACCCTCAAGAGCGGCCTGGGCAGGATCGACGGCGGCCCCGCGCCCGGCGCGCGCCTGCTGCCGCTGAATGGCGTGCCGGACGCCCACGCCAACATGGTGCTGGCGCTGGCGGAAATCCAGCCCGGCCTGCTGTGGGCCGCCACCTATGGCGGCGGCGTGATCGAATACGACCTGGGCGCCGGCACGGCCCGCCGCATCCAGCACCAGGCCGCCGTACGCGACAGCCTGGGCAGCGACCGCACCGCCGCGCTGCTGCGCGACCGCAGCGGCCTGGTCTGGGTCAGCAATGAACGCACGGTCGACATGTATGCGCCGGACAGCCGTGCCATCGGCGCGATTTTCGGCGGCGTCGGCATGCTGGAATCCTCGGTCACGGCGGTCATGGCCGATTCCGCCAACCGGGTCTGGATCGGACTGGCGGACCAGGGCGTGGACCTGGTGCAATCCGATGGCCAGCGCGTGGCCGCGCTGCGTCCCGATCCCGAACACCCCGACAGCGCACTGCCCAACCGCGTGATCCTGGCCATGGCCGAAGCGCCCGGCCGCGAAGCCTGGCTCGGCACGCAACTGGGCCTGTACCGCACCAGCGCCGGCGGCACCAGGGTCGAACGCGTGGCGCTGCCGGCCGCCAACCCGACACCCCGGGTCGGCACCATCCTGGCCCGCGAGGGCAGCCTGTGGCTGGGCACTTACGACGGCTTGCTGCACTACGACCCGGCCACGCAGGCGCTGCGCACGCTGGCGCAGGGTCCCGCCAGCGCGGGCGGCCTGACCGACAACCGCATCCACGCGGTGATCGACGACGGCAAGGGCACCCTGTGGATCGGCACCCGCAACGGCTTGAACCGGCTGCACGTCGACAGCGGAACGGTCGAGCACGTAGCCGGGCTGCCCGATCCGCTGATCACCTCGCTCGCATTCGACAGCACCGGCCGGCTGTGGATCGGCATGCACGGCGCCGGCATCGCGGTGCTGGAAACGCGCCAGGCGCCGCGCGGCGCGCCGCTGATCCGCCGCATCACCACGCAACAGGGCATGCCCAGCGACGTGGTGGTGGCGCTGCAGCCGGACAGCAAGGGCCGCATGTGGGCCGCCACCACCGATGGCGTGGCGATGGTGGACCCGGCCACGCTGAAGGCGCGGCCCCTGGTGCGCGCCGACGGCGTCCCGTTCCGCACTTTCTTCGTCAACGCGGCGGCGCGCTCGCCCGATGCCGACATTCTGTTCGGCGCCTTTGGCGGCCTGGCGGTGTTCCACCCGGACGCGATCCGGCCCTGGCAATTCCGTCCGCCGCTGGCCGTGACGTCGGTCTTGCTGGACGGGCGTCCCGTACCGCCTTCGCCGGCCCTGACAATCGCGCCGGGCGTCAAGGCGTTCGAAGTGGAAATGGCCGCGCTCGACTACTCTGCGCCGCAGCGCAACCGCTATGCGTGGCGGCTGGAAGGCTACGACCGCGCATGGCACGAGGGCGACGCCAGCCGCCGCGCCATTGCCTACACCAACCTGCCGCCGGGCGCCTATGTGCTGCGGCTGCGCGGCGCCAGCCGCGCCGGCGTGTGGAGCGACGCCGAACTGGCGCTGCCGGTGCAGGTGCTGCCGGCATGGCACCAGACCGGCTGGGCCTATGGCGCCTGTGCGCTCGCGCTGCTGGGCGCGGCGTGGATCGTGCTGCGCTGGCGCACGCTGTACCTGCAGCGCGACCAGGCCCGCCTGCAATCGCTGGTGTATTCGCGCACGCGCCACCTGGAAAAACTCAACGCCATCGTCAAGTCCATCAACGAACAGCTGGACTTCGACTCGGTGCTGCACACCATCCTGCACGAAACCACCGTCATCAAGGGCGTCGACGCGGCGCTGGCGCTGGTGCGCAAGACCGGCACCGACCAGCTGACCCTGCGGGCGGCCTGGGGCAACGTCAACCTCGCCGAGGAACGCCAGCGCCTGGCGCTGGATGCGGCGGAAACGCGCTATGCGCAACCGTCGGACCGCATTGCCGACGACATCTACCTGGTGCGTCCGGCGGGCGAAGAAGGGGGTCCTGTCACCGGCGGCGATGCGAAAGCGGTGCTGGCCGTGCGCATCCGCATCGATGGCCAGACCGAAGGCTTGCTGCTGTTTGAAAACAACCGTACCGCCAGCGCGTTCGACACCAGCGATCTCGATTTGCTGATTGCACTGAAAGAACCGTTCGTCACGGCCTTCCAGAAAGCCCGCTCGATGCGCCAGCTCGAAGTGGCGCGCGCCAACGCCGAGGCGGCCACCCGCGCCAAGAGTGAATTCCTGGCCAATATCAGCCATGAAATCCGCACCCCGATGAACGCCATCCTGGGTTTCGCCGGCCTGGGCAGCCAGATGGGACTGGCCGGCAAACCCGGCGATTACTTCGCCAAGATCGGCCGCGCCGGGCAGAGCCTGATGCGCATCATTAACGACGTGCTGGACTTTTCCAAGATCGAATCGGGCCGCATGGAATTGGAAGCCGTCCCGTTCGACTTGAACGAGACCCTGACCCAGCTGCACGACCTGTTTTCATGGCAAGCCGCCGACAAGGGCCTGGAACTGGTGGTCTGGGCCGCGCCCGACGTACCGCCGCACCTGATGGGCGACCCGCTGCGGCTGGGCCAGGTACTGACCAACCTGGTCGGCAATGCGCTGAAATTCACCACCCGCGGCCACATCCGGCTGCGCGTGGAGCGCGACGACAGCGTCCAGGACAGCGACGAAAACGACCTGGTGCACCTGCGTTTCCAGGTGGAAGACACGGGCCTGGGCATCAGCGCCGAACAGCAAACCCGGCTGTTCCAGGCGTTCGCGCAGGCCGACGCCAGCACCACGCGCCTGTACGGCGGCACCGGCCTGGGCCTGGCGATTTCCCAGCAACTGGTGCGCAAGATGGGCGGCACCATCGTGGTCGAATCCGAACCCGGCAAAGGCAGCCGCTTTGCCTTTGCCATCGCGTTGCGGGTGGCGTCGCCGGGGGCGCTGCGCGCCGCGCAGAACGCCGGCGCGGGCGCCGGCGCGCAACCGCCGCGGCTGGGCGGCCTGCGCATCCTGGTGGTGGACGACAACACCATCAACCAGCAGGTGTGCGGCGAAATCCTGCAGCGCGCCGGCGTCGCCGTCGACATGGCCGACAGCGGCCGCGAAGCGCTGCGCATGGTGGCCCGGCAGCGCTATGACGCGGTGCTGATGGACATCCAGATGCCCGACATGGACGGCTACCACGTGACTGAACGCATCCGCGCCATGCCGGGGCAGGCGCAATTGCCGGTGATCGCGATCACCGCGCACGCGGTGGCCGGGTACCGCGACTATTGCCTGTCGCGCGGCCTGAACGATTACGTGGCCAAGCCGATCGAGCCGGCCACGCTGTATGCGGTGCTGCAGGCCTGCACGCGGGGCGGCCGCGTGCACCTGGCCGACGCCCCCGCAGTGCGGCTGGAATTGCCGCCGATGCCGGGCCTGGACTTGCCCCACGCGCTGCACCGCCTGGGCGGCAACGCGGCCCTGCTGTCGCGCCTGTTGACGGTGTTCATCCGCGATTTCGACACCCTGCTGCCGCAATTGCGCCAGGCCATCGCCGCCGGCGAATTCGAGCAGGCCGCCCGCCTGGTGCACCGGGTCAAGGGCGCCGCCGGCAACCTGTCCGCGCACCAGTTGCAGGCCGCGGCGAGCGCGCTGGAAGATGGATTGCTGGCGTCCGGTGTCGACATGCCGCCCGCATTGCTCGACGCTTTCCTGGAGGCGCTGGCGCAGGCCGGCGACAGCGCCCAGTATTACCTTGAGAAATCGGCTGCCTTGACCTAGATTGGTTGTGCCTGCGTCAACGATGTAATCCTATCAAACTGAAAGGAACCAGTATGGAAACTGTCATTACCCGTGATCTCGATATGATCCTCGACAAGCTGTCGCGCGACGATGCGTTCCGCGCGTGGGTAAGCAACGACCCGGTGGCGGCCATGGCCAGCCTCGGCGTGGCCATCGACGCCGGCCAGTTGCCCGGCAAAATCCAGCTGCCCAGCAAGGAAGTCATGATGTCGGCCCGCCTGGCCATCAAGTCCAAGCTCGACAACGC
>CBIHOX010000182.1:0-11040 GCA_966211685.1 uncultured Pseudoduganella sp.
AGCGCAGCGGCGGCCGCGCCGATGGCGGGCGCCGCGCCGGCCGCGGCCAAAGGCGCGCCGGGCCACGCCGGCACCATCATCACGCCCGACGGCGTCTCGCTCTACTACAAGGACTGGGGTCCGCGCCACGGCCAGCCGATCGTGTTTTCCCATGGCTGGCCACTGTCGTCGGACAGCTGGGAATCGCAGATGATTTTCCTGGCCAGCCAGGGCTACCGCTGCATCGCCCATGACCGCCGCGGCCATGGCCGCTCGAGCCAGCCGTGGGACGGTAACGACATGGACCACTACGCCGACGACCTGGCGCACGTGCTCAATACGCTGGATATCAGGAACGCCGTGCTGGTGGGCTTTTCCACCGGTGGCGGCGAGGTGGCGCGCTATATCGGCCGCCATGGAAGCAAGCGCGTGGCCAAGGCCGTGCTGGTGGCCGCCGTGCCGCCATTGATGCTGAAGACGCCAGCCAATCCGGGCGGCCTGCCGCTGTCCGTGTTCGACGGCATCCGCGCCGGTTCGCTGGCCGACCGCTCGCAACTGTACCTCGATATCGCAGGCGGCCCGTTCTATGGCTTCAACCGGCCCGGCGCGAAGGTCTCGCAAGGCTTGATCAACGCATGGTGGGCGCAAGGCATGCAGGGCGGCCACAAGAACATGTATGACTGCATCAAGGCCTTCTCGGAAACCGACTTCACCGAAGACTTGAAAAAAATCACCGTGCCTACCCTGATCGTGCATGGCGACGATGACCAGATCGTGCCGATCGACGCCGCCGGCAAGGCATCCGCCCGGCTGGTCAAGGGCTCGACCCTGCTGGTCTACCAGGGCGCGCCGCACGGCCTGACCGACACCCACAAGGACAAGTTGAACGCCGACCTGCTGGCCTTCATCAAGGCATGACCCACCCACCAAGGAGAAACCCCATGACCATTACCGCCACCCCGACCCCGGGCGCCCTGCTGCTGTCGCCACAGGACCATACGCTGATCATGATCGACCACCAGTCGCAAATGGCGTTCGCGACCCATTCGATCGACGCCGTCACCCTGCGCAACAATGCCGCGCTGGTGGCCCATGCGGCGGCCGGCTTCAATGTCTCGACCATCCTGACCACGGTGGCCGAAAAAAGTTTTTCCGGCCCGATGTTTGACGAGATCAAGGCGGCGTTCCCGCGCGCCGAAGCGCTGGACCGCACCTCGATGAATACCTGGGAAGACGCCGCCGTCATCGAGCAGGTCAACGCGATCGGCAAGAAGCGCATCGTGCTGGCCGGCCTGTGGACGTCGGTCTGCATCGTCGGCCCGGCGCTGTCGGCGCTGGACCAGGGCTTTGAAGTGTACGTGATCGCCGACGCCTGCGGCGACGTGTCGGCCGAAGCGCACGCGCGCGCCATGGAGCGCATGGTCCAGGCAGGCGCGCGCCCGATCACGTCACTGCAATATATGCTGGAACTGCAGCGCGACTGGGCCCGCACCGATACCTATGAATTGACCACCGGCATCGCGAAGAAATTCGGCGGCGCATACGGCCTCGGCATCATTTACGCCAAGACCATGTTCAACGCACACGAAGGCTGACCATCATGAAGCTGTATCTCGCCTCGCTGGCTGCCGGGCTGCTGGTCGGCATCATCTACGGCGTGCTGAACGTGCGCTCGCCGGCGCCACCCGTGGTGGCGCTGGTGGGTTTGCTGGGCATCCTGCTTGGCGAACAGCTTCCTCCACTCATCAAGCAGTGGCGGCAACCGGAGCAGACGCGCGGCGCGTGGCTGGACCGGCACGTCAAGCCGCACTGCTTCGGCCAATTGCCGGGCGCATCGAACCTCCCTTCCACCACGGACGACAGGACATTATGAGCACCACGCCCGATACCCGGTTCCCCGACCTGATCCTGCACAACGGCCGCTTCACCACGCTGGACCGGAGCAACCCGACGGCCGGCGCGGTTGCCGTGCGCGACGGCCGCTTCACGAAAGTCGGCGAGGCGCGCGCCATCCTGCCGCTGGCGGGACCGGACACGAAAATCATCGACCTGCTGGGCCGCCCCGTGCTGCCCGGCCTGATCGACAACCATATGCACCTGATCCGCGGCGGCTTGAACTACAACATGGAATTGCGCTGGGATGGCGTGCGCAGCCTGGCCGATGCGATGGCCATGCTGCGCGCCCAAGTGGCCGTCACGCCCGCGCCGCAATGGGTGCGCGTGGTGGGCGGCTTCACGGAACACCAGTTCGTGGAAAAACGCTTGCCGACGCTGGAAGAGTTGAACGCGGCGGCGCCGGACACGCCGGTCTTCATCCTGCACCTGTACGACCGCGCACTGCTGAACGGCGCCGCGCTGCGCGCCGTCGGCTATACACGCGACACGCCGGAACCGCCCGGCGGCCAGATCCTGCGTGACAGCGCCGGCAACCCGAGCGGCCTGCTGCTGGCCAAGCCCAATGCCTCGATCCTGTATGCGACCCTGGCCAAGGGACCGAAGCTGCCGCCGGAATACCAGAAGAATTCCACGCGCCACTTCATGCGCGAATTGAACCGTCTCGGCGTGACCGGGGCGCTCGATGCGGGCGGCGGCTTCCAGAATTATCCGGACGATTACCAGGTCATCGACGAGCTGGCGAAGGAAGGCGCGCTGACCATCCGCCTGGCCTACAACCTGTTCACGCAAAAGCCGAAGGAAGAAAAGGAAGACTTCCTGAAATGGACCGCCGGCAGCAAGTACCAGCAGGGTGACGATTACTTCCGCCACAACGGCGCCGGTGAAATGCTGGTGTTTTCCGCGGCCGACTTCGAAGACTTCCGCCAGCCGCGCCCGGACATGCCGGCCAACATGGAAGACGACCTCGAAGGCGTGGTACGCATCCTGGCGCAAAACCGCTGGCCATGGCGCATGCACGCCACCTACGATGAAACGATTTCGCGCGCGCTGGACGTGTTCGAGAAAGTCAACCGCGATATCCCGCTGCAGGGCTTGCACTGGTTCTTCGACCACGCGGAAACCATCTCGCCGCAATCGATCGACCGCATCGCCGCGCTGGGCGGCGGCGTGGCGGTGCAGCACCGCATGGCGTACCAGGGCGAATATTTCGTCGAGCGCTACGGCGCCGCGGCGGCCGAAGCCACGCCGCCGGTGGCGCACATGCTGCGTTCCGGCGTCAACGTTTCGGCCGGCACCGACGCCACCCGCGTGGCCTCATACAACCCGTGGGTCTCGCTGTCCTGGCTGGTGACGGGACAGACCGTCGGCGGCCTGCGCATCACGCCGCGCCACAATTGCCTGGACCGCGACGCGGCGCTGCGCATGTGGACCGAGAACGTCACCTGGTTTTCCAATGAAGTGGGCAAGAAGGGCCGCATCGCGCCCGGCATGCTGGCCGACCTGATGGTGCCGGACCGCGATTTCTTCACATGCGCGGAAAGCGACATCGCCGACACCAGCTCGCTGCTGACCATGGTGGGCGGCAAGGTCGTGTACGCGGCCGGCCCGTTCGCGCACGAGGATGCCCCTTTGCCGCCGGCCATGCCGGACTGGTCGCCGGTACGGCGCTATGGCGGCTTTGGCGCATGGGGCGCGGCGGCGCGGCAAGCCGCGCCGGCGTCTGCGCTGAACGCGCATGCGGCGTGCGGCTGCGCCAGCCAGTGCCACATGCATGGCCACCGGCACGCCACGGCCTGGACCAAATCGCTGCCGGTGGCGGACTTGAAAAGCTTCTGGGGCGCGCTCGGCTGTTCGTGCTGGGCCGTGTGATGCGGCAGGCGCTGCACGAGCGGCGGCGGCTGTGGCGGCAGCCGCTACAGCGACAGGAAGCCGCGCTTGAGCGCCAGCGTGACCGCATGCGTGCGGTCGTTGGCGCCGAGCTTGGACAGGATGGTGCGCATGTGCGCCTTGACGGTTTCTTCCGCGATCGCCAACTGCAGCGCGATACGCTTGTTGGAATTGCCGGCCGCGGCGCAGCGCAGCACTTCGGTTTCGCGCTCGCTCAGCATGGGTTCCCCCATGTGCTGCGCCAGTTCCATGGCAATGTCGGACGGCACGTGGCGCAAGCCCGCATGCACGGCGCGGATCGCGTCGAGCAACTCCTTGCGCACGCTGCTTTTCAACAGGAAACCGGCGGCGCCGGCCTGCAGCGCGCGGCGGATTTGCGCATCGCCCTTGTAGGTGGTCAGCATCAGCACGCGCGCATGGGAAAAATCGCGGCGGATCGCCTGCAGCGCCGTGACGCCGCACATTTCCGGCATGGCGATATCCATGATGGTGACGTCGGGCCGGCATGCGGCATAGGCGCTGACGGCGGCGCGGCCGTCGCCCGCTTCGCCGGCCAGCCGCATGTCCGGTTGCGCGGCGATGGTGTCCGCCAGGCCGCTGCGCAGCATCGGGTGGTCATCGACCACCAGCACGCGGATCGGCGCGACGGTGGCAAGGGGATCGAACGGGCTCACGCGACAACTCCTGCGGGCGCAGTGGAACAGGCGGCCAATATAACAAGACATTGCATAAGCAGCAATACCATGACAGCGGCCTACCCCGATCGAGGTAGGCCATCAATCACGGAGAACCGACCATGACGTTGCCTTCACGCTGGTGCGCGTTGTTGCACTCGCCCCTGGTGCACTGGCTGTGCCTGCTTTTACTGTGCGCCGCCTACCTGCAGGGCGGCTTGACCAAACTGGCCGGTTTCGAGGGCGCAGTGGCGGAAATGCGCCATTTCGGCATGGCGCCTGCCGAACCGCTGGCGGTGCTGGTGATCGTTGGTGAACTGGGCGCGTCGGCCCTGGTCCTCAGCGGGCGGGGACGCTGGCTGGGCGCGGCCGGGCTGGCGCTGTTCACGCTGGCGGCCACGTTCGTCGCGAACCGGTACTGGGAAATGCAGGGCATGGAGCGCTTCATGGCGGCCAACGCGTTTTATGAACACCTGGGCCTGGCCGGCGCGTTCGTGCTGGTGGCGTGCCAGGACCTGGACCGGCGGCAGCGTTCATGAGCGCCCCGGAACCCGGTCGCGGCGCCGGCGCCCTGCTGAGCTTCCTGGCCGGTTATGCCGATACGGTGGGCTTCGTCGGCCTGGGCGGCCTGTTCACGGCCCACGTGACAGGCAACTTCGTGTTGCTGGGCTATGCGCTGGTAGGCCCGGTGCAAGGCATCGTGCCCAAGTTGCTGGCCTTCCCCGTGTTCGTGCTGGGCATTGCGGGCACGCGCCTGCTGGTGGCGCGCTGGCAGCGCCAGGGCCGGCCCGCGCTGCGCCTGGCCATGCTGGCGCAAGCCATCCTGCTGGCGGCGTCCGGCGCGTGCGCCTGGCTGAACGGTCCCGTCACGGCGCCCGATGCGCCGCTGGCGCTGGCGTGCGGCATGCTGTGCGTGGCCGCGATGGCGGCGCAAAACGCCTATGGCAAGCTGCTGCTGGCGCAATTGCCGGCCACCACGGTCATGACCGGCAACGTCACCCAACTGGTCATTGCCATTACCGACGCCCGCGGCGGCAATTGGCCGCCCGCCGCCAGCAGGGTGCTGGCCGGCGTGCTGGGCTTTGCCGCCGGCGCCGGCTGCGGCGCCTTGCTGGGGCACTGGTCGCTGCCGCTGGCCTTGTGGGCGGCGTGCCTGCCGCTGTTGTGGCTGGCGCGCGGGGCAGACCGGGCGGCAACCGTTTTCCCGGCCTGACCGCGGCCCCCGCCAAGCCGGCCCGCGCGCCGGCTTTTTTCGTTTACACCACACTGCAAAACTCCCGTGTACTTTTCGCCAAGCTTGTGTAGTAATATTACACACCCACTGCGCACGCAAACGAAAACCGACTACAAATCCGTCTGTAGTGGCTTAAATTATTAAAACAACGGGAGACCAGGCATGCAATTCAACAGTAGTTTCACTACAAAAATTTCTGTAGTCGCAGTGTGCGGCGCACTCGCCACCCTGGCGGGGTGTGGCGGCGGCAGCGCCGGCGGGGAAAACAAGGTGCTGATGGCCAGCGCGGCGACGGCCAGCGTGGCGCCGGCCATTCCGCCGGTCGCGCCAGGCTCGATCCGCATGCACTTCCACCGCACCCAGGGCGACGAAGCACAGTGGGGCGTGTATTCGTGGGACGGCCCCACCAACCCCAGTTCCGCCTGGATCACTACCCGCTTCATGATGACCGGCGCCGACAGCTTTGGCGGCTACGTCGACATTCCCGTCAATACCGCGAAATCCGCGATCTGGTTCCTGGTGACCGATGGCAGCGGCAACAAGAATTGCGGCGCCGACCAGTCGGCCGCCTTCAATGCCGACATCGCCACCAGCGGCCAGGAAGTGTGGCTGCTGGAAGGCGATTGCACGGTCTATAAATCGCAGCCGGCCATCAGCTACGGCAATCTGGGCCAGGCCAATGCGCACTGGCTGTCCGCCACCACGCTGGCGTGGCCGGGCGTGCCGGCCGGCGGCAGCTACAAACTGTATTACGCGGCCAATGGCGGCCTGTCGTCGGGCGCCGGCGGCGTGACCGGCCATGACAGCGTGATGGACCTGGCCGCGTCGGCCGCGCTGCCGGCCGACTTGAACGCGAAATACCCGCACCTGGCGGGCGCCACGGCGCTGACCCTGTCGGCGCAGGACGCCGCCACGGTGGCGGCCAAGGCATCCGGCCAGTTCGCCATCGCGCAATTCGACGCCGGCGGCAAGCTGGTGCAGGTAACCTCGCTGCAAATGGCCGGCATGCTCGACAGCGTGTTCGCGCCGCAGGCCGTCAATGCGGAACTGGGACTGACCTTCGACCGCAACAATGTGCCGACGTTCCGCGTCTGGGCCCCGACCGCCAAGTCCGTCAGCCTGAACCTGTATGCCGACGCCAGCGGCGCGCGCGTGCGCCAGGTGGCCATGACGCGCGACGCCGCCAGCGGCGTGTGGCGCTACACGGCGCCGGACGCCTCGCTGACCAACCAGTACTACTACACCTACGAGGTGCAGGTGCTGTCCCGCTGGGCCAACAACACCATCGTCACCAATACCGTCACCGACCCGTATTCGGTCAGCCTGAACGCCAACAGTGAGCGCAGCTTCATCGCCAACCTCGACAGCAGCGCGCTGAAGCCGAACGGCTGGGACCACCACGGCATCCCCAAGCTCGACAATGCGGCCGACATCGCGCTGTACGAATTGCACGTGCGCGACTTCAGCGCCAGCGACAGCACCGTGCCGCCCGGGCACCGGGGCAAATACCTGGCCTTCACCGACAAGGACTCGAACGGCATGCGCCACCTGCGCGCCATGCGCGAAGCCGGCCTGTCGCACGTGCACCTGCTGCCGGCGTTCGACTTTGCCAGCGTCAACGAGGCAGGCTGCACCAACCCGGCCATCCCCGCCGCGCCGGCCGATTCCACCTCGCAGCAGGCGGCGGTGGAACAGTCGCGCGGCCTCGATTGCTTCAACTGGGGCTACGATCCGGTGCACTATGGGGCGCCGGAAGGCAGCTACGCCAGCAACGCCAACGACGGCGCGGCGCGCGTGCGTGAATTCCGCGCGATGGTCAAGGGCTTGCACGACGAAGGGCTGCGCGTGACGATGGACGTGGTGTATAACCACACCAGCGATTCGCAGCAGGGCAAGCTGTCGGTGCTCGACAAGATCGTGCCGGCGTACTACTACCGCCTCAATGCCAGCGGCGGCATCACCACCGACAGCTGCTGCGCCGACACCGCGCAGGAAAACACCATGATGGCCAAGCTGATGATCGACACGGCCAGCATGTGGGTACGCGACTACAAGGTCGACAGCTTCCGCTTCGACATCATGGGCTTCACCCCGCTGGCCGTGATGCGCCAGCTGCAAAGCGCCGTCAACAAGGCGGCCGGCCGCGACATCTACATCTATGGCGAAGCATGGAACTTCGGCACGGTCGGCAACGATGCGCGCTTCGTGCAGGCGCGCCAGGCCAACATGTTCGGCTCCGGCATCGGTTCGTTCAACGACCGCATCCGCGACGCGGTGCGCGGCGGCGGCTGCTGCGACAGCGGCGATTCGCTGGTCAGCCAGCAAGGCTTCATCAATGGCGCGTATTACGATCCGAACGCCAAGGGCTACCAGGGCAAGGATGACTTGCTGCGCCTGGGCGACCTGGTGAAAGTGGGCCTGTCCGGCACCCTGCGCGACTACAGCTTCACGGACCGCTACGGCAACGTGAAGAAAAACGCCGACATCGATTACTTCGGCCAGAAAGCCGGCTTCGCCGCCAGCCCGGTGGAAACCATCAACTACATCGAGGCGCACGACAACCAGACGCTGTTCGACATCAACGCGTTCCGCCTGCCGCAAAATACGCCGCTGGCCGACCGCGTGCGGGTGCAAAACCTGGGCGCGGCCATCACCGTGCTGTCGCAAGGCATTCCATTCCTGCATGCGGGCCAGGAAATCCTGCGCTCGAAATCGCTGGACCGCGACAGCTACGATGCGGGCGACTGGTTCAACCGCCTCGATTACAGCTATGCCGGCAACAACTTCGGCGTGGGCTTGCCGCTGGCCGCCGTCAACCAGTCCAACTGGGGTGTGATGTCGCCTGTGCTGACCAATGCGCTGATCAAGCCGGACACCCAGGCCATCACCACGGCGCGCGACTACATGAACGACATGCTGGCGATCCGCCAGGATACGTCGCTGTTCCGCCTGCGCACCGCGAAGGACGTGTCAGAGCGCCTGCGCTTCCACAACACGGGACCGAACCAGGTGCCGGGCGTGATCGCCATGAGCATCGACGGGCAAAATCCGCAGAAGTACGATGGCGCCCGGTACAAGTCGGTGGTCACGCTGTTCAACGTGGACAAGGTGGCCAGGACCGTGCTGATGCCGGAACTGCGCGACCGCAAGCTCAAGGTGCACAAGGTGCAGCTCAAGTCCGAAGCCGACCGCCTGGCGCGCACCGCGCAATATGACGCGGCCACCGGTTCGTTCACGATCCCGCCGCGCACCACGGTGGTGTTCGTGGAAAACGCCGGCGACTAAGCTGCCGAGGATCGGCCTCCCCGCCCCGCCATTCCCGGCATTCCCGCCATCCCGCCAGCGCGGGTTGGCGGAATGCCGGGGCAGCCGCTTAAAACTTCATTTCCACGTTGGCCTGCAGCCGCGCCGAACCCGGGCTCCAGTTGCGGGTCTCGCTGGCGCCGTTGCGGTCCACGTAACGCGACCAGTAGCGGTTGTCCTCGCCCAGCAAATTGCTGGCGGACAGCCGCACCTGCAGTCCCGTGCGCACCTTGACCAGCCAGTACGCTTCCACGTCGCGCCGTCCATATTGACGCAGGAACTGTTCGTCCGACACCCGCACCGGCCCGCCGGCGCGGTACGCCACGCTGGCGCCCGCGCTGAATTTGTCTTCGCGGTAATCGGCCCCCAGGGTCACGGTCAGCGGGATTTGCTGGTCGAGCCGGTTGTCGGGTCCCGGCACGCTGCCGACGCTCGACCAGTTGCGGTTGGCGCTAAAGCGGAAGTCGAATGGCGCCGCATCCTTGTCGATGGCTTTCAACGGGAATTTGACTTCCACGTCGAGCGTGCGCACGGTGGCGTTGCCATCGTTCAGCGGCATGGTCAGCCAGTGGCCGGGGCGGTCTTCCACCAGGCGTGTACGGATATAGTCGCGGATACTGCGCTGCGACGCGCCCACGGAAAACACCGCCCCCGGCGCCCAGAAATGTTCATACGTGACATCGATGCCGTTGGCCAGTTCCGGCTTCAGGTTCGGGTTGCCGCTGCTGTCCGGCGTGAAGCGCGTGTTGACATCCGCCTCATAGCGGCGCGCGGTCAGCTGGCCGGTATTGGGCGCCTTGAAGGTGCGCGTCAGCGCCAGCCGCAGCTGGCGGCCGCTGTCGCCGGGGAATTTGTACAAGGTTTGCGCGACGGGACTGAGCACGTGGTTGCGCGACCGTGTTTCCGCCAGTCCGGCGCCGGCGCTGTCGGTGCGGATGCCTTCCCAGCGCGCGCCCAGGTACAGCGACCAGTTCTTCGTGATGTTCCATTCATCTTGCGCATAGGCCGCCAGCTTGACGACTTTCGGGTCGAAATATTCGTCGATGGTTTGCGGTGGCGCGCCGGTCAGCGTTTCCAGCCGCACGTTGCGGTCCCGGCTCTGGTTGCTGGTGACTTCCCAGCCGGTGGCCATGGCGTGGCCGTCGAGCAGGGTGCGCGTATATTTGCCGGTGCTGCTGTAATTGATGTAGCGGCTGACGGTATCGTTGTCCCGCCCATAGACCAGCGCGTGGCCGGCGGTGGCGGAACGCTGGGTATTGTCGCTGTCGGCCCGCCCGCGCGACGCCGACAGCTTGGCGTCGAACTTGCCCCCGCCCAGTTTGGCGACCCAGTTCACATCGCCGCCCGCGAAGGCGGAATGGCTGGTGGTATCGCCGTCCCGGCCCGTGTAGTCGGGATTGCCGAACGTCCCCTGGTGCACGGTGATGGCGTTGCGCCAGCCACTCTGGAATTGGCTGGCCTGTATGAAGCCGCTGACGTTGAGCTGCCCTTCATCGGGCAGCTTCCAGTTCAGGCGCGGCTGCACACCGAGCACGGTGGAATGGTAATGCGACGAGCCGGCCGTCTCGCGCCAGTTCACCAGCTGTCCTTGCGGCGAATACAAACGGTCGTCGGACCAGTTGGGCGTGCTGCCGCGGTTATGGCCCAGCATCGCGTTCAGGTAGTACGACAAGTCGTCCACCCGGTCCGCCAGGGTTCCCATCAGGAACAGGTTGGTATTTTCATCGGCCCGTCCGGCGCTGAAGCGCAGGTCGCGCTGCGGCTTGGCGACGACTTTTTTCAGCACGATGTTGATGGTGCCGGCCACGGCCTGCATCGAATGCTCGGCGGTGGCGGCGCGGATCACTTCGATTTTCTCGATCTGGTCCGGCGCCAGCGTGTCCATGGAAAAACCTGGCGGCGGGCGCTCTCCATTGACGAGGATTTGCGTATAGCCGTTGCCCAGGCCGCGCATGCGGATACTGTTGCCGATCACCGTGACGCCGGGCGCGCGCTTCAACACGTCATACACATTGTTGTCGCCATACTTGATGATTTCTTCGTGGCTGAGGACGGTTTTGCTAGCGC
>CBIHOX010000183.1:0-10997 GCA_966211685.1 uncultured Pseudoduganella sp.
CGCCGGCCGGTGGCGCGCGCGGCGGCGCGGCCCGGCGCGGCACGGCCCAGGTGGACGAAGCGCATTTCACGAAATTCTGACAGCGCGGCCATGGCGGCGGCCACGCCGCCCGCAATGCCGTGCATCGCGGCCACGCAGTCACGCGCCCGCCGGCCGGGTGCGCGGCGGGGCCGTCGCCACGGCGCCAGGCCGGCGCCGGCCCGTCACACTTCGATCAGCAGGCAGTTGCGTTTGTCGTGCCGCACGTATTGGGCGCGCCGGGCCAGTTGGCGGATCAGCATCAGCCCCGCCCCGCCCAGCGGCTGGTCTTCGATCGGCAAATCGGGATCGGGTTCCCTGTGGGCCTGGCGGTCCGCCAGCGGGTTGAACGCGGGCGCCTCGTCTTCATAGCAAAAGCCCGCCGCCTGGGCATAGATCCACACAGGGCGGTCGCTGTCGCCGCCATAGCCGTGCAGCACGCTGTTGCGGAACAATTCCTCGAGAATCAGCTCGGCCCGCATGACGGCGTCCGGCGCCGCCCCGGCATGGCGCATTTGCGCCGCCACCAGTTCCATCACCACCGGGACGAGCGCCAGCCTGGCTTCAAACCGCGTGCCGGTTTTGCAACTTCCTGCGCCGTAACTGGTTCCTTTTTGTTCCATTAGAGCATATTATCGGATTGTCTAGCTTAGAGGTAAAAAATGAAACTGATCAAGTTGCCAGGTGTCGCAGCCACGCTGCTGGCGCTGGCCGCCAGCGCTGCCCTCGTCCCGCCACCCGCGGCGGCTGCCGCGCCCGACGATACAGCCGGCATCATCAAGACCGTCAAGGGCAGTGTAACCATAGAACGCGCAGGAAGAAAGTCCGCCGCGGTGGCGGGCGGCGCCGTGCTGGCGTCGGACCGCATCGTCACCGGCGCCGACGGCAGCGCCGGCATTACCCTGCGCGACGAAACCCGGATGGCGCTGGGTCCGAACAGCACGCTGGCGATGGAGCAATTCGCCTTTGACACCACCACGCACGAAGGCCGGCTCAACGCCAGCGTGCGGCGCGGCACGCTGGCCGTGGTATCGGGGAAAATCGCCAAGCAATCTCCCACGGCCGTGAAGTTTTCCACCCCGTCCACGGTGCTGGGCGTGCGCGGCACGGAATTCGTCATCGAAGTCGACGGCGGCGACGAATGATCGGCCCGCTCATCTTTATCGCCTGCCTGGCCGCCGCCATCGCCCAGCAGCAAGGCGCGCCGCGCGAACGCATTACGCTGCTGCCCAGCCAGGATGGGCGGCCCAGCGCCGTGGTGGTGGCCGCCAACGGCGGCGAAACCGTGCTGGACCAGCCTTTCCGCAGCGCCCGCGTCGGGCGCGGCGCCGCGGTATCCACCGTCACGGAAAGCGAAGCCGAGGTGCGCCAGCGCTATGCGCCTGTGCTTGCCGCGTTGCCGAAAGGCGCCGCGGTGTTTACCGTCTACTTCGAGACCGGCACGGAAGACCTGGTGCCGGAGTCGGCCGAACGCTTTGCGCAAATTCGCGGCGAACTGGCGCAGCGCCCCGCGCCGGAAGTCATCGTCATCGGCCATACCGACCGGGTCGACAGCACCGCGTTCAACGATGCGCTGTCGCTGAAGCGCGCGGAAAGAGTCAGGCAATTGCTGGTCGACGCCGGCATCGACGCCGGCAGCATCACCGTGGCCGGACGCGGCGAGCGCGAACCGGCCGTGCCGACGGCGGACGGCAAGGCGGAATTGCGCAACCGGCGCGTGGAAATCCGCGTCCGCTGACCGCAACGGATCAGGCGCCCGCGCCGCCTTGCGCACCGTTCCAGCGCACCACCAGCAGGGTCAGGTCGTCCGAAGGTTCGGCATGGCCGACATGGCGCCCCACGTCTTCGCGCACGGCCGCCACCAATGCATCCGGGCCCAGGCCATGCGCCTGTTCCAGCAGCGCGTCCAGCCGTTCCACGCCGTACAGCGCGCCCGCTTCATCCATGGCTTCGGAAATGCCGTCAGTGATCAGGCACAGGCTGTCGCCGGGCGCCAGCTGGTAGCGCTGTACCGGGTAGTCGAAATCGTCCAGCACGCACAGCGGCGGGCCATCGGCCGGCTGCATGCGTTCCAGCGCGCCGCCGGCGGCCACCCGGCGCGGCGCATCGTGGCCCGCGTTGCACAGCGTGACTTCACCGGTTTCAGCATCGAGGATGCCGGCAATGCAGGTGACGAACAGCATTTCCGGGTTTTCCCGCGCCAGCTCGCGGTTGGCCCGGTTCAGGATGGCGGCCATGCCGGCGGGTTCCACGGCATGCCGCGCCGCATTTTCCTCCAGCCCCAGCGCCACGCTCTTCGACAGCGCCTTGGCCACCACCATGAACAGGCTGGCCGGCAAGCCCTTGCCGGAAACGTCGCCGATCATGAACAGCATGCGCCGGCTGTCCAGCATGTAGAAATCGTACAGGTCGCCGCCGACTTCACGCGCCGGCTCCAGCAGCGCGGCCACCGTGAAACGGCGTTCGCCGGGGAAGGCAGTGGCAGGCGCCGGCAACGTCGCCATCTGGATGCGGCGCGCGGCCGACAGTTCGCCGGCCGCCCTGGCCGCCGATTCGCGCGCGGCCTGCAGCGCACGGTCGCTGCGGCGCCGCTCGCTGGCTTCAAGCACGAACAGGCTGGCCAGCAGCGACAGGCTGGAGGCAGTCATGCCAAGCCAGACCGTGGCAGCGTCGAACAACAGGCCGTTGTACGAAAACGCCGCCATGCCGCCGCAGAACAGCAACGCCGACAGGGCCAGCCAGGCCAGCACCGCGGTGCGCAGGTTCACACGCGGCAGCAGCCAGATCAGGAACAGCGCGGCCACGGCCAGCGTACCGGCTTCCACGCGCGCCATCGACCCCGGCCGCCGCAGCCAGCGCCCGTCAAGCAGGCTTTCCGTCAATTGCGCATGCACGTCCGCGCCCGGCAACAGGTCGCCGCGGGCATTGGTCTGCATGTCGACCAGCCCCAGCCCCGTCAGCGCCACGATGGCGATGCGGTCGGTCAGCAAGCCGTCCGGCGCCTTGCCGTCCAGGATATCGAGGGCCGACACGTAGCGGTCCGGCGCATGGCGGCTGAAGTGCACCAGAAGGTCGCCGCCGGGCTGGGTCGGCACCTGCAGGTCGCCCAGCGCCACGCTGCGCACGCCTTGCGGCGTCACGTCCACCGTCACGGCCGGCAATCCCAGCGCCACCCTGATCAGTTCGACCGACAGCGACGGCAGCACGGTGCCGCCGACGGCGGCCACCAGCGGTACGCGCCGCAGCACGCCATGTTCGGGATCGGCGGCCAGCAAGCCCTGGCCGCTGGCGGCGCCCTGCAGCATCGGCAGGCTGGCCAGCGCTTCCGGGTACGTACGCAGGAACGGCGGCGGGTCGCCGCCCAGCGGATTGCCGCCCAGCGGATCGCCGCCTGCCGATTGCACCGGCCAGGCGCGCAGCACGTGGGTCGAGCCGGGCATCGGGGTGCGCAGGCCCGCCGCGCCCAGCACCACCGGCATGGTGCGCATCGCGCGCGCCAGTAGCACATCGTGGCGCGGCATGGCGCCCAGCGCGGCCTTCAGGGCCGCCGCGCTGTCCGGCAGGCGCGCCGCCAGCGCTTCGGGCGACGTCAGGTCCGCTTCCGGCATGAAGATGTCCAGGCCGATGGCAAGCGGCTGCTGCGCCGCCATGCGCTCCAGCAGCTGTGCCAGGCGGTCGCGCGGCCACGGCCACTGTCCGAAGCGCTTGAGCGACGCTTCGTCGATGGCCACGATCTGCACCGCGGTATTCTTGCGTTCGCGCGGCATGGCGCGCTGGTAGCCGTCGAACAGCGCCAGCCGCAGGCCCGGCAGCGGCCCGTCGGGCAACACCAGCACGAGCACCGCGCACAGCAGCGCCAGCGCGCCGGCGGTCGGACGGCCACGCCGGCGCAGCCCGGCGAAGACGCGGGTCAGCACGCGCCGCATGGTCGTCTCATGTGCATCTCATCCGCATCCCATCCGCATGCCACCCGTAGCTCCTGCGCGTATCAGGCCGGCGCGAGGTCGATTTCCATGCCGTCATACGCGGCCACCACCTCGAGCGGCGCTTCGCCGGTGATTTCCGCGTAGCGCCGGGTTTCCGCCAGCACGCGGGCAATTTGCGCATCGTCATGGATCGGTTCGTGATGGAACAGGCACAGGCGGCGCGCACGCGCCAGCTGGCACAATTCCACGCCCACCACGTTGCTGGAATGGCCCCAGTCGGCCTTGACGGAAATCGCGTCGGCCAGGGAATACATGGCGTCGAACACCACCAGGTCGGCGTCGCGGAAAAATTCCACGAACGACTGGCGTTCGGCTTCGTTGTCCAGCTTGTGCTCGGAATCGGTGCTGTAAATCATGCACTGGCCGCCGTGTTCCAGGCGGTAGCCGTATGAGTCGCCGGCATGCAGCTGCAACTTCGCCGTCACTTTCAAGCCATTGATCTCCAGCGGTTCGCCGGGCGTCATGTGGCGGAATTCGATCGACGCGCCGAGCTGGTCGAACGACACCGGGAAACTGATCGGCTCCTGCTGGCGGCGGAACGCGGTTTCCAGCTGTTCGTGGCAGCCGTAGATGATGATGCGGTTGCCCGGGATGTAGGCCGGCGTGAAGAACGGGAACCCCATGATGTGGTCCCAGTGCAGGTGCGACATGAAGATATGGTAGGTCTGCGGTTTCGCCGCGCCGTAGCGGGCCAGCTTGGCGCCGCCCAGCGGACGCAGGCCGCTGCCCATGTCGAGGATCACGTGTTCGTTGGTGGTGGCCTGGTCCCACGCCTGCACTTCGACGCAGCTCGAATGGCCGCCGAACGTGCCGCGCACGTCGAAGCCGAGGTCGTTGTCGACGTACGCGGCGATCTTGTCGCTGGTGTCCAGGTTGCGGCCGATGGCCCCTTCCAGCGCCGCCACCAGCTTGGCGCGGATCTGCTTGTGCGTCAGCGCCACCGGCAGCGAGCCGCGCGCGCCCCAGATGATGGCCTTCATGCGCCCGCCAGTGCGGCCAGCGCCGCGTCGCGGTCGGGCAAGATTTCAAACAGCATGTCGAAACGGCTGATCTTGAACACTTCCAGCACCAGCGGCGACAGCCCGGCCAGCACCAGGCGCCCGCGCTGCGCCTTCACCTGCTTGATCGCCAGCATCAAGGCGCGCAGGCCGATGCTGGAAATATAGCTGACCTGGGCGAAATCCAGCACCAGCGCGGCGCCTCCTTCGGTGCACGTGGCCAGGTGGGGCTCGAGGGCGCTCTTGAAAGCGTCGGCATGGGTGTGGTCGATGCGGCCCTCGGGTCGCAATACGGTCGCGCCGGAAACGGCAAGGGGCTGGAGATCCATGGGTGGCACCTGAAACGTGGGATGGAGGCAGTTATTGAAATCAGAATACAAATATTGACTGAGGTCATGAGAGTGTACCACCGCCGCACCATGGCATAGCGTTTTTGCATGATTTTTCGCGCCATGGAACGCCATGTAAGCGTACTCTTACACTATCGCGCGCCACAATCCGCTACGCATTTTATTGCAGAAATTGCATACTGGAAAAAATTACACGGAGAGGAGATTATGTTGACTTCTGCCGCGCCCGTCGACAGCACCACCCGCCGCATCGTCGCAACGCTGTCCGACCACCTGGCCTGGCCCGACGACGCCGGACAATACCTGGAAACCCAGCTGGACCTGGCCATGGGCCGCGGCGACGGCTTGCCGCCGCACTACGACTTGCTGGGCGGCTGGCTCAGCCGCGAAGCGGAGCAGACGCTGGCAACCTACCGCCACTATCAGGAAGAACGCGCCGCCGGCGCGCCGCGCCGCCACTTCGCCAACGTGGCGCAAATGCGCACTTTCCTTGCCGCCGCCGCGCCGGCCCGGCTGGCTTCGGGCGCATCGCTGTATGGCGTGCTGGAGCGCTGGGACGACGACGACTTCCAGCCCATGGTGGCCAGCTACCTCGACTATACCGGCCATGGCGTGCCCACGCACAACCAGTACCTGCGCTATGCGGCGCTGTTGCAGGATCTCGGTGCCGACGTCCCGGCGGCGGCGGGTGCGGCGGATGCGGCGGACCCGGCGGATTCGGCGGGCCTGGCGGACCACGGCGCCTGCCGCAGCGCCGCGGTGGAACTGGCGCTGGCGCGCCACGCCGACGTGCACCTGGCGGAACTGATCGGGTACAACCTGGGCCGCCAGCAACCGTGCGCCGCTCTGCTGGCGGCGCGCCACGAATTGAATGAACTGGGCGCCGACGCCGACGCCTTTGTACTGCCTGCCGACGCCGCCGGCAGTGCGCCGTCGGCACTGTTCACGCTGCGCGGCGTGATGGCGCGCGTGTCGGACCCGGCCGCATTTTACCGCCGCGTCGACAATGGCTACCGCCTGCATGCACTGGCTGGACGGCTGGCGCTGCCGGCCGCCACGCCGGGACCGCAAGCGGTGATGCCGCCGCGCGACGCGCTCGACGCCCCGCCGCCGCGCCACGCCAGCTATATCCCGGCCCCGTCGCGGCAGGCCGAACGCCCGCTGATCCGGCATGCGTTCCCGGAAGACGAACACGCCTGGGAAGCCATCGACAGTGAATTGCGCCTGCTGGAAGCAAGGCTGGCCAGCTCCGACAGCAAGGAGGAAGCCATGCAGATCCTGGCCCGGCTGATGACGCCGGGCCAGCAGCACACCCAGGTCGGCCTGATGGCGGCGCGGATATTCAGCCAGTTGTTCAGGTTATAACGGGAAAACGCGATTGCGCTCCCGTGCCGGCGCTCAGCGCCACCAGGCGGCGGCTTCGTCCCCCGCCATCACCGGTACGGGCTTTTGCGGCACGTCGGCCAGCGGCAGGCGCACCGTCACGGTGGCGCCCTGGTTGGCGCCGGCGCTGGTGACTTCGATCACGCCGCCATGCATTTCCACCAGGCGCCGCACCAGGGTCAGCCCGATGCCGAGCCCGCCCTGGGCCCGCTGCAGGCTTTGCTTGCCCTGGACGAACACCTTGAACACATGCGGCAACAGGTCAGGCGTGATGCCGACGCCCTCGTCGTGCACCGCCATCACCGCTTCATGGCCTTCCTGCCGCACGCTGATGCCGATGCGGGTGCCCGGCGGGCTGTATTTGACAGCGTTGTCAAGGATGTTGTCGATCACCTGCGCCAGCCGCGTGGCGTCCCCCAATACCGGCGCCGGCGCCACGCTGGTTTCAATGGTATGGGTCTTGAGTTTGCCGCTGGCCTGCAGCATGTCGACGCAGGTGCGCACCGCTTCGCCCAGGTCCATGCGCTGCCGGTTCAGCGCCAGCTTGCCCATCAGCGCGCGGTTCACTTCCAGCAAATCGTCGACCAGCGAACGCAGGTGCACCGACTGGCGCCGCAAGACGTCGCGCGCACGCTCCGACGCTTCCGGGGGCATGCCGGGCCGGCACGCATGGTCGAGCACCGCCACCGCGCTGGTGATGGCGCCCAGCGGGTTGCGCAACTCATGTCCCAGCATGGCCAGGAATTCATCCTTGGCGGCGTTCTGTTCTTCCGCATAGTTGCGCGCCGCGCGTTCGCGCTCGAGCAATTCATTGCGCTCGCGCTCGGCCTGGGCGCGCGATTCCATTTCCCGGCGCAGGCGCGCATCGGCTTCGCGGATGGCGTCGTTGAGCGCTTCCATTTCCCCGATGTTGGATTTGCGCAGGACCGCCACCGCGCTTTCGCCGCCCAGCGCCCGCGCCGCGCGCGAAGCGTTCGACACGAAACGCACCAGGCGCTTGCCGGTGTAGACGCCGAGCGCCACGGCGGCGGCAATGGCCAGCAGGAAGCCGATCACGGCCACCGCCATGCCGCGGATCACGGCGGCATTGATGTCCGCCGCTGGCGCCCCCACCACGACCGCCCAGTCCGACAGCGTGGAATGCACGAAATAACCGTGGATGTCGACGCCATCCACGGTCGAATGGTGCAGGTCGCCGGACGGCGCCGCCCGGATGGCCGCCAGCACGTCGGCCGGTACCGGATTCCCGGTCTTGACGTCACCGGCATTGCGCCGCGCAATCAGGGTGCCGTTGCCATCGACGATCCATACCGGCCACGAATCCGGGATCACGCGCCCGGCATAGGTGCGGGTGAAATACGCCGGCGTGAAAGCCTGTGACAGCACGTAGTGTTTGCCGGAGACCGACGTCAGCGGCTGTTCCACGGTGACGAAATGCTGCTTGAGCGCCGGGCCCCATTTCACGCTCGACACCATGCCCTTGCCGGACGCGATCATGTCGCGCAGCACGCCGACGTCGGGCCGCTGCGGCAGCGCGTCGCCGTAGGCCAGCCGGGTGTTGACCAGTTGCTGGCCGTCGCCATCGTAGAGGATCATCCATGCGCCCACGCCGGCGTTGGCGGCCACGGCTTCGCGGTAAAAGCGCGCGTAATCGGCGCTGTCGAGCGCCTGCGAATACGCCAGCACACGCAGCACCGACTGCGCGCGGCGGATTTCCGCATCGAGTTCCTGCCGCGCCGAGCGCGCGCTCTCCTGCACGTGGCGCATGGCCATGTCGCGCTGCGATGTCAGCAGCATGTCCAGGGCAATGCTGAAAAACACGGCGACCGGGCACACGATACAAAACGCCAGCAGCCAGTAGTGTGTACGTAGTTTCATTGCCGCGGGATGGAAACAGGAAACCCATTTTACCGCTTGTTGCTGGCAATGCAAGAATGTCTTGCCGCAAATGTTATTGGCGCCGGCGCCGTTGTGGCGCTGCGCTCACGGTCCGACCCCCGCGCGGCGGCGTCCGCTCGCGGCAAGCGCGCTGCTTAATGTTATGCTGCCAATAAAAATGAGGGAGGCGCCATGGCCATCACTGAAACACTGTTCAAGCTGCGGGAAAACGGCACCGACGTGCGCACGGAAATCGTGGCCGGGGTGACCACGTTCCTGACAATGGCGTACATTATTTTCGTCAATCCCGCGATCCTCGGCGACGCCGGCGTGCCGAAGGAAGCCGTGTTCGTCGCCACCTGCCTGGCCGCCGCCCTGGGTACCGCCATCATGGCGCTGTACGCGAACTATCCGATCGGGATGGCGCCCGGCATGGGCTTGAACGCCTATTTCGCCTATGCCGTGGTGCTCGGCATGCATGTGCCGTGGCAATCGGCGCTGGGCGCGGTGTTCATTTCCGGCTGCCTGTTCATCGTGGTCAGCCTGCTGGGCCTGCGCGGGATGATCGTCAACGGCATACCGCATTCGCTGCGCACCGCCATCACCGTCGGCCTGGGGCTGTTCCTGGGCCTGATCGCGCTGAAAAGCGCCGGCATCGTGGCGGCCAATCCTGCCACCATGATTGCCGCCGGCGACCTGCACAAGCCGCCGGCACTGATGGCCATCTTCGGCTTCATGCTGATCGTCGCGCTGGACCGGCTGAAGGTCAAGGGCGCGATCCTGATCGGCATCGTGGCGGTGACCCTGCTGAGCTTTGTCTTTGGCGGCAATACGTTCAAGGGGCTGTTCTCGGCGCCACCCTCGCTCGACCCGACCCTGCTCAAGCTCGATATCGGCGGCGCGCTGTCGGTCGGCATCGTCAACGTGGTGCTGGTGTTCTTCCTGGTCGAACTGTTCGACGCCACCGGCACCCTGATGGGCGTGGCCAACCGCGCCGGCCTGCTGGTGCCGGGCAAGATGGAGCGCCTGAACAAGGCGCTGCTGGCCGACAGCGGCGCCATCGTGGCCGGCTCCCTGCTTGGCACGTCCAGCACCACGGCATACGTGGAAAGCGCGGCCGGCGTGCAGGCTGGCGGGCGCACCGGCCTGACCGCGCTGACGGTGGCGGTGCTGTTCCTCGCCTGCCTGTTCATTGCGCCGCTGGCCGGCGTGGTGCCGGCCTATGCCACCGCGCCGGCGCTGCTGTTCGTGTCGTGCCTGATGCTGCGCGACCTGGCCGACCTGGAATGGGGCGAAACCACGGAAAGCATCCCGGCCGCCATTACCGCCATGCTGATCCCGTTCACGTATTCGATTGCACACGGCATTGCGTTCGGCTTCATCACGTACGCCGTGCTGAAGCTGGCGACCGGCCGCGCGCGTGAAGTCAAGCCGGTGGTGTGGGTCATCGCCATCGTGTTTGCCTTCAAATACGCTTACCTGCCGGGATGACTGCCGGGCTGACTGCCGGGCTGACTGCCGGGCTGACCACCACGGCGCGGCGCCGGCCGGGTTGGCCGCGCCCGGTCAGGCGGCCGCCTGCAGGTCCAGCGCCGCCGGCCGGGGGAATTCGCGGATCGCCAATATTCCCACCACGTTGTGCAGCCGCATGCGGCACAGGGTCAGCGCCTCTTCTTCCGGCGCGGCCAGCCGCATCCAGACGTCCATGCCGTCAGCGCCGGGTGCAATGCGCATGCCATCGAGCGCAATGCCGGTGCGGCGCACGATGGCGAGCGCGTTTTCCAGGGTGGAGAGGGCCGCGTCCGCCTCGATGGCGAAGCGCAGGGTTTTCTGGTGGGGAGCGGTAGTGGTATCCATGTGAAACAGTATGCGGGCCCGGGCCTGGAATAGGCATCCAAAGATTATCCGAATTCCATTAGAATCGAGAATATTTCCCCACATTCAGAAACTTTTATGGATAATCATTCTCCGACAGCCCGGCTTGACGAGACCGACCGCCGCATCCTGCGCGCGCTGCGGCGCGACGGCCGGCTGTCCAATACCAAACTGGCCGAACAGGTCGGCCTGTCCACCACGCCCTGCTGGAACCGGGTCAAGGCCATGGAAGAAGCCGGCGTCATCGAAGGCTACACGGCGCTGTTGAACCAGCAGGCGCTGGGCTTGCCGGACACCGTCATCATCGAAGTCACGCTGGAACGCCACGATGACGAAATGCTGGAGAAATTCGGCGCAGCGCTGGCGCTGCTGCCGGAAGTCATGGAAGCGTACCTGCTGACCGGCGAATATGACTACCTGATCAAGGTGGCGGTGGCCGGCACTGCAGGGTACGAGGAATTCCTGCGCCGCAAACTGTATAAATTGCCGGGCTTGCGCCACAGCCGCTC
>CBIHOX010000184.1:0-10978 GCA_966211685.1 uncultured Pseudoduganella sp.
CGGCTTGATCATCATTGGCGACGAAATCCTGTCGGGCAAACGGGTCGACCAGCATTTCCCCAAGGTGGTGCAGCTGCTGGCCGCGCGCGGCCTGCAGCTGGGCTGGGCGCAATTCCTCGGCGACGACCGCGCCCGCATCACGGCCACCCTGAAACGCACCATGGCCAGCGGCGACATCGTGTTTTGCTGCGGCGGCATCGGCGCCACGCCGGACGACCATACGCGGCAGGCCGCGGCCGAGGCGCTCGGCCTGCCGCTGGTGCTGCACGAGGAAGGCAAGCGGCTGATCCAGGAGCGCATCGTGCAGCTGGCGAAGGAAGCCGGCCATGAGGCGGACCTCGATGCGCCGGACAACCTGCACCGCCTGCACATGGCTGAATTCGCGCAGGGCGCCGCGCTGATCCCGAACCCCTACAACAGCGTTGCCGGCTTTTCGCTGGGCACCCATTATTTCGTGCCGGGCTTTCCCGTGATGGCGTGGCCGATGATCGAATGGGTGCTCGACACCCACTACGCACACCTGTTCAACCGCGAGCCGCGCGCCGAACATGCGCTGTTCGTCTACGGACAGGCTGAATCCGCGCTGACGCCGCTGATGGAAGCGCTGGAAGCGCAATTCCCGCTGATCAAGGTGTTCAGCCTGCCCAGCGTGGGCGACGCCACCACGCGCCGCCACATCGAACTGGGCGTCAAAGGCGAACCGGGCCAGGCTGCGCTGGCCTTCGCGGAAATGCGCGCCCAGCTGGACCGCCTGTCCGCGGAATACCGGCTGGCCTGACACGGCGCGGCTTTCCTGCTCATCAATTGTGCGCCGGGCCCGGCCGGATTGCTGTCGAATTCAGCAATTCCGGCGGCAATGCTGCGCGGGCACGCAGCCCTTGTGACAGCGCCATGACCGCCGGTTGGCGGGGCTTTTGCAATGGCGTTGTTTTTTTGCGAAAAAACTCTGCGGCTACATCAAAAATTCTATCTGGCGACCCGTGCAGCGGGTGCCGATGTGGTGCAATGTAACTCAGGCGAGTCGCCCTGATTCACGACGGTTTGAGCAATATGTTAAGCAATCGACGTTTCCGCAAACCCCGCCTGATGGTGCGGGCAGTACGGACCATCCGCGCCGGCGCCGCCGCATTCGGCTTCAAGCGCAAGCCCCGGCTGCGCGTGGTCAAACCGCAAACCGCCGTGCTGCTGCACGCACAACCGGCCGCGCCGGAACCGCCGGCGCCGAAAAGCCGGCGGCCGCGCAACGCGCTGATCCTGGTCATGCTGGTCCTGCTGGCGCTGATGGTCTGGTTTGCCGTGCATGAAATGCGCACGTCATCGATGCAGGCGAAATTCTTTTCCGAGCTGATGGCCAACGTCCACTACAAGGTGGAGCCCGGCCCCAGCAAGGCGATCCGCTTCCCGCACGACAGCCCGTACGACGAGCGGCTCGGCTATGCCAACATGCCCGATTACCTGAACAAGCTGAAGGCGCGCGACTATGAAGTGGCGGCGCAGGCGCGCTTCTCGCCCAAGATGGTCGAACTGTCCGACATGGGCGTGTTCACCACGTACCGCGAAAAGACCCGCACCGGCTTGAACATTGCCGACTGCCGCGCGCAGACGCTGTTCTCGGCCACCTATCCCGAGCGCACGTACGACAATTTCAAGCAAGCCCCGACCGCGCTGGTGCAAAGCCTGCTGTTCATTGAAAACCGCGAATTGCTGGACAACACCTATCCGAAGCGCAATCCCGCGGTGGAATGGGACCGCCTGTCCAAGGCCGTGATTGAAAAGACCGTCAGCAGCGTGGCGGGCGGCGCGCGCGCGGCCGGCGGCAGCACGCTGGCCACGCAAATCGAAAAGTACCGCCATTCGCCGGAAGGGCGCACCGGTTCCATGAAGGACAAGCTGCAGCAGATGGTCTCGGCCACCCTGCGCGCCTACCAGTCCGGCGAAGACACCACCCAGGTGCGGCGCCAGATCGTGGTCGATTACCTGAACACGGTGCCGCTGTCGGCCAAGCCCGGCTATGGCGAAGTCAACGGCATCGGCGACGGCATGTGGGTGTGGTATGGCCGCGATTTCAACGAAGTCAACCGCCTGTTGTCCGGCAAGATGGACCAGCCGGGCAGCGCGCTGGCGTTCAAGGAAGCGCTGTCGCTGCTGATCGCGCAGCGCCGCCCCAGCTATTACCTGGGCGATGGCGACGCCGACCTGGAAACCCTGGCCAACAGCCATTTGCGCCTGCTGGCGCAGGCCGGCATCATCACGCCGCAATTGCGTGACGCCGCGCTCAAGGAGCGCCTGCACCCGGCCGCCGGCAACGGCCTGGCCGCCGCCGCGCCGATGTCCTTCGTCGAGCGCAAGGCATCCAACTCCGTGCGCAACCACCTGGCCAACCTGCTGGGCGACAACCGCATGTACAACCTGGACCGCCTCGACCTGAACGTGGTCAGCACGCTCGATTCGCAGGCGCAGAAAGTCGTCACGCAACTGTTGCAGGACTTGCGCAATCCCGAAGTCGCGGAAAAGGCCGGCCTGACCGGCAAGGGCATGCTGGGCAATGGCGATCCGGCCAACGTGGTGTACAGCTTCACGCTGCTGGAAAAAGGCAAGGACGTCAATTACCTGCGCCTGCAGACCGACAACTATGACCAGCCGCTGGACATCAATGAAGGCGCCAAGCTGGACCTGGGTTCCACCGCCAAGCTGCGCACGCTGGTGACGTACCTGGACATCGTCGACCAGTTGCACAAGCGCCTGTCGCCGATGAGCGAGGACGAATTGAAGAAAGTCGTGGTGGCGCCGCAGGACAAGTTGAGCCAGTGGGGCGTGGAATACTTCCTCGCGAAACCGGCCGACCGCGGCCTGGACGCCATGCTGCAGGCCGCGCTGGACCGCAAGTATTCCGGCAACCCCGGCGAAGCGTTCTTCACCGGTGGCGGCGTGCACACGTTCGGCAACTTCTCCAAGGAAGACAATGGCCGCATCATGCCGGTGCGCGAAGCGCTGCGCCGCTCGACCAACCTGGTGTTCGTTCGCCTGATGCGCGACATCGTCAAGTACTACATGTTCCAGGCGCCAGGATCGTCGGCCTCGCTGCTGCAGGACGCCGACGACCCGCGCCGCGCCGCCTACCTGGCGCGTTTCGCGGACAAGGAAGGCAAGGAATTCATGTACCGCTTCTGGGCCAAGTACAAGGGCAAGCCGGCCACGGAACTCGACAAGGTGCTGGTCGGGTCGATCCGCCCGACGCCGGTGCGGCTGGCCAATATCCACCGGACCCTGTTCCCGAAAGCCACGCTGGCCGAGTTCTCCGCGTTCCTGAAGGATAACCTGCCGTCGCAGAATGAAGTGCCGGACGAGCGCGTGGCGAAAATGTACGACCAGTACGCGATGGATAAATGGTCGCTGGCCGACCGCGGCTACCTGGCCAACGTCCACCCGCTGGAATTGTGGATGGTGGCGTACCTGCGCGCCAACCCGGGCGCCACGCTGGCGCAGGTGGTGGCGGCCAGTGAAAAGGAACGCCAGGAAGTGTACCAGTGGCTGTTCAAGACCCACCGCAAGCATGCGCAGGACAAGCGCATTGCCGGCCTGGTGGAAATGGAAAGCTTCATGGCGATCCACCGCCAGTGGAAAAAGATGGGCTACCCGTTCGATTCGCTGGTGCCGTCGTACGCCACCACGTTGGGCGCCTCGGCCGACCGGCCGGCCTCGCTGGCGGAAATGATGGGCATCATCATCAACGATGGCGTGCGCCAGCCGACCCAGCGCATCTCGTCGCTGCACTTCGCTTCCGGCACGCCATACGAAACGCTGGTCAAGCGCGGCAGCACCACCACCAAGGAACAAGTGTTGTCGCCCGAAGTCGCGCATGCGGTGGCGGCCGCCATCCGCGAAGTGGTGTCGGACGGCACCGCCAAGCGCGTGCGCCAGGCTTTCGTGAAATCCGACGGTTCCATCATCCCGGTCGGCGGCAAGACCGGCACCGGCGACCAGCGTTTTGAAGTCTATGCCGCCGGCGGCCGCGTGATTGAATCGCGCTTCGTGAACCGTTCCGCCACGTTCGTGTTCAACATCGGCGAGCGCTTCTTTGGCAGCATGACGGCTTACGTGCATGGCCCGGAATCGAAGAATTACGATTTCACCAGCGCGCTGCCGGTGCAATTGCTGACGGTGCTGGCGCCCAGCCTGATGCCGCTGATCGAGCCGGACGCCGCGCCCAAGGGCGGGGTCATCGCTGTCGCGCACACGCCAGGCAAGCAGGCGGCCGTCCCGAAAGCCCCGCTGGCGGCCTGCGGCAGCTGAGCGGCGTAGCTGTAGCTGTAGCGTAGGGCGGATAAGCCGGCCGGGCCGGCCCATCCGCCCTAAGGCTCCATCGTACGACCGGCACACCTTCCGGAGTGCCTTAAGAGCGCATCGGAGCACATCGCGCGTAATCCGCCATTTTCGCGCCGCCGATGCCTGCGGCCGGTACGCCTGTTCGTCTTGCGTCTTTTGCCATAGTTTGGCATCGTGTCGTGCATGAAACCCATGCGCCACCACCTCAGCAAGATGAGCAAGATCCTCGCTTTCACCCGTTTTTCCCTGCGCGACCTGGCCGCCACGGCGGCCCCGGCAGTCCTGGCCGTGCTGGCGCTGTGCGCGCTGGCATACTGGCTGGTCGATCCCATGCCGCCGCGCCTGGTCACCCTGGCGACCGGGCAGGAAAACAGCGCCTATGAAGTGTTCGGGAAAAAATATGCGCAAGCGCTGGGCCGGCACGGCATTGCCGTCAAGCTGTTGCCGTCGCAGGGATCGCAGGACAACCTGCAGCGGCTCAACAGCGGCAAGGCCGATATCGCCTTTGTGCAAAGCGGTTCCACCAGCCAGGATGAAGCCGAGCGGCGCGGCCTGGTATCGATCGGCAGCCTGTTTACCGAACCCGTGTGGCTGTTCCTGCGCGACAGCGTGAAAGCCGGCGAACTCAAGCAGTTGAAAGGCTTGAAGCTGAACCTGGGACCGGAAGGCAGCGGCGTGCCGCGCCTGTTCCGGCAAGTGCTGGACGCCAACGGCGTGGCGCCCGAAGAGATTACCGCCAGTGCGCTGGAAAACACGCCGGCCACCGTGGAATTGCTGGAAGGGCGCATCGATGGCCTGGTGTTCAGTTCCGCGCCCGATGCGCCGCTGGTGCAAATGCTGTTGATGACGCCCGGCATCCGCCTGTTCGACTTTGCCCAGGCCGAAGCTTATACGCGCAGGCTGCCTTTTTTGACGCACGTGGTGTTGCCGCGCGGGATCGTCGACCTGGGCCGCGACTTGCCGGCGCACGACGCGCATCTGATCGCGCCCACCGCCACCCTGGTGGCGCGCGACGACCTGCATCCTGCGTTGGTGGATTTGTTCGTGCAGGCGGCCGCGCAAATCCATGGCGGCGCCGGCTGGTTCCAGCAGCAGGGCCAGTTCCCGTCGCCGCGCTATACGGAAATCCCGGTGGCGCACGAAGCGGCCAAGTTCTACAAGGATGGCCCGCCGCTGCTGCAGCGCTACATGCGCTTCTGGCTGGCCAACCTGCTCGATCGCATGTGGGTGTTGGTGGTGGCGCTGGGCGCGCTGATCCTGCCGCTGTCGAAAATCGTGCCGCCGCTGTACGTGTGGCGAATCCGTTCGCGCGTGTTCCGCTGGTATGGCCAGTTGCGCGCCGTGGAACAGGCGCTGGCGGCCGCCCCGCCAGGCCGGCGCGGCGCCGTCCACGCGGAACAGTTGGCGCACCTGAACGAAATCGAAGACCGCGTCAACCAGGTCTCGATCCCGCTGGCATTTGCCGATGAATTGTATGGCTTGCGCAGCCATATCAACCTGGTGCGCCAGCGCATTGCCGCTTCGACAATGGAAGCTGCCATGACCGAACAATCGTTGGAAAACAACAATATGGACTAAGTGTTAGCACGTAATTCAGGTCGATAAATGTTGTTTATTTGTGCTCCTGCCTGGAATTTGCTTTGACTTAGTATTTGCTACCACGCAATATTGTTAAACGCTTGCATAGATAAGCGGACGTTCTTTTCATATTGCAGCCATCAAATAAGAAGAGGTAGTGATGCAGAGAATCGAGTTTCCCAACAAGCGCAGCATGGCGCTCGCCATTGCGGCAATCTTCGTCACCGGTGCCGCCAGCGTCGCCCCCGCCCAGGCCCAGCAATCCACTTCGGACAGCAACGCCACCGTGGTCGTAACCGGTACCCGGGTGGCCAACCGCACCGCCACCGATACCGCCTCGCCGGTGGACATCATCAGCGCCGATACGCTGAAAAACACCGGCGTGTCCGAAGTATCGCAGGCGCTGTCCGTGTCCCTGCCTTCGATGAATTTCCCGCGTCCGGGCTTGTCGGACGGCACCGATACCGTGCGCCCCGCGTCCTTGCGTGGCCTGGCGCCGGACCAGTCGCTGGTGCTGGTCAATTCCAAGCGCCGCCACAGTTCGTCGCTGGTCAATACCAACCAGACCATCGGCCGCGGTTCGTCGTCGGTGGACTTGAACACCATCCCCAGCGCCATCATCAAGAACATTGAAGTGCTGCGCGACGGCGCGTCGGCGCAATATGGTTCCGATGCGATCGCCGGCGTGGTCAACCTGCGCCTGCGCACCGACAAGAAAGGCGGCGAAATCACGGCCAGCTATGGCGAACGCCGCACCGACTACGACTTCATTGCCGGCACGCCGCCCACCGGCGCGACCTGGGACGTGCAGACCTCGCGCAAGCGCCATGACGGCGGCACCGCCACCATCAGTGGCTGGAAAGGCCTGGAACTGGGCGAGGGCGGCTACCTCGTGATCGCCGCCGAATACAAGGACCAGGACCATACCGAGCGCAGCGGCTACGACGTGCGCCAGCAATACCCGCTGGTGTCGGGCGGCTTCGATCCGCGCGAGAAATCCATCAACCGTTTCAACGCGTGGTATGGCGAACCCGAACTGCAGCAATCGACCGTGTTCGTCAACGCCGGCATTCCCCTGGCCGATGGCGCCAAGCTGTATGGCTGGACCAGCTACCAGAAGCGCGAAGCCACGTCGGCCGGTTTCTTCCGCCGCGCGCTGCAAGACCAGAACATCATTTCCGTGTACCCGGACGGCTTCCTGCCGCTGATCGCGCCGGACGTGGGCGACTTCGCCGCCACCGGCGGCATGACGTGGTCGATGGGCGACTGGGACCTCGATGCCTCGCTCGGTTATGGCAAGAACCGCATGCAGTACACGATCAAGAATACGCTGAACCGCTCGATCGGACCGAGCAGCAAGAAGGAATTCGACGCCGGCGGTTACTGGTATGACCAGCTGGTGGCCAACTTGTCGGGCGTGCGCAGCTTCGAAGTCGGCCTGGCTTCGGCGCTGAACGTGGCGGTGGGCGTGGAAGCGCGCCGCGAAGGCTACAACCTGTTTGCCGGCGAACCCGATTCCTGGCGCTATGGCGGCCAGGTGCTGGCCAACGGCACGCCGGCCGCGCCGGGCGCGCAAGTGTTCCCGGGCTTCCGCCCGGCCGACGAGTCCAAGACGCACCGCACCGCGATGTCGGCCTACGTGGACCTGGAAGCGAACCTGTCGAAAAACTTCCTCGGTTCGGTGGCCGTGCGCGGCGAGCATTACTCGGACTTCGGCAACAGCCTGTCCGGCAAGCTGGCCGGGCGCTATGACTTCGCGCCGGAATTCGCGCTGCGCGGTTCGGTGCAAAACGGTTTCCGCGCGCCGTCGCTGCAACAGCAGAACTTCACCACCACTTCGACCAACTTCATCAACGGCGTACCGTTTGAAATCACCACCTTCAAGCCGAGCGCGCCGGCCGCCATCGCGCTGGGCGCCAAGCCGCTCGATGCGGAAAAGTCGGTGAACTTCTCGCTGGGCGCGGTGTTCAAGGTGGGCGGCGGCACCATCACGGCCGATGCCTTCCACATCAAGATCAAGGACCGCATCGTCCTGTCGGAAAACCTGACCGCCGCCAACGTGCGCGATTACCTGACCAAGCAGGGCTTCATCGGCGTGGGCGGGGGGCGCTTCTTCATCAATGGCGTCGACACCACCACCAAGGGCATCGACGTGGTCAGCAGCTGGCCGGTCAAGACCAACGGTTACGGCAAGCTGGACTTCACGCTGGCGGCCAACTACACGAAGACCGACGTCGACAAGGTGCCGACCACGGCGCAGCTGGCCGCGCTGTCGCCGGCGCCGGTGCTGTTTGACCGCATCAACGTGCTGACCTTCACCGATGGCACGCCGAAGACCAAGTTCATTGCCAGCAGCACGTGGAGCCACGGCCCGTTCGGCCTGACCGCGCGCGCCACCCGCTACGGCAAGATCCTGGCGCCCGGCACCACCGCGGCGCTGGACTTCTGGCTCGGCGCGAAAACCCTGGTGGACCTGGAAGGCCGCTATGCGTTCACCAAGCAACTGTCGCTGGCCATGGGCGCGGACAACCTGTTCGACAAGTATCCGGACCCGTTCCCTGCCAACCTGAATACGACAGGTAACGCGCCGTTCTCGAACTATTCGCCGTTTGGCCGTTCGGGCCGGTACGTCTATGCACGCCTGAACTACACGCTGTAACCCACCGCAACCTGTCACACCCCGGTGCCTGACCCCGGGGTGTGACATTTTTGATTTCGCGCAATCTTGTCACTCCCTGGTGCCTGACCCCAGTGGGTGACAGGTTTGATCTTGCGCAGTTTTGTCACCCCCTGGTGCCTGACCCCAGGGGGGACATGTTTGATCTACATGCCGGGTCAGGCGCCGATCCAGGGCAGGCCGGCCTTGCACCAGCCGCCCACGGTCTTGCGGTGGCCCGCCGCGTCCTTGTCGCCCTCGAAGCCTTCCAGGATGTCATAGCACTGCGTGTACCCGTTTTCCGTCGCCAGCTTGGCCGAGTGGCGCGAGCGTACGCCGGAGCGGCACAGGAACAGCAATACCTGGTCTTTCGCGGCCACTTGTTCCAACTGTTCGACGAATTGCGGATTCGGCACGCCGCCCGGATAGGTGCTCCACTGGACTGCACCATGCTGGGCATCGGGCACGACTACACGGCCGACCCAGTCGCGCTCCGCATTGGTGCGCACGTCGATCAATTTCACGCCGGGATCGGCTTGCAGCAGTTCAAATGCTTCCTGCGGTGTCACGGCGCCCGCATAGGGTAAAGAAGGATCGCGCTGGCTGGCGCGTTGCAAAATGCTAGCAATAATGCTCATGGAGATTTTCCCATCGGAGGTGACAATATTGCGTTTATTATAGTGCGCGATCAATACGCCAAACCGTGGCAAGGGCTGTTCTCAACGCGTTGCACCAGATTGATGCATTTTTTGCGCCTCACGGAAAATCGCACCACACTTGTGCAATTTTTTGAAAGTGCACTGTTTTGGTGCTATGTTAAGAATGTGCAATTTGGTGCAGCACTTGCACAGGCGGATCCCGGAAGTCGTTGTTTGCAGAATGAAAGCAGTCTGTTCCCCGGTTAAAATCAATATGCTGGCACGCTTCCTGCTTATACGTTTTACGAGTTTTAGTCGCACGCACTACTGACCCGCGTGGGCTGACCCACTTTTTCACTAGGAGATACGCATGGCAATTACCGCCGCAGAAGTCTTGAAAATGGTTGAAGAACACGAAGTGAAATTCGTGGATTTCCGCTTTGCCGATACCCGTGGTAAAGAACAGCACGTGACCGTGCCTGTGTCGCACTTCGACATCGACAAGTTCGAATCGGGCCACGCATTCGACGGTTCGTCGATCGCCGGCTGGAAAGGTATCGAAGCTTCGGACATGATCCTGCTGCCGGACCCGAACACTGCCCGTATCGACCCATTCTTCGAAGAAACCACCCTGTTCATGCAGTGCGACGTGATCGAACCGTCGGACGGCAAGGGTTACGACCGCGACCCGCGCTCGATCGCCAAGCGCGCTGAAGCCTACCTGAAAGCCTCGGGCCTGGGCGACACCGCCTACTTCGGTCCAGAGCCGGAATTCTTCATCTTCGACTCCGTCAAGTGGAAAGTCGACATGTCCGGCTGCGCCGTGAAGATCGATTCCGACGAAGCATCGTGGTCGACCGACAAGGACATCGAAGGCGGCAACAGCGGCCACCGTCCAACCGTCAAGGGCGGCTACTTCCCAGTGCCTCCAGTCGATTCGTTCCAGGACATGCGTTCGGAAATGTGCCTGATCCTCGAATCGCTGGGCATCCCGGTCGAAGTGCACCACCACGAAGTGGCCGGCGCCGGCCAGAATGAAATCGGCACCAAGTTCTCGACCCTGGTCGAGCGCGCCGACTGGACCCAGAACATGAAGTACGTGATCTGGAACGTGGCCCATTCGTATGGCAAGACCGCCACCTTCATGCCAAAGCCTATCGTTGGCGACAACGGTTCGGGCATGCACGTGCACCAGTCGATCTGGAAAGACGGCAAGAACCTGTTCGCCGGCGACGGCTATGCCGGCCTGTCCGACTTCGCGCTGTACTACATCGGCGGCATCATCAAGCACGCCAAGGCGCTGAACGCCATCACCAACCCAGGCACCAACTCGTACAAGCGCCTGGTGCCAGGCTACGAGGCTCCAGTGAAACTGGCTTACTCGGCACGTAACCGTTCGGCTTCGATCCGTATTCCACACGTGGCCAATCCAAAAGGCCGCCGTATCGAAACCCGCTTCCCTGACCCACTGGCGAACCCATACCTGTGCTTCGCGGCACTGATGATGGCCGGCCTGGACGGCGTACAGAACAAGATCCACCCGGGCGAAGCGGCGTCGAAAGACCTGTACCACCTGCCGCCGGAAGAAGATGCACTGATCCCGACCGTTTGCGCCTCGCTGGAAGAAGCGCTGGATCACCTGAACAAGGACCGTGAGTTCCTGACCCGCGGCGGCGTGTTCACCGATTCGATGATCGATGCGTACATCGAACTGAAGATGACGGAAGTCACCCGCATGCGCCAGACCACTCACCCGGTCGAGTTCGACATGTACTACTCC
>CBIHOX010000185.1:0-10885 GCA_966211685.1 uncultured Pseudoduganella sp.
CTGCATGGCGACATGCACCAGGGCGCCCGCAACCGCACGCTGGAAAGCCTGCGCCGAGGCCAGGTCAAGGTGCTGGTGGCCACCGACGTGGCTGCGCGCGGCATCGACGTGCCGAACATCACCCACGTGTTCAACTACGACTTGCCGAAATTCGCGGAAGATTACGTGCACCGCATCGGCCGTACGGGCCGCGCCGGCCGCAACGGCCTGGCCGTGTCGCTGGTGAACCATTCGGAAAACATGAACGTGCGCCGCATCGAGCGTTTCACGAAGCAAAGCATTCCTGTGTCGGTGATCGAGGGCTACGAGCCGAAGCGTTCGGCGCCTCCGCGTTCGGCCCGTCCGGGCTGGAAGCCGGGCGAAGGCCGCAAGCCGGGCCAGCGCAGCTTCAGCAAGCCGGGCGCGCCGCGCGAAGGCGGTTACAGCCGCGAAGGTGGCTACAACCGCGAAGGCGGCGGCCACTATCGCGACAGCGCCAACTTCAGCCGCGAAGGTTCGGGCGGCCGCGAAGGCGGAAGCTACAGCCGTGAAGGCGGTTACAGCCGTGAAGGCGGCTACAACCGCGATGCGGCGCCACGCGAGAGCCGCTACAGCCGGGATGCCGGCCACCAGGGCAATTACAACCGCGAAGGCGGCCAGCCACGTGAAGGCGGCTACAGCCGTGAAAACCGCAGCGAAGGCGGCGGCTACAGCCGTGATGGCGCTCCACGCGAAAACCGCTACAACCGCGAACCGCGCGAAAACTTCAGCACGCGCCGCTACGGCGACCGTTAATCGGCCGCCCGGGCAGCCAGCCTGACCAGAAGCCACCGGCGTGACTGCCGGTGGCTTTTTTTATGGCCGCGTGGAGTGGCCTTGGCGGAAAGCCACTGGCGCAAACGGCCGGTCGCGCCAAGCACGCGATGTGCACCAGATCGCGGAACCAATCCGCACGGCAGTGGTCAAAGTTTTAGTATGGGATAGTGCAAGTCCGTACAGGTTCGTACCGGTTAGCAGCCGATCGTAAAACCCGATTTTTGGCAGTGAGGCCCCATGTCTGATCTACACCGCACGATCTACATGCCCTGGGAATTGCTGAAAGCGTTCAGCGAACCTGCAGGGCTGCGGCAACCGGAGAAGCACAAGCTGTCGATACAAGCGAAGTGATCGCACCATCCGCCGCGACCAGCGATGCGCCTGCCCTTGCGGTCCGCGCTGGAACGACGCGGCAGGCCGCGCCCGGGACTGGGCAGACCCCAGCCAGCATCCAGCGCTCCGCCAAGAACCGCGTCTCGCGCAAGACTGGCAAACAGACTACGCCACGCAAGAAAAGGCCCTGGTCCTGCGATCGATGCGACGGCGACCGGCAAACTGGAGGGACAGGCCACGATCACGAGCCTTCGTTGAAATCACTGGATTATTTCATCAATCAGGCATATAGTTGCACACTCAAGTATATTTCAAGGACTAATCATGAATGAGTTAACCAACCCCGCCACTACGCCGGACGACACCGCCCTGGACTTTTGCCTGCGCCTCGCACGCGCCCAGGCCGCGGTGGTGCGTCGGCTCGACGCCGCGCTGGGCGGCCATTTCGGCATCAGCTTTGGCGACTTCCAACTGCTGCACCACCTGGCGCGCGCGCCGGGCGGGCGCTTACGCCGCGTGGACCTGGCCGAACGCCAGGGATTGACCGCCTCCGGCGTCACGCGCAGCCTGCTGCCGCTGGAAAAAACCGGCCTGGTGGGCCGCCAGCCCGATCCGCGCGACGCGCGCGTCGGCTACGCGGTGATCACGCCGGCCGGCCACACCACGCTCGATAACGCCATGGTGACCGCGCGCGAAATATCGGCCGACTTGCTGCGCCACGCGCCGTCCGACCAGTTGCAAGCCTTGTCCGCGGTACTCGGCCTGGTGGCCGGCGCCACACTGCTCTGAGGCGGCTATGAACAAGACTTTGTGGCAGGACACGAATTTCCGCTGGCTGATGGGCGGCGCCGTGCTGTCCGGCCTGGGTGACCAGTTCACCATGATCGCCCTGCCCTGGCTGGTGCTGAAACTGACCGGCGATCCGCTGGCATTGGGCCTGGTGATTGCCATCATGAGTGTGCCGCGCGCCGTGTTCATGCTGCTGGGCGGCGCGCTGGTGGACCGCTACACGCCCAAGGCCGTGCTGATGGTGACCAAGTTCGCCAATGCCGCCCTGGTCGGCATACTGGCCGTGCTGGTGCTGGCCGCGCCCGCGCTGCTGGCCATGCCGCTGCTGTACGCGCTGGCGCTGGCCATGGGATTGGCGCATGCCTTCAGCATCCCGGCCGGCACGTCGATGCTGCCGCACGTGGTGGCGCCCGAACGCCTGCAGGCCGCCAACGGCGTCATGATGGGATTGCGCCAGTTGATGATGCTGGCCGGCCCGCTGCTGGGCGCCCTGCTGATGGTGCTGGGCGGCGACGATATCGGCCAGGCTGCGCGAGGCGCGGCAAGCGGCGATGGCGGCGGCAATGCCAATGGCATCGGCTATGCGTTCGCCTTTGACTGCGCAAGCTTCCTGGTCTCCGCATGGACGCTGGCGAAGGTCCGCACACGCCAGAGCGCCGCGCCGGCGCAGCCGGCCGGCCACGGCGTGCTGCACGCGGTGGCAGAAGGCATCCGCACGCTGTGGCAGGACATGGCGGTGCGCACCTGCCTGGTCTACTGGTCGCTGGTGGCCGTGGTGGTGGGCGGGACCATGCAGGTGGCGCTGCCCCTGCTGGCCTCGCGCAACCTCGATGGCGCGGCGTCGCTCGGCATCCTGATGGGTGCGCACGGCGTCGGCACGCTGGCCGGCATGGCGCTGTCGCGCAACCGGCCGCGCGCCATCACGTTTGGCGCCACCATCCTGGCCGTCGATGCGCTGGTGGGCCTGCTGATGGCCCCATTGGGCGCCATCACCGCAGCATGGCAGGGCGCGGCCCTGCTGGCGGCGATCGGGGTGCTGGGCGGCTATATGCAGATTGCCGTCTTCACGTGGATACAGCAAAGCGTGCCGCAGCACATGCTGGGGCGGGCCATGAGCATCTTCATGTGCATCTTCATGGGCGTGGCGCCGCTGTCGGCCACCTTGATCGGGGCGCTGCTGCAATGGATCACACTGGCGCAATTGTTTACCGGCTGCGGCGCTGTGCTGCTGGCGCTGGCCTCGTTCGCGTGGGTCGCGACACCGATGCGGCGTATCGAAGCCGCACCGGCGCCGGGCCAGGTCAATCGGCCTTGAAGTTTTGCCCCAGCGACATCGGCTTGTTGAGCAGGATGGTCTTGGGGTCGCGGCAGATGTAGACCAGCACCACAATGGTGGCAAGATAGGGCAGCATGGACAGGAATTCGGACGGTATCTCCAGTCCGAAGCCCTGGCCATGGAATTGCAGCACCGTGACGCCGCCAAACAAATAAGCGCCGAGTACCACGCCGCGCGGCTTCCACGTCGCGAACACCACCAGCGCCAGCGCGATCCAGCCGCGCCCCGCCGTCATGCCCTCCACCCACATCGGCGTCAGCGCCATCGACATGTAGGCGCCGGCCAGCCCCGCCATCGCGCCGCCGAATACCACGGCGCCATAGCGCAGCACGATCACATGAAAGCCGATCGCGTGCGCACTGTGCGGCGATTCCCCCACCGCACGGATCAGCAAGCCGAGCCGGGTGCGGGCCAGCATCCACCCGGTTCCCACGGCCAGCGCGATCGAGGCATACACCATGATGTCGAAGCGGAACAGCAATGGTCCCAGGAACGGGATGTCGGACAGCACCGGGAACGCCAGCTTGGCCAGCGGATCCACGGTCTGCCCCGCCAGGCTGCGGCCAAGGAAGGCCGACAGGCCCACGCCGAACAGGGTCAGCGCCAGGCCGGTCGCCACCTGGTTGGTCTGCAAGGTCAGCACCAGGAACGCGAACAGCAGCGCCAGCGCCATGCCGGCCAGCGCGGCCGCGCCCAGTCCCAGTCCCGCGCTGCCGGTCGACAGGGTGACGGCAAAGCCCATCACGGCGCCCGTCAGCATCATTCCTTCCAGCCCCAGGTTCAGGACACCGGCGCGTTCGGCCACCAGTTCCCCCATCGAGGCGAAAATCACCGGCGTGGCCGCGCCGGCCGTGCTGGCCAGGAAGGCAATCAGGTATTCGGCATTCATGCGGCACCTCCGTGGGCCGCCACCGCCGGCGCGGGACGCACGCGCGGCTTGAAGCGGTAATGAATGAACAGGTCGGCGGCCAGCAGGTAAAACAGCAGCACGCCCTGGAACAGGCCCGTGATCGCGTTGGGCAACCCAAGCTCGATCTGCGCGGATTCGCCACCGATGTACAGCAGCGACATCAGCAGCGAGGCCAGCACCACGCCCAGCGGATGCAGCCGCCCCACGTACGCGACAATGATGGCGGCAAAGCCATAGCCCGGCGACACCGACGGCTGCAACTGCCCGACCGGGCCGCATACTTCACCGACGCCGGCGATGCCGGCCAGCGCGCCGCTGATCAAGAACGCGGCCCACACGTTGCGCCGTTCGGAAAAGCCCGCGTAGGCGGCGGCCAGCGGCGCCATGCCCGACACCTGCATGCGGTAGCCGGCAAAGGTGCGCGCGCAAAAGAACCACGCGCCGCCGGCCGCCGCCAGCGACAGCAGGAACGCCGCATTGGTGCGCAAGCCTTCCACCAGCAGCGGCAGCATCGCAGCGTCTGGGAACATCTTCGATTGCGGGAAGTTGAACCCGGCCGGATCGCGCAGCGGACCATGCACCAGGTAGCTGAGCAACAGGTAGGCCACATACACCAGCATCAGGCTGGTCAGGATTTCACTGGTGTTGAAGCGCGTGCGCAGCAGCGCCGGAATCGCGGCCCACAGCATGCCGCCGACGGCGCCGGCCAGCACCACCACCGGCAACAGCCAGCCCGATTCCACGTCGTCGAAGTACAGCGCCACCGCGCCTGCCGTGACGGCGCCGATGGTCAGTTGCCCGTCCGCGCCGATGTTGGCGACATTGGCGCGGAAGCCCAGCGCCAGGCCGATGCCGCAGAGGATCAGCGGCGTGGCCTTCAACAGTAATTCACCGATGCCATAGGCGGTGGTGGCGGGCTTGATGAAGTACACGTAAAACGCGTGCAGCGGGTCTTGCCCCAGCCCGTAAAACAGGATGGATCCGGTCACCAGCATGGCCAGCGCCGCGATCAGCGGCGACGCCAGCATCATGGTCTTGGAAGGCTCCGGCCTCGCCTCAAGCCTGGACATAGGTCTCTCCTTCGTGCAGTGCCGCGCCGGCGGTGGAATCCACGTGGTCGAAGTCGCCGCTCATCCACACACCCACCTGGTTGACCGACGTTTCCGACGTCTTCACGGCGCGCGACAGGCGCCCTTTCGCGATCACGGCGATACGGTCGCTCATCATGAACAATTCCTCGATTTCCTCCGACAGCACCAGCACCGCCACGCCCTGGTCGCGCATGTCGATGATGGCTTGCCGGATCAGCATGGCCGCGCCGATGTCGACGCCCCACGTCGGCTGCGCCAGCACCAGCACCTTGGGCGCCAGCGTGATTTCACGCCCGACGATGAACTTTTGCAGGTTGCCGCCCGACAGGCTCGATGCCGCGGATTTCTCGCCGCCGCATTTCACGTTGAAGCGCGCGATTACGTCGCGCGCGAAGGCGGCAATGGTCTTGTGCTGCACCAGGCCGCCCTTCACCATGCCGGTCTTGCCCGCCGGGACATAACCGGTCAGCAGCGCGTTGTCGGCCAGCGACAAGTCCGGCACCGCGCCCCTGCCCAGCCGCTCTTCCGGCACGAAGCACAAGCCGCGCTCGCGGCGCTGGGCCGGGTCGAGCTGGCCGGCCGGCTGCCCCAGCAAGGTCAATGACGCCGCATCGGCCAGCAGGCACTCGCCGGAAATCGCCTTCAGCAATTCCTGCTGGCCATTGCCGGATACGCCGGCGATGCCGACGATCTCGCCGCCGCGCAATTGCAGCGTGACGTCCTTCAGCGTGGTGCCAAACGGATCGAGCGGCGTGAAATGCAGCTTGTCCAGGGCCAGGCGCACTTCGCCCGGCTCGCGCGGATTCAGGCGGCAGCTCGGCAATTCGCGGCCGATCATCATTTCCGCCAGCGAGCGCGGGGTTTCATTGCGCGGCACCGCGGTGCCGGACACGCGGCCGCTGCGCAGCACCGTGGCCTGGTCGCACAGCGCCTGGATTTCATCGAGCTTGTGGCTGATGTACAGGATGGAACAGCCCTCGCGCGCCAGGCGGCGCAGCGACTCGAACAGTTTCAGCACGGCTTCCGGCGTCAGTACCGAGGTCGGCTCGTCCATGATCAACAGTTTCGGGTTTTGCAGCAGGCAGCGCACGATCTCCACGCGCTGGCGCTCGCCGACCGACATGCTGTGCACCAGCCGGTGCGGATCGAGCGGCAAGCCATAGTCTTCCGACACCTGGCGGATGCGCGGGGCCAGCTTGTCCGGCGAGATCCTGTCATCGAGCGCCAGCGCGATGTTTTCCGCCACGGTCAGTGTCTCAAACAGCGCGAAGTGCTGGAACACCATGCCGATGCCGAGCTTGCGCGCGGCCGATGGCGATGCGATGCGCACCGGATCGCCTTCCCAGTAGATGTCGCCGGCGTCGGGATGGGTGACGCCGTAAATCATTTTCATCAGCGTGCTTTTGCCCGCCCCGTTTTCGCCCAGCACGGCGTGGATTTCGCCCGGCATGACGGTCAAATCGACCGCATCATTGGCGACAACGGAAGGGTAAATCTTGGAAATACCGCGCAGCTTGAGCCTGGGTTCAACCAGGGCCGGCGGCATGGGCGGGTCTGCGGCTTGCGTCATTGTCGGGTACTCCTCGCGACGGTTGTATACAACTGGAAAGCACTGAAATCCAACTGAACATCTCGCAACTTGTGTGCCAGCCGACGGGTCATTGGCTGTGCCGGCCTACGCTCCAGCGCGGTGCACGGGGCCCCGCTTTGGCGCAGCCGCGCACCGCTTGTATACAGCGCCCCGGCTTGCCGGCGCGTGGCGCTTTCGCCACGCTTGGCTATTACTGTATACAAATTTTCGTTGAATTGCGCACTATTTCGTACACAATGAATCCATCGGCTGGGCGAGTGTCTTTTTTCATCACACTTGAGTGATTACCTACAAAAACGAGTACACACCATGAGCAACGCAACCCGCATAGTCGAACCGGCCGGCGTCGTCGAGATGAGCGCCGGCAAGCGCCGCCCCGGCGGCAGTGTCAAGGGCGGCGGCAAAGGCGCCGGTAAAGGCGACGCCAGGGACGGCGCCAATACCGCAAATGGCGACGCTGCCGCCAACGCCAGCGGCGCGGCGGCGGCATCCAATGCGCCGCCCAAGCCCGCCAAGCGCGGCACCACGGCCGTGGACTTGCGCATCTACCGCGCCGTCGTCAACGCCGTGATGAGCCACAAGCTGCCGCCCGGCACGCACCTGGGCGAATCGGATTTCTGCGAACTGTACAAGGTCAGCCGCACCACGGTGCGCAAGGCGCTGCAACGGCTGGCGCATGACCACATCATTGAACTGCGCCCCAACCGCGGCGCCGTGATTGCCTCGCCGACACCGGACGAGGCCCGTGAAATCTTCGCCGCGCGGCGCGCCATCGAACGCGAAATCGTGCCGCTGGCGGTGCGCAACGCCAATCCGGCGTCACTGCAGCGCATCCACGATGCCATGGCCGAAGAAGACGCGGCGCGCCGCAGCGGCGACCGCGCCAACTGGATCCGCATGGGCGGCGAATTCCACCTGTTGCTGGCGGAACTGGCCGGCAACCGCGTGCTGCAGCGCTACATGGGCGAACTGGTATCGCGCTGTTCGCTGATCATTGCGCTGTATGAAAGCCCCGGTGCGCACATGTGTGAAAACGATGAGCACCGCCAGCTGGTGACGCTGATCGAGCAGGGCCAGTGCGACCAGGCGGTGGCGCTGATCGAGCACCACTTGCTGGAAATAGAAAGCCGCCTGCGCCTCGGCGTCGTCACGCGCAAGGTGAAACTGGCCGACGCGCTGGCCGGGCTGTAGGAACAGGCATCAGTTGTAGGGCGGATTAGGCGGTACGCCGTAATCCGCCACTGCATGCGTATTGGTGCTGCCAGCCATGGCGGATTACGCTGCTGCGCAGCTGATCCGCCCTACGGCTGAAGCATACGCAACACGCATGACCAAGCGGGCCTGGCCCGCTACTTGCTAAGCATCTGAAGGCTCACGATAACAACCAACCTTGGAGTTAACATGATTCAGCAATTCAGGAACAGCACCACAGCACTCGCCCTCCTGGCCGCCGCCATCGCGCCGGCGCATGCCGCCGACTGGAGCGACACCTCGATCAGCTACCGCTACGGCACCGATTTCGCGGAGCCGTACAACCCGGTCGACATCACCAAGCACATCGTCAACCTGAGCCACGCCAGCGGCTACAAGTACGGCACGAATTTCTTCAGCGCCGACATGCTGTTCTCCGACAAGAACGATCCCTCGTCGGCGCGTTCGAAGACCGGCGCCCACGAAGTGTACGCGCTGTACCGCCACACGCTGGACCTGGGCAAGGTGACCGGCCGCGAAATGACAGGCCCCGGCATCCGCGGTGTCGGCGTGACGGCCGGCTTCGACATGAATACCAAGGTCGACGCCGGCTACAACTCGAAAAAGCGCATGCTGGTGGCCGGCCCCACCGTGATGTTCGACGTGCCGGGCTTCCTGAACGTGAGCCTGCTGGCGCTGTGGGAAAGCAATGCACCGTTTTCCACCTACAGCAATTCCGGCGTCGAGCGCTACCGCTACAAGACACACCCGATGCTCAACGCCGTGTGGCTGATTCCACTGCCGGGCGGCTTGCCGCTGACGTTCGAGGGTTACGCCAACTTCATCGGCAAGAAAGGCAATGACGAATTCGGCGGCAAAACCGCCAGGGAAACCAACATCGACATGCAGCTCATGTACGACATGAGCGGCGCGGTGGGAGCCGGCAAGAATACCTTCAAGGTCGGCGTCGAGTACCAGTACTGGAAAAACAAGTTCGGCAACAACCACAACGGCCCTGCAGGCTCGGGCGCCTTTGCCAAGACCCCGATGATCCGCGCCGAATACCACTTCTGACCTGGAAAGGAAAACCATGATGCATCGCCGTAAACTGCTTGCCTCCTGCACCCTGGCCGCATTGGCCGCCGCCGTTCCTTACGCAACGGTGCACGCCGCCGATGAACCGCTGAAAGTCGGCTTTGTCTATGTGGGACCGGTGGGCGACGCCGGCTGGACCTATGCGCACGACCAGGGCCGCCTGGAGATGGAAAAACAGCTGGGCGGCAAGGTCAAAAGCACGTTCGTGGAAAGCGTGCCGGAAGGCGCCGATTCCGAGCGGGTGATCCGCAAGCTGGCGGCGGACGGCAACAAGCTGATTTTCACGACTTCGTTCGGCTACATGAACCCGACGGAAAAAGTCGCGAAAACCTTCCCCAACACCGTGTTCCTGCACGCCACCGGTTTCAAGACCGGCAAGAACATGGGCACCTATGAGACGCGCCTGTATGAAGGCGCCTACCTGCTGGGCGTCATTGCCGGCAAGATGACCAAGACCAATACGCTGGGCTTCGTCGCCTCGTTCCCGATTCCCGAGGTGATCCGCAACGTCAACGCCTTTACCCTCGGCGCGCAAAGCGTGAACCCGAACATCAAGACCAAGGTGATCTGGGTGAACTCGTGGTACGACCCGGCCAAGGAACGGCAGGCGGCGGAAACCATGATTGCCCAGGGCGCGGATGTGCTGAGCCAGAACACCGATTCCCCCGCCACGCTGCAGGCCGCGCAAGAGAAAGGCGTATATGCGTTCGGCTGGGATTCTGACATGGCGAAGTTCGCGCCCAAGGCGCATTTGACGGCGGCCACCAACAACTGGGGCGGCTATTACACGGAGACCGCGAAAGCCGTGCTGGCCGGCACATGGAAGCCGACCGACGTCCATGGCGGCATCAAGGAAGGCATGGTGAAGATGTCGCCGCTGAACCCCGCCGTGCCGGCGGACGCCGCCAAGGCGTATGAAGCCAAGCTGAAAGTGCTGTCGGACGGTTCGTTCCACCCGTTCCAGGGCCCGATCAAGGACCAGTCGGGCAAGGTGCGCGTGGCGGCTGGGGCCGTGATGCCGATGAAGGAACTGCTGTCGATCAATTACTACGTGCAGGGCGTGGAAGGCGCTATTCGGAAATACGCCGCACTGCGGCGTTGGGGGGCTGGCCCGCATCGCCGCAGCCAGGTCACGTCACGGCAAACCCCGCCGGTCCCGCCAGCACCGTATAGCTGTCGTTGAGGAACAGCCACGCCGCGTAATTGCCCGGCGCCAGCTTGCTGGTGTCGAACGTGGCCTTGCCGCTGGCTTTCGCCACGTATTGCCAAGCCACCCACGTGCCGCTGGCCGGCGCCACCCCGGCCTTCCAGATGCCGATCCAGTTCTTGCTGCCGGCATTCGACGCCGGCACCGCGTAATCGAACACCAGGTTCACGCCATGCGCCACGCTGGCCGCCGAGGGCGTCAGTTGCGACACGCTGAACAGCGCCGGCCCGCCCAGCACCGCATATCCGTTCTGGTACAGGTACCACGCGCCGTAGTCCCCCGCTGCCAGGCCAGCCGTGGCCAGCGATACCGTGCCGGCGGCTTCCGGCGTATAGGCCCATTGCAGCGCATTGGCGCTCCCGGGCGTCACGCCGTCCGGGAAAATGCCGACCCAGTTGCGCGCATCGAGCTTGCCGTCCGGCGCCGCGTAGCGGAACACCGCCGGTGCGCCGCGCGTGACGTAGCGCGCCGCGCCTTCCAGCGGCGCGGCCGTGCGCACCACGCCGATCATCGGGTCGGTGCGGCTGGCCTGGCCCGATTCCACGTG
>CBIHOX010000186.1:0-10867 GCA_966211685.1 uncultured Pseudoduganella sp.
GCCGGCACCGTCACGCTGCCGGTTTGCGCGATGCGGCCGATGTCGTTGCGCAGCAAGTCCACGATCATCAGGTTTTCCGCGCGGTTCTTGCCGTCCCGCGCCAGCGCGGCGGCGCGGCGTGCATTTTCGTCGTCGTCCGGCGCGGCCGGCGCGGTGCCTTTCATGGGGCGGGCCGTCAGCACGCCGTCGGCGTGCCGGACGAACAATTCCGGCGACAGCGACAGCACCGCGCCGCCGTCGCCCAGCGCGATCAGCGCGCCATACGGAACCGGCTGGCGCGCGCGCAGGCGCTGGTAGAGGGCGAAGATGGAGCCATAGGCATCGAAGCGCAGGCGGTAGGTGTAGTTGACCTGGTAAGTGTCGCCGGCGGCGATGTAGGCGCGGATGCGGGCGATCGCGTCGGCGAAGCGGGCCTCGTCCACGTTGGCTTCGATGCCGGCGACGCCGGCCGGCGCGTCGCCGGCGCGCGCGGCCAGCCAGGCCGCCACCTCGGCCTGCGACAGCAGCGCGCATTGCGTGAAGACCAGGATGCGCGCGGTGGGCGCATCGGGATCGGCGGCCGGATGCGGCGGCAATCCCAGGATATGCGCGCCCAGTTCATAGGCGCACAGCGCCACCGCGTGGCGGCCCTGCGCCAGGTGCGTTTCCATCTGCCGCAGCAACGCGCGCCATGCCTGCACGCCGCCATGGCCATCGCAGCGCAGCGTCGCCACGTGGCCCGTGTACAGGCGCGAACGGGCTTGCGCCAGCCCGTCCGGGCTGGCGTCGTCGAGCAGCGCGAATACGTCGTGGTCCATGGCTCAGAGCAGCAGGGCGATGTGCAGCGCCGTGTCTTGCGCGGGATCGAGCTTGAAGCCGCTCTTGGCATAGCGGTGCCAGCGGCCGATCACATAGGCCAGCAGCACGGCGGCGCGCGCGGCGATGTCGTCTTCGTGGCCATAGCCTTCGGTGGTGGCCAGGCGCAAGGCTTGGCGCAGCGCCAGTTCGATGCGTTCGTGCAGCTGGTTCATGCGCTGCTGCAGGCGCTCGTCCTCGCCCACCAGGGCATCGCCCGTCAGCACGCGGGTCATGCCGGGATTGCTGCTTGAAAATTGCAGCAGCATGCCGATGATGTCGCGCACCTGCGCCACGCCGCTGGCCTGCTTTTCCATGATCTGGTTGATCACGCCAAACACGCTGGTCTCGATGAAGTCGATCAAGCCCTCGAACATTTGCGCCTTGCTGGCGAAATGGCGGTACAGCGCCGCCTCGGAAAATTCCAGCTTGCGCGCCAGCGCCGCGGTGGTGATCTTTTCGCCTTTGGGTTGTTCCAGCATTTCTGCCAGTGCGACGAGGATTTGCTGCCTGCGCTGGCCGGGCGGTGTACTTGCCATGATAGGGACGCGGATCGGAAAAGTGGTCTGAAAAAAGTGTTCGGGAAAACTAGCGCAGCCGTGCCAGCCGCGCCGGCAGGTGCCGGACAGATTTTACTTTGACATCGACCCATGCGGGCCGGAAATAGCGCTGCGGCACGTGCGCCATGCCGATCGGGTCCGCCATTTTCAGGTACTGCGTGACCCACGCGGTGCGCATGCCCAGGCCGCGCGCGGCGCGCAGGTTGGCCAGCGTGTCTTCCACCAGGATGCAGCGGCGCGGCGCGGCCTTCTGTTTTTTCATCACGTTGCGCAGCATCAGGCGCGAGGGCTTGGGGCGCAGGTGGCGGTGGATGCGCATGTGTTCGATCGCGATGTGGTGGGAAAACGCGCGGTGGATGCCGAGGATGCGCAGCACGTCGCGCGAATAGCGGTGCGGCGCATTGGTCAGCAGCACCTTGCGGCCCGGCAGCGCGCGCAACAGCTGGCCCAGTCCCTTTTCCGCCCGCACCATGGCGGACAGCTCCGGCAAGTCGTGCGTGACGGCCAGGAAGTGCGTGGAATCGACGCCATGGTGCTTGACCAGGCCTAGCATGGTGGCGCCATAGCGCCGCCAGTACAGGGTGCGCGCGGCGTTGACGGCGTCCATGGCGGCCGGTGCGCCATCGCCGCCCAGCACGCGGGCGATGTAGGCGTTCATGTTGGCCGTGATGGCGGGGAATATCGCGTGCGACGCATTGTGCAGCGTATTGTCCAGATCAAACAGCCAGACCGGGGAGGAACGGGGTATATTCACGACAGACGAGGGGAAAACATGCAACGCCAGATTATAGTTTTATTTTGCAGCCTGTTCCTGTGGCTGGCCGCTCCGCTGCGCGCGGCGGAACCGGCGGCAAATGCGGTCCCCAACCGCGGCGCCCTGTTCAAGCTGGAACAGGGCGGCCACACCGCCTACCTGTTCGGCACCATCCACGTGGGCGCGGCCGACTTTTATCCGCTCGAGCCGCGCGTGACGGCGGCCTTGCAGCAGGCGTCGGTGCTGGCGCTGGAAATCGACCCGCTGGGCGACCAGGCCGCGATTGCCCGCGCGGTGCGCGACCACGGCATGGCGCGCAACCGGCGCGGCGCGGTGGCCGACGAATTGTCGCCGGCCTACCGTCCGCGCCTGCAGCAATTGCTGCGCCGCTATGCGATCGCGCCGGAAACCGTGGCGCCGATGAAGCCGTGGATGGTGGCCAGCCTGCTGACCATCAGTGAATTCGCCGCGCAGGGCTACGATCCGGCGCTGGCGGTCGATGCATGGCTGTCGCGCCAGGCGCGGGCGCGCCAGGTGCGTGTGGTGGAACTGGAATCGGTGGCCGGGCAAATGATGCTGTTCAACCGCATGAGCAACGCGGAACAGGCACGCTTCCTGGAAGAAGGCATTGCCGCCATCGAGGATGAGGAACAGGCCAGGCAGGCGCGCGACATCGTCCAGGCGTGGCGTCACGCCGACCAGGCCGGCCTCGATGCGCTGGCGCGCAAGGCCGCGGAAGATGACACGTTTTCCGGCCGCTTCGTGCAGCGCGTGCTGCTGGACCAGCGCAATCCGACGCTGGCGGCCGGCATTGCCAGCCTGCTGGCGCGCGAACGCAACAGTTTTGCCGCCATCGGCGTGCTGCACCTGGTCGGCAAAGGCAACGTGCCTGAATTGCTGCGCCAGCGCGGCATCGCGGTGGAACGGATTTATTGAAGCAGGGGAAGCAGCGGGAACAACTGAAACAGATGGGGGGACTGCGGGAAGCGGTGGTGCCCTTGACGTGGATTGAACACGTGGCCTCTCCCTTACCAAGGGAGTGCTCTACCACTGAGCTACAAGGGCATTCATTTTGGCGGCTGTGGCAAAAACTGCGCCGCCAAAAAATTAGTGAGACCGGATCATAGTGCCAAAAGCCTGTTCCGTCAAGACTTCCAGCAATAAAGAATGCTCGATGCGGCCATCGATGATGTGCACGGTGTTCACGCCGGACTTGGCGGCGTCCAGCGCGGACGAGATTTTTGGCAGCATGCCGCCGGAAATCGTGCCGTCCGCGAACATTTCATCGATTTCACGGGCCGACAGGTCGGTCACCAGGTTGCCGTTCTTGTCTTGTACACCGGCGATGTTGGTCATCATGATCAGCTTTTCGGCTTTCAGGATTTCCGCGATCTTGCCCGCCACCACGTCGGCGTTGATGTTGTACGCCTGGCCATCCTGGCCGAAGCCGATCGGCGAAATGATGGGGATGAAGGCGTCGTCCTGCAGCGCCTTGACCACGGCCGGGTTGATGGCTTCGATTTCGCCGACGAAACCGATATCGAGGAACTGGCCCGGGTTCTGCTTGTCCGGCATGGCCATCTTGCGCGCGCGGATCAAGCCGCCGTCCTTGCCGGTCAGGCCCACGGCCTGGCCGCCGTAATGGTTGATCAGCATGACGATGTCCTGCTGCACTTCACCGCCCAGCACCCATTCCACCACTTCCATGGTTTCTTCGTCGGTGATGCGCATGCCCTGCACGAACGTGCCCTGCTTGCCGATTTTCTTCAGCGCGTTATCGATTTGCGGACCGCCGCCGTGCACCACGACCGGGTTCATGCCCACCAGCTTCAGCAGGATCACGTCGCGCGCGAAACCGTGTTTCAGGCGCTCGTCCGTCATGGCGTTGCCGCCGTATTTGATCACGATGGTCTTGCCATGGAAGTTGCGGATATAAGGCAGCGCTTCCGCCAGGATTTGCGCCTTGATCTGCGGGGACACCGCGGTCAGGTCGCTGGCAGGCACTTCCAGGTTCAGGTTCGAGAGGGACGTCATGGCAATTCCGGTAAAAGAAATGGTGTGCGAGAGCGGGATTTTACAGCCTACCGCGCATTATAGTGGCTTTTGCGGATTGTCAATTCCCATGCGTTCCGATAGGCTGGCTGTCTATGAGCGACCCTGACCACCAGACATTGCACCGGCAACTGGAAGCCATGCGGCCCCAGCTTGTCCGCTTTGCATTGTTGCAATTAAGGAATGAATCCCTGGCGGAAGACGCCGTGCAGGATACGCTGATCGCCGTGCTGGAACAGCCCGGCCGCTTCCAGGGCCAGTCTTCGCTGCGCACGTACGTGACCGGCATCCTGAAGTACAAGATCATCGACAGCCTGCGCGCCGCCACCCGCGAGCGCCCGATCGAATGCGCCGAGGGCCAGAGCGAGGATGACGTGGTCGACGCGCTGTTCCGCGCCGACGGCCATACCGTCGACATGCCGCGCCAGTGGGGCGATCCGGACCGCACACTGGAACAAAAAGACTTCTTTCGCGTGCTCGAAGTGTGCCTGGAAAAGCTGCCGGCCCAGGCCGCGCGCATTTTCATGATGCGCGAGTGGCTGGAACTGGAAACCGAAGAAATTTGTAAGGAACTGGCGATTTCCTCGTCTAATGCATGGGTACTGCTGTACCGGGCGCGCCTGCGGCTGCGCGAGTGCCTGGATTTGAACTGGTTCGGAACCGCTACCCGATAGGCCGACGATGGAAAAAGACGGATTGAAACCCACTTGCCGCGAAGTGCACCGCCTGGTGTCCGAGGGGATGGACCGCGAACTGACCCTGGTCGAGCGCACCCGCATGCAGTTGCACCTGCTGATGTGCGGCGCCTGCACCCGCTTCAATACCCAGATGGACACGCTGCGCCGCGCGATGCGCAATTTTCCGCTGGGCGGCGATTCCACGGGCGGCGATGACGGAGACCGACCATGAGCGCCTGCAAGCGCTGCGGCGCCGAATTCCATTGCGCCATGGCCGACGGCGATGACGGCAATCCGTGCTGGTGCACCGCCATGCCGCCCGCCGTGCCGGTGCCCTCCCTGGACACGGACGTCACGTGCTGGTGTCCCGCGTGCCTGAAGGAACACATCGAACAGCGCGCCGCGCAACGCGCTGCGCAGGGCCCCGGCGACGCCCCGCAATGACAGCAAGCCGCCCGGCGCAGGCGGCGTAACACTACGACAACGAAAGTCCACCATGCGCTTCCAGGACATCCGCATCCGTGTCCGTATCAACGCCGGCTACGCCATCCTGATCCTGCTGATGATGGGCGTGATCCTGGTCGGCGTGAGCCGCATTTATTCGATCCGCGCCGAGACCGACCATATCCTCAGCACCGATTGGGCCGCGGCGGCGGCCGTCAACAGCATCGATACGCAGTCGCGCGAGGCGGCCACCCGCATCGTCACCCTGATCATCCAGAGAAAGCTGGAACACCGGGTCGAAAGCTATGCGCGCATCGACGCCATCAAGCTCAATATCGACCGCGAACTGGCGCGGCTGGCGGAACTGGACGCCACGCCGCAGGCGAAGGCGCTGATAGAAAAGCTCAAGAAGGCGCGCGCCGACTATTACGATTCCTTCATCGCCGTGGCCGACATGGTGGAAGCGGAAGACCGCGAAGCGGCCGAGGAGCGCATGAACAGCCTGGCGCTGCCCGCGCTGAACGGGTTGCTGGCGGTGATCCATGAACTGGACCAGTTGCAGCAAAACCAGGTGATGGCCAGCGCGGCCCGCGCGCAGGCCGACATCAATTCCTCGCTGATGGCGATGACCCTGTTCGGCCTGGCCGCGGTGGTGGTGGCGCTGGGCTTCGCGTATTCGGCGCGCTCCATCACGCGTCCGCTCGATGAAGCCATTGCGATCGCCACCCGTGTCGCGCAGGGCGACCTGAGCCCCGTGATCGAGGCCACCTCCAGGGATGAAACCGGCGAATTGCTGCGCGCGCTCAAGCACATGACGGTGAGCCTGGCGGCCGAACAGCAGCTGCGCCACGCGGTGGAAGTGGCGGAAGACGCGACCAAGGCCAAGTCCGACTTCCTGGCCAACATGAGCCATGAAATCCGCACGCCGATGAATGGCATCATCGGCATGACGCACCTGGCGCTGCAGACCGAGCTCACGCCAAAGCAGCGCAATTACCTGGAAAAGGTCGAATCGGCGGCGCGCCACCTGCTGGGCATCATCAACGACATCCTGGACTTTTCCAAGATCGAGGCCGGCAAGATGAACTTCGAGCGCATCGATTTCTTCCTGGAAGACGTAATGGCGCAGATCGCCGACCTGTCCGTCATGCGCGCGCAGGACAAGGGGCTGGAGCTGCTGTTCGACATCGGCCCCGGCGTGCCGACCGCGCTGGTGGGCGACCCGCTGCGCTTCGGCCAGGTGTTGATCAACCTGACCAACAACGCCATCAAGTTCACGGAAAAAGGCGAGATCGTGGTCACCATCCGCCTGCTGGAAAAGCTGGACGACGGGGTGCGGCTGCGGGTCGACGTGCGCGACACCGGCGTGGGCCTGACCCCGGCCCAGCAGAGCAAGCTGTTCCAGGCCTTTACCCAGGCCGACACGTCCACCACGCGCCACCATGGCGGCACCGGCCTGGGCCTGACCATCAGCAAGCGGCTGGTGGAAATGATGGAGGGTGAAATCGGGCTGGAAAGCCAAGCCGGTGTGGGCAGCACGTTCTGGTTCACCGCGAAATTCGGCCTGGCCGCCGCGCAGCAGCCCGACGTCAGGCCGGACACCGACATCGCCGCTGTACGCGTGCTGGTGGTGGACGATAACGCGACGGCGCGTGAAATCTTCCTCGGCATGCTGCAATCGATGAAATTCGACGCCGCCGCCGCCGACAGCGGCGCGAAGGCGCTGCAGATGGTGGCGCAGGCGCGCGCCGACGGCAATCCGTTCGGCCTGGCCTTGGTGGACTGGCAAATGCCGGGCATGAGCGGCCTGGAAGTGGTGCAGGCGCTGCGCGCGCAGGCAGCGGAATCCGGCACCGAAGCCGACGCCCCGCGCGTGATCATGGTGACGGCGTACAACCGCGACGTGCTGCTCGACGAAGTGCGCGACGTGCGGCTGGACGGCCTGCTGAGCAAGCCGGTCAGCGCATCGACCCTGCTCGACGCGGTATCGTCGGTGTATGGCAAGGGTTTCCCGCAATGCCGCCGCGTGCGCCGCGCGGCCGATTACCAGTCGGCCGCGCAAGCCGTGCGCGGCGCCTGGCTGCTGCTGGTGGAAGACAATGAAATCAACCAGGAAGTCGCGCAGCAAATCCTGGGCGACGCCGGCATCCGCGTCGACGTGGCCAACAACGGCGCGATGGCGCTGGCGAAGATCGCCGTCAACGAATACGACGGCGTGCTGATGGATTGCCAGATGCCGGTGATGGATGGCTATGAAGCCACCCGCAGGCTGCGCGCCGACCCGCGCCACGCGGCCCTGCCGGTGATCGCCATGACGGCCAACGCCATGGTGGGCGACAAGGAAAAATGCCTGGGCGCCGGCATGAACGATTTCATCGCCAAGCCGATCGACGTGGCGCAGCTGTTCGCCACGCTGGCGCGCTGGGTCAAGGTGAAAAACCCGCAAGCGGTGGCTGCGGCGGCGGCCGAACCTGACGACACGCTGCCCATGATTCCCGGCCTGAAAATGGAAGCGGCGCTGCAGCGCGTGGGCGGCAACGTCAAGCTGATGCGCAAGCTGCTGGCGCGCTTCGCGGAAACGCAGATCGACGTCATGCAGCGCATCGGCGATGCGATAGAAAACAATGACGTGGAGGCCGCCACGCGCGAGGCGCACACCGTCAAGGGACTGGCCGGCAACATCGGCGCGTCCGGCGTGGCCGACAGCGCGGCGCGGCTGGAACAGATGCTGGCCCAGGGCGTGGTGGAAGGACGCGACGCCGCCATGGAAACGCTGGCGCTGGAATTGCAGGAAGTGGTGGGCGTCATCATGCTGGCGCTCGACGCGCGCCGGCCCGGCGCGGCCACGCCCGCGCGGGCGCCGGCGGCCGGCGCGGACCCCCAGGCGCTGCTGGCGGCCATGCGTGAAATGGCGTCGCTGCTGGCGCAGGACGACGGCGCCGCGGCGCGCCTGGCGGAAAGCCTGGAAGCACAGTTGCAGGCGGCCGGGCAGGGCGAGCATGGCCGCCAGCTGCGGCGCCAGATTGCGCAGTATGATTTCGAAGGGGCGCTGGCGCAGTTGCAGGAAGCGGCTGGCGCATTACAGGTCACCTTATAATCGCGGCCATCATGACAACCACACAAGCCAAACCCACCATCCTGGTGGTGGACGACACGCCGGACAACATCGACCTGCTGTGCGCCATCCTGGAACAGGATTACCGCACCAAGATCGCCGTCAACGGCGAGCGCGCGCTGAAGATCGCCAATGGCGACAGCAAGCCGGACCTGATCCTGCTCGACATCATGATGCCGGGCATGAGCGGCTACGACGTGTGCCGGCAGCTCAAGGCCAGCCCCGCCACGCGCGACATTCCGGTGATCTTCGTGACGGCGATGAGTGAAATCACCGATGAGCAAATGGGCCTGTCGCTCGGCGCGGCCGACTACATCACCAAGCCGGTGTCGGCGCCGATCGTGCTGGCCCGCATCAAGACCCAATTGGCCATGAAGCGCGTGCATGATTTCCTGCGCGACCAGAATACCTTCCTGGAAGCGGAAGTCACGCGCCGCACGGAAGAAGTGGCGGCGCTGCAGGACGTGGCGATCCACACCATGGCGTCGCTGGCGGAAACCCGCGACAACGAGACCGGCAACCATATCCGGCGCACCTCGTGGTACGTGAAGGCGCTGGCCGAGCGCCTGCGCCACCATCCGCGTTTTTCGCATTTCCTCGACGATAAGACCATTACCCTGCTGTTCAAGTCGGCGCCGCTGCACGACATCGGCAAGGTCGGCATCCCGGACCGTATCCTGCTCAAGCCGGGCCGCTTCGAACCGCATGAAATGGAAATCATGAAGACCCACACCACGCTGGGGCGCGACGCCATCATCGCGGCCGAGCGCGAACTGGGCATCGAAGTCGATTTCCTCAAGTACGCCAAGGAAATCGCTTACGGCCACCAGGAAAAGTGGGACGGCAGCGGCTATCCGGAAGGCCTGGCGGGCGATGCGATCCCGATTTCCGCGCGCCTGATGGCGCTGGCCGACGTCTACGATGCGCTGATCAGCCGCCGCGTGTACAAGGATGGCATGTCGCACGAACAGGCGGTGACCATCATTGCCGAAGGGCGCGGCAAGCATTTCGACCCCGACATCACCGATGCCTTCCTCGACATCCAGCGGCAATTCGTGGAAATCGCGCAGCGCTATGCCGACACCGACCACGACATGGACAAGAAGCGCGAGCGCATCGAATTGTTCACCAAGGAGTCCTGATGCAGGCAGTGCAGCCGTACTGGGTCGACGTGCTGGGTTACCTGGCGGCGTTTTGTACCACCATCGCGTTCGTGCCGCAGGTGGTGCTGGTGTGGCGGCGGCGCAGCGGGGAAGGGGTGTCGGCCATCATGTACGCCGTGCTGTCGGCCGGCATCGCGTTGTGGCTGACGTACGGCATCTTGCTCGAATCATGGCCGGTGATCGTCGCCAATGGCATTACCCTGGTGCTGGCGCTGGCCGTGCTGGTGATGAAGTGGGCGTTCCGCGGTCGGCCCCCGGTGGACGCCGGCATGGAGCGGTTCAGCCGGCGCCGCACGTCTTGAAGAAGCGCAGCATTTCACGGCTCGCATCCGGCCCGCGGCCGTCGGTGTAGCTGCCATCGTCGCTGCCGCCGCTCCAGGCATGGCCGGCCCCGTGCACCAGCCAGTGTTCGCCCAGCGGTTTGCCGTTGCGGCGCCGCAGCGTGGTGCGCGTATAGGCATAGCCATCCGGCACGCTGCCGGTATCGACGGCAGCGTTGTCCAGCACGCCGTGGCCGTGTAATTTCTGGATCATCACCTGCTCGCCGTTGCGCGGATGTACCGTGCTGTCCTGGTCGCCGTGGAACACGATGATGGGCAAGCCGCCGCCTTTGATGGGTTCGGCCTGCATGCCGCGTTTCATGGCGCTGAGCGCCGACGGCAAATCGCGCGCCGCGGCAAACGGCATGCCGGAATGCACGCCGACTGCACGGAAGATATCGGGATACTGGGCGCCAACGATGGCGGCCATGGCGCCGCCGGCTGACATGCCCGCCACGTATACCGCGTTGCGCTTGACGGCGTAGTGCGCCATGACTTGTTCCGCGATGCCGGCAATGATCGAAGGTTCGCCCTGGCCGCGCTGCTGGTCCAGCGCGTTGAACCAGTTCCAGCAGCGGTGTGCGTTAGCGTCCGGCGACTGGGCCGGATACACCACCAGGCAGCGCATTTCTTCCGCCAGCGCATTCATGCGGGTGCCGGCGGCAAAATCGTCGGGGTCCTGGGTGCAGCCATGCAGCATCACCACCAGCGGCAGCGGCTGGCCGCGGTAGCCGCCCGGGACATACAGCTTGTACTGGCGGGTGCCGGCATGGTTGGTGTATTCACCGTGCAGGAAGCGGCCCGGCGGCGGGGGCGGTGAAGGAAACAGCGCGGCCAGGAATCCGCGCGCCGCGTCATGCCATTTTCCAAACAATTCAAAGTCCGGCTTCATTGCAGCCTCCTCGGTCATGCGGCAAGGATATTGCGCCGCAGCATTTGATGGGTTCG
>CBIHOX010000187.1:0-10805 GCA_966211685.1 uncultured Pseudoduganella sp.
TTGACCGGCGCGCCCAATTGCGCGCGCACGCCGGCGCGGTCCGGCGGCAGATCGGACAACGGCGCGGACAACGGCGCGGACAACGGCGCGGGCAAGGATGAGGGCGGGGAGGCGAGCGCCGCCGGCACATCCGCGGGCACGCCGGCGGACGTGGAAGCGGGAGCGGCTCCGGGCGGCTCGTCCATGTAATCGAATTCCAGCAAGGTATCGTCCGGCCAGCCGCGGTCCCAGATCGGCGCGTAATAACTGCGGTCGAGCAATACCTGGCAATCGCAGAACGGCAGCGTGTCCGGCGTTTGCGTGCCGCCCGCATACAGCGCCCGGAACGGCAGCGTCATCACCCGCGCGCCGGCGCGCAAGGTCACGCCAAACAGGGGACGCTCGGTGAATTGCAGGTAATTGCCGTCGGGTGAGGTGCATACCTGGTCCGGCCCGGCCAGCAAATCCGCCAGCCATGCGAACAGGCGGGCATTGTTCGATACCAGCCCCGCTTCCACGCCCACCAGGCATTCCAGCCGCAAGTCGCCAAGCCGGCGCATGCCGTCCGGCACGCCGCGGCTGGCCACTTGCGCGCGCCACGTCATGCTGCTGGTCTTGCGGTTGGCCACGAGCGCGGCGTCTTCGCGCAGCGCCTGTTCATTGCGCTCCAGCGTGAAACTGTGGTCGGGCGCCACCGGCACCGGCAAGGTGAGGTGGTCGCCCACCACTTGCAGGGTAACGCCGTCGAGCTTGACGGTGGGCAGCCGCGGCAGCAGGCGGAAACGCAGCGTGGAACCGGGCGCCAGCGCCTCCCGGTCGCGCGCAAAGCGTTCCATGCCGCGCACCATCTTGCGGTACGACTTGTCGACGGGATCGCGCGTGTACGGCACGGTGACGGAAGGGATGGCCTGCTGTGCCGCGGCAGTGTTAAAGCACAGCAGCAGCGCGCCCGCCACCGCGGCGTGTTCCAGCGCCAGGATCAATCTGCGTTCCATGCGCCGATGGTACGCCGGCCCGTGTTTTCAGCTCGCACGGCAGGCGCCTTGGCAGGATTTTCGTACCGGAAACCCGGCGTTGGCAGTCATTGATGGTTTTGTGGCATTCCTGCCGACCTCCGCGGTTCGATAATGGCAGCCAGACACCACCCTGGAGATTGCCATGCCACGTTTGATCCTTCCCGCCCTGCTGGCGGCCGTCCTGCTGGGCGCCGCGCCGCTGCACGCGGCCGGCCAGCCCCCCGTGCCGGCCGAAGCCGTCATGGCCCAGCCCGCGCCGGCCGGCGCCATCGAGCGCTACCAGCCCCGTTTCGGCCGCAGCCGTCCCCTGGTGGCCGTCATCGGGGAAAACCGGGGCACCGAATTGACGGATTTCGTGATTCCCTACAGCGTGCTGCGCCGCGCCGGCGTGGCCGACGTGCTGGCGGTGGCGGCGCAGGATGGCCCGCTGCAAATGATGCCGGCCCTGCGCATCGCGCCCGACACCGCGTTCGCGCAATTCGATGCACGCTATCCGGAGGGGGCCGATTATGTGATCGTGCCGGCCATGGTGCACGGCAGTGAACCGGCCGTGTTGCAATGGGTGGCGGCGCAGGGCGCCAAGGGGGCCACGCTGGTCAGTATCTGCGACGGCGCGCTGGTGCTGGCCGGCAGCGGGGCGATGAAGGGCAAACGCGGCACCGGCCATTGGGCGACGGACGGCCGCCGCAGGGACGACTACCCGGACACGCGCTGGCTGGCCAATGCGCGTTACGTGGCCGACGGCAAGATCGTTTCCAGCGCCGGCATCAGCGCGGCGCTGCCGGTGTCGATTGCCCTGGTGGAAGCCATCGCCGGCACGGCGCGCGCCACCGCGCTGGCCGACGAGATGGCTGCCGGCGACTGGAGCGCGGCGCACGACAACGCGCCATTCCATCCCCGCTTCGGCGTCAACCTGGCGGCGCACGCGACCCGGTTCATCAACCCGGTGCTGCACCACACCGACCGGCTCGCGGTGCAGGTGGCCGATGGCGTCGATGAACTGGCGCTGGCGCTGACGGTGGACGCCTGGTCGCGCACGGGCCGCAGCCGGGCTTACGCCGTCTCGGGCGCGGAATTGCCGGTGCGTACCCTGAATGGCCTGTCGGTCTTGCCGGATTTGCCCGGCCAGCAGGCGGACCGCGTGCTGGTGGCCCAGGCCGCGCCGCCGGGCAAGGTCTTTGGCCGCCTGCTCGACGAAATTGCCCAGGCTTATGGCAAACTGACGGCGCGCCGCGTGGCGCTGGATTTTGAATACCCCGGATATCCTTGACCAGTGTATGAAGCCCCTGTGTGTCGCCATTCTTGCGTATGACCATATGAACCTGCTGGACCTGAGCGGTCCGCTGCAGGCGCTGTGCACCGCCAACCGCAGCAGCGGGCAGGTGTTGTACGACGCGGTGGTGGTGTCGGCGCACGGCGGCCTGGTCACCACCAGCGCAGGCCTGGCCGTGATGACGCGGCCACTGTCGGCGCTGGACGGGGTGGCCGTCGATACCATCATTGCCGCCGGCGGCTGCGCAGGCGAGGAATACTATGCGCCGCCGCAACTGGCGGCCTGGGTGGCGCGGCGCGCGCCCGGAGCGCGCCGCGTATGCTCGGTCTGCACCGGCGCGTTCGTGCTGGCCGCGGCCGGGCAGCTCGACGGCCGCGTGGCGGCGACCCATTGGGCCTGGACCGGCAAGCTGCAAAAGCTGCATCCGCGCGTGAAGGTCGACGCGGAGCGCATTTTCGTGCGCGACGGCAAAGTGTGGACGTCGGCCGGGGTCAGCGCCGGCATCGACCTGGCGCTGGCGCTGATCGAGGAAGACGTCGGCCACCGCATCGCGATCGCGGCGGCGCGCCAGATGGTGGTGTACATGAAACGCTCCGGCGGACAGTCGCAGTTTTCCGCGCCGCTGGCGGCGCAGGAAAAATCCGGCGGGCGCTTTGCCGAGCTGCATGCCTGGATGGCGGCGCACCTGCACGAGCAATTGACCGTGGAGCGGCTGGCCGCCCAGGCCGGCATGGCGCCGCGCACGTTCGCCCGCGCCTACGTGGCGCAGATCGGGATCACGCCGGGCAAAATGGTGGAAGCCATGCGGCTGGAAGCGGCGCGCCGCGCGCTGGAAGAAACCAGCCTGCCATTGAAGAGCATTGCCGCGCGCAGCGGCTATGCGGAAGAACAGAATTTGCGCCGGGCGTTCCAGCGCCATCTCGGCATCAGCCCCGGCCAGTACCGCAGCCGCTTCTCTTCCCATACGGCCTGAACCCGGCTTCGTCCCCTCCGGGACGCCTTCCCGCGCCCTGCATACGCTCATTCCGGTGCGTTATCGCTGCGCACGATTCGATGCCTAAATTTCATTGTTTTTAACACAATGTGAGAGAATTGACCTCATTTTCTTATTTATAATGCTTTTTTATTAAAATGGCCCGGCATTTTCGGGCGTATCCTGGGGAGTCACATATGAAAGTCACACACCGTATGCCGCTGCTGGCCATTGCCGCCGCCACCGCCTTGTTGACCGGCTGCGCCGGCACCGTGCCGCAACTGGGCGGCGCCAGCACCGTCGCCACCGGGTCGGCCGGCGGCGAAACCGCGTCCAACGCCAATACCCAGCTGGAAAAATGCGAGCGTCCGCTGGGCACCCTGGCGGTCCATGAAGACGCCAGCGCGCCGTGGTACCACCACCTGTCGCAATACAAGCTCGGTTCCACCGTGCCGGTGCTGCGCCTGATGATCCAGCAGTCGAACTGCTTCGTGGTGGTCGAACGCGGCGCCGCGATGGACAACATGAAGGCGGAACGCGCGCTGCAGGACAGCGGCGAAATGCGCGCCGGCAGCAGCTTCGGCAAGGGCCAGATGGTGGCGGCCGACTACACGATGACGCCATCGATCACGTTCAGCCAGAAAGGCACGCAGGGCATTTCCGGCGCGCTGGGCGGCTTCGGCATCATCGGCAGCGTGGCCGGCATGGTGGCCGGCGGCATGAAGGCCAATGAAGCGTCGACCACGCTGCTGATGGTGGACAACCGCTCCGGCGTGCAGCTGGCCGCGGCCGAAGGCAGCGCCAAGAACTTCGACTTCAACATGTTCGGCGGCCTGTTCTCGGGCGGCTTCGCCGGCGCCAGCGGTTACTCGAAGACGCCGGAAGGCAAGATCCTGGTAGCCTCGTTCATGGATTCGTACAACCAACTGGTGAAAGCCGTGCGTAACTACAAGGCGCAGGAAGTGCAGGGCGGCCTGGGCACCGGCGGCGGCCTGGGCGTACAGGGCGGCATCACGCCGGCGTCGACCAATCCGGCCTCGGCCAAGAAAGACGGCAAGAAAAAACAGTAACCAGGCCTATGCCGGCGGATCGCCAGCGCGGCCCGCTGGCGATCCCGCTGCTTCCGTTTTCCAGCCGCTCAGTCGCCGGCGTTGACGCTGCCGATGCCGTTGACGGTCTTGTGCACATTGCGCGGCTTGCCGTAGTAATTCAGGCTGCCCATGCCATTGACCACGGCGTTGAGCGTATCTTTCGCCGTGACCTTGACGCTGCCCAGGCCATTGAAATTCACGTCGGCGCGTTCGGCTTCCAATCCCCTGGTATTGACTTCGCCGACGCCCTCGGCGCGCATGCGCAACAGCGTCACCTTGCCGCTGGCGGTGAAGCTGCCGGCGCCCTGGTAGCTGACGTCGAGCCGTTCGCCCTGGATATTCTTCAGGATGGTTTCGCCGGCGCCTTCGCCGATGAATTTCACCAGCGACGGCATGGTGATGGTGATGCGCGGATCGCCTTTCAGCGTCAGCGGCTTCTTATCCTTCATGAAGATCTTCAATTCCCCGTTCACCACTTCGGTGGCCACGCGGCTGACGAATTCCGCATTGCCGGATACCGTCACGCTTTGCGCCTTGCCGCCTTCGACCGTGATGCTGAGCGGGCCGCGGCTGTCGATGGCGGTGAACGGCTGCAGTTGACGCACCTGCTGTTCGTCGGCGCGGGCGGGAGCGGCCAGGGTGGCGGCAGCGGCGGCGGCCAGGGCTGCCATGGTGAAAATACGGCGCATGTCGGGGTCCTCATGTGGTTGATGAGGACATTGTAGGGGCGGCGCCGGCAAGATTGTTAAATTTGCGATGAAGTGCGCATATCCGGGGTTGAGCTGCGACAAACGTCAATCGGCACGCGATTGACGCCTGTCCACACATCAAAATGCCGCCGTCACGCCAGCGCGGTATCGAGCATCATCATGACGATGAAGCCGAACACCACGGCCGACGACGCGCTGGCGCAGTTGCCGTTGCGGTGCGATTCCGGCACCACCTCATGGCAGATCACGAACAGCATGGCGCCGGCCGCGAACGCCAGGCCCCACGGCAGCAGGCCGGCGCTGACGTCGATCACGGCGGCGCCCAGCACGGCAGCCACCGGTTCGATCAGGCCCGACGCGACGCCCAGCAAGACCGAGAACGGTTTGCCGTACCCGGCCGTGCGCAGCGCCAGCGCCACCACCAGTCCTTCCGGAATATCCTGCAGCGCGATGCCGGTGGCCAGGCTGTGGGCCTTGAGCGCTTCCACGCCGCCATAGGCGACGCCGATCGCCAGCCCTTCCGGCAGGTTGTGGATGGTGACGGCGCCGACGAACATCCAGGCGCGCTTGAGGCGGCCGGCGCGTACGGCATCGTCCATGCCGGCCAGTACACGGTCCACGCTCAGCACCCGGTCCAGCAGCAGCACGAAACCGGCGCCGGCGACGATGCCGGCGCCGCAAATGGCGCTGGCTTCGAACGCGCCGGCGCCGGCCAGGCGCGCGCTGGCGATGGCCGGCTGCACCAGTGAAAACGCGGTGGCCGCCAGCATGACGCCGGCGCCAAAGCCCAGGAACGCGTCATAGGCTCGCTGCGACAGCGATTGCGACAGCAGCACCGGCAGGGTGCCGGCGGCCGTCGCCAGCGCCGCCATGACGCCTCCCACCAGCGCGCCGTGCAGCGCGAGCGGCAGGGCGCCGACCCAGGCGGCCAGGTCGCGCGCCAGCAGGGCGGCGCCGCAACAGGCGATCATGGTCCCCAGGAACAGGCGCCGGGGCGGCAGGCGCAGCGCGGCCAGCATGGGTCAGCCCAATTCTTCGTTGACCGGGGGCAGCGCGCCGGCGCCGGCGCCGATTTCAGCGCCGGTCAGCGGATCGGCTTCGGTATCGGAGCGCGTGCGTTCGGCCATCAATTCCAGTTGCACGGCTTCGGCTTCCGACAATTGCACGCTGGCGCTGCCGTCGCCGCCGTCGACCGCCATCAGCGCGGCCGGTTCGCTGACGGTCTGCCATTTCGCGCCATCGTTCCACGGCCCGCGCTGTTCGCCTTCGCCTTGCGACATGTTGAAGTACACGCTGGCGTATTCCGGCTTGCCCGGGTTTTTCCCCGGAGGGAAATTGGGCTGGATCGCATACAGGGCTTTTTCAAACGATTTCTGGTGCGCGATTTCACGCGTCATCAAAAAGCCCAGCGCCTCGCGCACGCCAGGGTCCTGCGTCAGGTTGATCAGCCGTTCATAGACGATCTTGGCGCGGGCCTCGGCGGCGATATTGGAGCGCAGGTCGGCCGTCGGTTCGCCGATGGTGTCGATGTAGGCCGCGGTCCACGGCACGCCGGCCGAATTGACCAGCGGCGCGCCCGCGCCATACAGCACCTGGGTCAGGTGGCTGTCGTTGCCGGCGCCGGTGATCGAGCGGTACATTTCCCCTTCTTCCTCGACGCCTTCGGCCAGGCGGCCCTTGGCGCCCTTGTTGAGCATGACCACGATATTGCCGATGACTTCCAGGTGGCTCAGCTCTTCGGTGGCGATGTCGAACAGCATGTCCTTGCGGCCGGGATCGTCCTCGGCCAGCGCTTGCGTGAAGTAGCGGCACGCCGCCGCCAGTTCTCCCTGCGGACCGCCGAACTGTTCCAGCATCAGGTTGGCCAGGCCGGGGTTGCATTCATTGACGCGCACCGTGTATTGCAGGCGCTTGTTGTGAGCAAACATGGGTTACCTCCTTCGTATCCTTCGATTAATCGGATAAGCAGGCGGCCCATCATCGGCTTCGCGCGGCGCCCTGTATGTGCGTGGCATAACGGATGGCGCGCCACGCCGGTGGGATGCTGGCGCACCACCCCTCAAGAAAGGACATCCCATGTTTTCCCTGCCCACGTTCAGTAAGCTCAGCAAGCTGGGTAAGCTCAGCAACCTGAGCGCCACCATTACCGACATGATCCGCTTCGACCATTCGCACGTGATGCTGACCTTCCACCAGTACACCGCGGACAAGCCGTCGTCGGTGCGCAAGGCGCTGGCCGACACGATTTGCTCGGCGCTGGAAATCCACGCCACCTTGGAAGAGGAAATCTTTTATCCGGCGCTGCGCCAGGCCGGCGCCGGCGGCAGCGCCATGCAGAAAAGCGTGCCCGAACACGACGCCATGCGCAGCCTGATCGCCAGCCTGCGCGGCGCGCGCGACGATGCGCGGCGCGATGAACTGGTGGCCGAGCTGATGCGCGAAGTGCTGCACCACGTGGCCGATGAGGAAACCGTACTGTTGCCGGACGCCGAGCGCTTGTTCAGCAATGAGCGGCTGTGCGCGCTGGGCGCGGACATGACGAAGCGGCGCGTGCAACTGCTGGCGCCGCAGGCCGGCAAGGTGGCGGTCGATACCGCGGTGGGCTTTTCGCGCAGCACCTCGGCCATCGTGGCCGGCGTATTGGGCGTGGCGCTCGCGGCGCGCTATTTCCAGAAAGCGCGCCAGGCGCGCCACGCCTGAGGCGAGCCGGTCCGGCAACCGCGTCTATCCCTTCCGCTCCCGCACTGCCGCCACCCCGGCGGCAGTGGTCTTTCGATCCTTTTCAAGACAAACAATCTTTTTCGCTATTTGCGTTGCGATAGCGCCAACGCTAGGCTGTTTGTGGCGGTAATACCACTTGCATTGCAAAACCAAATCTGCCCTACGTAACAAAATGGCACGAAAGTGTTGTTTTTTATACACCGATTACTGCAAAGCATGGATGTATAGACCGATTACGGATATTTTCTTGGCTTGCATGCAAGGAAGTATCCGGGACCAGCCTGTCGTCAATAAAAGAGAGATAAGTACATGATGAAGAAAAAAAGCATTCCACTTGCAGTAATGATGCTGTGCGCCAGCCAGTTTGCGTTTGCCCAGTCCGGCGACGCGGCCGCGCCCCAGTCGATTGATCCGGCCGCCGCCGCCGCGCCGCAGGACGATATCCAGAAAGTCGTGATTGTGTCCACCGGCAGCCGCGGTTCCCAGCGCACCATGATCGATACGCCGGTGCCGGTCGATATCCTGGGCGCGCGCGAACTGACCAAGACTGGCCAGGTCTCTCTCGACAAATCGATGCAATTCCGGGTGCCGTCGTTCAATACCGTGCAGACGCCGGTCAACGACGCCACCTCGCTGCTGGACCCGTATGAAATCCGCAACATGGGCCCCAGCCGCGTGCTGGTCCTGATCAACGGCAAGCGCAAGAACGCCAGCTCGCTGATCTATACGCAAACCTCGCCAGGCCGCGGTGAAAGCGGCGCTGATATTTCCGCCATCCCGGCCGACGCCATCAAGCGCATCGAAGTGCTGCGCGACGGCGCATCGGCGCAATACGGTTCCGACGCGATTGCCGGCGTGGTCAACATCATCCTGAAAGACAATGCCGACGGCGGTTCCGTGACGGCGCGCGCCGGCATGACGCACAAGCACGACGGCAAGATGGGCGGCCTGTCGCTGAACCAGGGCATCGCGCTGGGCGACCAGGGCTTCATCAACTTCACGCTGGACGGTTCCAGCGTCGGCCTGGCCAACCGCCCGGGCAAGGTCAGCCCGTTTGGCGAGACCAGCGACTTCATGGGGGAGAAGGATGTCTATTACGACTTCTTCATGAAGAAAGTAAAACCATTCCTCGACATGAAGCCGGACGCCGGCAACATCAATGGTTCGCCCAAGACCGTGGCCTACAAGGGCCTGGTCAACAGCCGCTATGAATTGTCCGAAGGCACCAGCATCTATGGCAATGCAGCCTACGTGCGCAAGACCATCGACAGCTACGCCAACTACCGGACGCCGTACTGGCGTCCGACCGACTATGGCCTGCTGCACAAGGCCGGCGAGCCATACATCGGTTACGTCCCGACCTTCATCGGCACGCTGGACGACTACAACGCCACCGGCGGCGTGAAGTTCGACATGAATGGCTGGAACACCGACGTCAGCCTGACCTATGGCGGCAACCAGCAGAAATACCACGTCGGCAATTCCGTCAACCGCGGCATGGAAAACGCCGTGCTGGCCGGCACCAGTACCGAGCATTCGCCAACCGAGTTCTATGCGGGCGGCGTGAAGTTCGAACACTTCGTGTTGAACGGCGACATTTCCAAGCAATTGACGCCGGACGTGTCGGCATATGCCGGTACCGAGATGCGCCACGAAAAATATGCGGTGCTGGCCGGCGACAAGGCCTCGTACATCCTGGGCGGCGCCGATTCGTTTGCCGGCAATGCGCCGGAAAACTCGTTCCCGTCGTCGCGCTCGAACTATGGCGTGTATGGCGGCGCGACCTGGGACATCACCAAGCAGTGGCTGGTGGACGGCACCGGCCGCTATGAAAAATACACGGACTTTGGCAGCGCCTTCGTGTGGAAGGCGTCGACCCGCTTCAAGGCGTCGGACACGCTGACCCTGCGCGCATCGGCCTCGACCGGCTTCCGCGCGCCATCGCTGGCGCAGACCTACACGCAAAAGGCGCAGTATGCGTTCGTGGCGGGCAAGGGCATCCAGGTGTCGGGCCTGGTCAACAACGTCTCGCCGCAGGCGGCCGCGTTGCAGGTGCCGAAGCTGCAGGCTGAAAAGTCCAACAACATCACGCTGGGCTTGGGCCTGAAGCCGGACAACGATACGTCCATCACGGTCGACTACTACAACATCAAGGTCAAGGACCGTATCGTGCTGGGCAAGGAAATCGTGCCGACTGGCGATCCGGCCAAGCAGCTGGACAAGGAACTGGCGGCGGCCGGCATCGTGTCGGTCAGCTTCTTCGTCAATGCGCTGACCAGCGTGACCGAGGGGATCGACTACGTGCTGTCGCGCAAGAACATTCCTGCGCTGGGCGGCAAGATGACCCTGAACCTGTCCGGCAACATCACGCTGAAAAACGAGCGTGACGGCGACGTGCACAATCCCAAGCTGATTGCCGACGCCAAGCAGTCCGTGCTGGACGCCACCCAGGAAGCGCTGATGTTCACGTCGCGTCCGAAGTTCAAGACCATCATCGGCGCCGACCTGGATTACCAGAAGATGAACTTCTCGCTGAACAATACCGTGTTCGGCCCGACCCGCTTCCGCAACGCCGGCCTGGACAGCAACCTGGAAGTCAAGTTCAAGACCCGCGCCGTGACCGACTTCGCGATGAACTACAACCTGAACAAGGACACCACGCTGTCGTTCAACGTCAACAACCTGTTCAACATCACGCCGGGCTGGGAATTCAAGGCGCTGAACTCGACGGGCCAGGCCATCATCGACGACAAGAAGACCGATGCGGTCACGGGCCTCACGCCGATCCAGACCCAGCGCAACCTGATCACCTTCAACGGCCGCTATTCGATGGTGACGTATGACGGTTCGCACTTCAGCCAGCTGGGCCGCACCTTTGCCGCGTCGGTAAACTACCGCTTCTAAACGCGTTCCCGCGTTGTAGCCGCGGTTCCCGCCGCACGAAACCGCCTCCGCCAGGAGGCGTTTTTTTTTATGGCGCTGTCTGTGAAATTCGTGGAACCTTCTTTTGCGTCTCCAGTCCAAGGAATCGAACCCCTTGTT
>CBIHOX010000188.1:0-10774 GCA_966211685.1 uncultured Pseudoduganella sp.
CGGCCGGCGGCGGCGCGAACACCGGCGGCGACGGGAAGATCAGCAGCGCGGGACGCATCGGCGCCGTGCGCGCCTTGGCCGGCGCGGTGCGCTTGCCCCAGCCCGACCAGCGGCCAAACCAGTCGCCCCTGGCGATGCGGTAATCGATCGCACCGGGCGCGCCATTGCGGTCTTCCATGCGCGCCTCGCCCGCCTCGGACGGGTCGTCCGGCTGCGACACCACCCACGGCAGCGGCGTGCCGGGCGGCGCGGCGTTGCTGCCAAAGGCCATGCGCTTGCCGTTGGCAAAGGCGTGCAGCGTGCGTTCGCCATACTGGTCATGCGCGGCCACGGCCGCCAGCGACGGCGGCTGGAATCCCTTGGCCAGCAGGCGCAGCGCGCGCCGCACGTTGGGCGGCGCCGGCGTGCTGAGCCAGCCGCGGTCGTCGCACGACGCGATCACGGGCGCCGCCATGCCTTGCGGCGGGAAGCCGGCAAACGCCACCGCGCACTGGGTCAAATCCAGATACGGGATGTCTTCGGCCGGCGGCATCTTGAATTGTTCGAGTTCCGGGAACTGCGCCAGCGCGTCGGCGCGGCCATCGCGCAGCGCACCGAGGAACGACATGGCTTCGGCCTTGGTCCAGGCATCACTGTTCCAGCGGAACAGGCCGCGGATGCGGTACAGCACCAGCGAGCCGGGCGGCGCTTTCGCTTCGCGGTCGACGTCGCCCAGGCCCAGCAAATGGCCCAGGTCCGGGTCGATGGAACTGGCCAGCAGCGAAGTTTCGATGCCCACGCCCATCTTGCCTGACTGTGAACCGGCGGCCTGGCTGATCGCCTGCTGGTCGCGCAAGTCCCAGGTCGGCGACGACGTATCATGCAACAGCGTCTCCAGCCACTTGTCGATGCGCGGGCGCACCTGCGCCACGCGCTGCGCCGCCTCGGCGCCGCCGGCGGCGGGCGCCGCGCCCGGGCCGGCCGCCGTGTAGGCCACGTACATCGGCTGGCGCAGCACGGCCGAGCGGTCGACGCGGTGGCCGGCTTCGTTGATGGCGTCGTCCGGCGGCGTGTAGCGCGGCGCCGGTTTCACCGGCAGGCTCCACCACTCCCACAGCCGCCCTTCGCCATGGCGCTGCACGGCCGTCGCATCGATCCAGCGGATGCCCGTCACGTAGCCGCTGCCGCGCACCCGCACCCGAGGGATGAACCAGTGGCACAGCGCATATGGGTCGCGGTTGGTGGACTGGATCACGGTCGGGCCGTGTTCGGTGTCGGCCAGCGCCTCGAATACCAGCCCTTCGCCCTGCGCAGCGACCGCGCCGGCCAGCACGCCGGGAGCGATGGTGGTGTTGGCCAGATTGCCGGTAATGTTCGCCGCGACATTGGCGGCGATGTTGCCGGCGGCGTGGATGGCGGTGCTGGTGGACGCCGCGCCGCCCGTGGCCTCAGCCACTACTCGCGGCACGGGTCCCGGCCCGATCGGCGGAATCGGCGGGCGCAGCGTCGGCATCAATGTTGGCGACAGCGTGGGCGACAGCGTCGGCCTTGGGATCGGCCCGATGGTCGGCCTGGGCGTCGGCGCCAGGGTGGGCGGCAAGGTCGGGCTGCGCGTCGGCGAAAAAGTCGGCGACAGCGTCGGTGAAATGGTCGGCGCCGTGGTCGGGAACGTGGTCGGCGCGGACGTCGGGGCGGTAGTGGGGCCCGTGGTCGGCGCGGTCGTGGGCGCATGCGTCGGCGCCGTCGTGGGCGCCGTCGTTGGCGCGCTGGTCGGCGCCGTCACCGGCCGCACCTGCAGCCGCGCCCAGATCACGTCCGGTTCGCTGAAGTAGCCGTACACGGGATTGTCCGGCGTGACCGTGAACGGCAGCGACAAGGTATTGCCGTGGCTGTCGATCCACGTGACGCCTTCGCCATGCGCCATCTGCTCCAAAATGCTGGCGCTGATGATGGTGCGCGTGACCATCAGCGGCGTGGCGGGCACGCCGAGGCGCGGCGATGGCAGGCAGCGCACGTGGATGCCGGGTGGCAGGTGGCTGTCGCCCAGGCCATCGATGGCGCCGGCAATCCATGCCCATGCGGGAGCGAGTATGCTCATACGGACTTCTCCTTCATCACAATTCAAGCGCCACGGTGGCGGGACGGTTGAAGATCTGCACCTTGCCGGACGCGCCGGCGGCGCCATGCTCGCGGAACTTCAACTCGATATCGAACAGGCGGCTGCTCAGCGCCGGACGCGGAGCCGACGCCGCGGCCGCGAACAGCACGCGCGTGCCTGCCGCGTTGCGCACCGCTTCTTTCAGCGCGCCGCCCAGCGGCGAGCGCGACGAACTCCACTGCGGCTGGCCGTTGACGATGATTTGCGTATCGTCGGTGCGGAACACCTGCAGCGACGCGATCTCCAGCCGCGGCGCCGGTTCCGGCTCATTGAGGGCTCCGGTGCGCATGCCGGCGCGCCAGACCGGTTCATCGGCTTCCAGCAGCACGCCGGCGATTTCCCACGGCGTGGCCGCGATCCCGGTCTGGCGCCAGATCACGGTGGTGCGCGGCGCCGGCGGCAGCGGCCACGGGTCCATGCCGCAATCGCGCAACGCTTCGTCGAGCGCGGCGTCCGACACCAGCGGTTCGGCCAGCGCCGCATACTTGGCTTGCAGATTGAAGCTGGTGATGGCGTCGTTCGGCGTGCCGCCGTCCGGCTCGGGCGCGAAGCCCAGCGCGCGCAGCATGCCGGTCGGGTTGCGGTAGCGCGAGGTGCGGAAATGGCTGCGCGCCACCAGCACTTCCTTCACGCTGCTGTCGCCGGGCTTGACGGTATTGAGCAGCAGGTCGTATTCACTGTTCGGCGCCAGGTCGGCAATCACGGTGACCTTGGACGCGCCGCTGCCGGGATTGACGTTCAGGCACGGCAGCGCATCGAGCACTTCCTGCAGCTGCGCATCGGCCACGGTCCACGCATCGGTGGTGACTTGCCACAGCGGGTTGTCGGCCACGTAGCCCGGCAGCGCCGGATCGTCGCACGTCACGTCGAGGATATGGCGGCTGCCGTCGACGTGCAGGGTGTAGCCATTCAGCGATCCCGCCGGCGGTCGCGTATGGTAGACCTTGACCTTCAATTCGCGGCCATCGTATTTCGACACCAGCGAGCGCAGATGGTCGACACGGAACCAGAAGCCGATCGGGTCGTCGAGGAAGTGCGGCGGATCCTCATGGGTCGGCGATACATGCGTGATGTAGCGCGCCAGCCCGCGCGGATCGAAGGTGCGCTCATCGAAGCCGGGACCGCCCTGCGCCGGGTCCATGTCCAGCGTGGTGGTCTGGGCCGACGGCAAGGTGTTCGGATCGGTCACGCCAAAGGCGGCGGTATTGAACGCGAATTCCTCGGTTCCGCCCGCCAGCCAACCGCCCGCCGAGGGCGACGGCGGATCGTCGCCGGGTTTGGCGGACTGCCAGCCCTGGTATTCCCACGTCACGCGCACCCTGTAGCTGCTGGCTGCGTCGAGCGCGATGTCCTTGCCCGGTTCATTGTTTTGCTGGTTCTTGGTCTGGTCCTGCACCCAGTCGACCAGGCCATCCTGGAATGCCTGGTCATCGTGCTGCGCCTGCCATGCTTCCTGCGTCAGGCCGCACAGCGCCACCAGGCTGACGTTGCCCCGGTACCATGGCGCCACTTCGATGCGGGTCCATGCCTTGCCATCGTGGCGCGGCGGCAGTTTATAACGGTACACGCGGCACGGCAGGCGCGTGGTTTCCTTGAACGGCACCGGTTCGCCCTGCAGCGCCAGCACGCCGGCCTGTTCGTCATAGGCCCTGACCAGCAGCGCCGGCGCGGCTTCCACCGCCACCAGGTCGTACAGCGACAGCGGCGTGGTACGCACGGTTTGCGCGCCCCAGCAGACCGTGTGCAGCAACGGCGGCTGCTGGGCTTCCATATTCGGGTCGAGCAGGATCTGTGCGATGCCGGGGTGGCGGATGGTCAGCCACTGGCGGCCGGGGCCTTCGCTGCGCACGCGCGCCAGGATCTGTCCGGCCGCATCGAGCGCCACCAGCATGACCCGGCCGGCGCCGGTGGTCGATGCCGGTTCGGGCGTGACTTCGGCCGCCACTTCATCGACGGCGGCCGCCAGGTGCATGCCGGCCACGCGGCCCAGCAGCGCCGTGGTCCATTCGCCGCCGATCTTCCGGCCCAGCATCCTGCCTTCGTATTTGGCGCCGGATGCGCCGGCAAAGCTGCTGTATTCGCCCTCTTTTTCCGGCATGCGGTCGCACACGCGGCCCGGCTCGGCCGGCCCGGTGGAACCGCCGGCCGAACCCCAGCACACGGCGTACACCAGGGTCGGCAGCAAGCCCATCGTCGCTTCCAGCCGGATCGCCACGATGCCCTGCCCCGGCAACGTCAGCCACTGGCGGCCCGCATCGCGCGTCTGGATGCGGCCCACGATCGTGCCGTTGGCGTCGAACGCGGTCAATTGCACGGAATCCTTGCCCGGATCGAGGTTGACCGCGACTTCATCCACGGCGCCGGCCGCGTGCCGTCCCGACATCGGGCTGAACAGGCGCACCACGCGTTCGCCGCCGTCGGCCGCGCATTCCATCTTGCCTTCATAGACGGCGCTGGACGCGCCGGTGAACACGGAAATCCATTCGTCGCGGGCCGGCATGGTGTCGCACACGCGGCGTGTCGGCGGCGGCAGCGCGCCGCGCTCGATGCACACCTGCAGCAGCAGTTCGCCTTCCAGCAGGGTCTTCGAGAGGTCCAGCGCCAGCGGCACGGTGCACGCCATGGCGCCCTGCTTGCGGAACGCCGGGAAGCGCCAGCCCTGCGTGATCGCCATCCCTTCGTGCACCACGGTGCCGGCCAGCGCGGCCACCGCGCCCGGCGCATAGTTGAAGCCGGCGGCTGAACCCAGGGCAATCAATTCAGCCAGCGTATGGTGGCTGTCGAGCTTGGCCACGGCGTTGAATTTGCTCGGGTAAGGCGTATTGGCCGGCGGCGCCGCGTGGAACGCGCCAAAGCCGTCATAGGCCCACTCGCGGTCCTTGCCGAGCGCGCACGACGGAACCGGCGCCGGGCGCGGGTCGCACAACTGGCCAAAGGTATTGGCGGGATTGCCCGGCACGTCCAGCGATTCCGGCGTCAGCCAGCGCGCCCACGGCGCGGGATCGATGGTCCACAAGCCCAGTTCGCGCCCTTCCTCGCTGCTGGGCGGAATGCCGAGCGGCGCGGCCTCGATCAGCGCCTTGCGGTGGGTGGGCAGCCACCACGCGGAAGGGAACGGTCCGCCCACGGCTTGCCATTGCGCGCCATCCCACTTCTGCAATTCGACCTTGGTGATGCGGTAAGCGTATTTGAGCTGGTTGGAACCGCTCCACGCGGTCAGCGCGGCCGGCGCCGGCACTTCGCGCGTGAAGGTGGCGCCCGGGTCGGTGTCGGCCACGTAGTGCGTGAACTTCAGCACGCCGACCGTATCCGGCCACACCACCGGCACGTCGCCGCCGCCATTGACGGCGGCCTTGCCCTTGACGACGGCCATGTGGTCGACCAGGTCCATGCCGGAAATCGGGGCAGCAGGTTTCGGGATGCCGGTATTCGAATCGTGGCCGATCTCGATGTCGACGCAGCCGGAAATCTCGAACAGCCAGCAATCGATGGATGCGCAGAAGTGCCCTTGCGCATACGGGTCCTTGCCTTCTTCGATGCGGAAGTACAGCCAGCCGTCGACGTCGAGCGTGACCACCACCAGGTCCAGCGAACCGGACACGCCGGCCGCGCCCGCGCACAGCAGCGGCTTGGTGCCCAGGCCCACCACCATGAAGGCCGATATCTCCAGCGAGAACGGCCCGGCTTCCCAGCGCAAATCGAAACCGGCGCCGAAGCCGATCGAGAAGCCGTCGAAATCGAGCGGCGGGATGTGGGCCCAGGACGGGATCAGCGTGCCGCCCAGCTGCTTCAGCTCGCGTTCCTCGAACATCAGGAACGCCCACGCTTTCACGTCCAGCACTTCGGGGAACAGCACGATGGTGACCGGGTCGCCCGCGCGGCCCGGGCCATTGTCGCTGCCGATGCGGATGTACCACGCCAGGTTGCTGCCGGCCAGCGGGAAGTAGGCGGAAATCGGCACCTTCAATTCCAGGATCTTCGGAATCTTGTAGGTGGTGCGCACCGCGATCATCAGCGCATCCGGTTCGATCACCACCATGCCGAGGATACGGGTCGACGAACCGCTGTTACTGCCCTGCGCCGTGGCCTGGCTCTTGCGCTGGCTGATCAGGTGCGCATCGATGCTGAACACCACGGAAATGTCCGGGAAGCCCAGGGTCAGCGCGCCCTCGGCGTTGAAGCTGAAGCCGCCGTCCGGCAGGGTGCCGATCACGGCGCCCACGCCAAACGCGAACTGGCCCGACAGGCGCTTGTATTTCTTGTCCGGCTGCAAGCCATACCATTGCAGCTGGCGCTCGACCGGGTCCGGGTGCGGGCAGGCCGACAGGTCGCGCGTGCCGTTGGCGACGAAGCGGCCCATGAAGCCGAACAGGCCAAAACCGGTGCCGCCCAGCGGAATGCCGACCGGCAGCTGGATGCCCACTTCCACCGACACGAAGTCATGGTCGACCGCCAGCGCGCCATAGGCCGACAGCTTGGCGGGAATGACTTCCAGCGCCAGCATGGCGCGGAACGCGCCGCCATCGCCGATGGTGACGGAACCCTTGCCGTTGAGGGTGTTCGGCACTTCCACCACGGCCGTCAACCCGCGCAATTCCACGGCGGATTTGTCCGGCGTGCTTTCGAAGCGCATGCGGATCACCGCGCCTTCGAGGCGGATCACGCCCAGGTCGATGGCGAATTCCAGGTCGAATTCCATCCAGTCCGACCCGTTGCCGAGGCGGCTGGACGCCACGCGGATCAAGTCGCCCAGCGGCCCGCCCAGGGTCCAGGTGCCGGGATCGACCACCTGCACCGACAAGTCCTTCATGCACAGGCTGATGTCCTGCAGCCCGCCCGTGTCGTCGCCGTCGAACAGGATGCCGACGCCCTGGTACTTCAGCTTCAGGTTGCCCTGCACGATGAACACGCCGGCAATGCCGGTCTTGATGCGCAAGTCCACCGTGTAGTCGGTGGTGGCGGCCGCGTGCGGCGCGCCATTCCACTTGTACGACAGCGTGAATTTTTCAAACACGACGCTGCCGTGGTGGTCGCCCGGCCCGGCATCCTTGTTGATGAACAGGCCGATCACGGCGCCCGCCGCAATGCACGCCAGGCCGCCGACGAAATCGCCCGCTTCGGTGCCGGTGATATCGTTTTCATCGAGCTTGGCCGCCAGCGCGGGACCGAACGCCAGGCCGCTGGCCCAGACGTCGCTGATCAATTGCAGCTTGCCATACGGGATGCTGAGCGCGCCGGTGGCTTCGGTCTGGCCGGTACTGGCGTCATACGCCCAGTTCAGCAACACTTCCCAGTAATCGGGACCGCCCGGCTGGGTCGACGACAGCGCCGGCTGCTGGCCGCCCACCGATGGCAGGTTGGTGTCGGTGGGACGCCAGCGCACCTTGGCTTCGGCCAGGGTGGGAATGAAGTCGGCCGCGCCGGTGGCGGACGGGCTGTCCCAGCGCACCTTCACGGTGATGCGGTAATCGTTTTGCGCATTGCTCGGCGTGGTGGTGACGACTTGCGTGACCGGGCCGTCGGCGCCCGGCACCAGCATGGTCACGCGCGAACTGCGCCCATCCGGTCCCGGTATCGACGGCTGCTGTTGCTGGCCCGCTTCGATGGCGAAGATTTCCGCACAGCGGTAGCCGGCGCGGTCCAGGTCCGCCTTGGCCAGCGCATGCTGGCCGCTCTGGACATTGTCGGTGGCGTCGCGGGTCCAGTCATGGCGCCATACCGGCGTGCCATTGGCGCCGGTCTGCAGGTAGGGCTGGCCGTCCGGCGCGTTCCCCGGGGGCAGCGCCAGGCGGCGCGTATCGAGCATGCGCTGCGGCGCGCCCTGCAGCGTGGTCGGCCAATTCACGGGCGCCTCGGTTTCGCGCCGGCCCATCACGCGCGCCGGGTCGTTGACCACGGCCAGCACGGCGGCCATCGCGCGTTCCTTGCGCTGGTCGGCCAGTTCATCGTTCTTTTGCTGGTTGGTGACCTGGTTGGCGCCGTACCACAGGTCATCGGTGCGGCCCACCACGTAGAACTTGCGGTCCACGCCGGGGTTGGCCGCTTCCAGTCCGGCGATCCACGCGGCGACCTGCTGTTCCAGGGTCGCGCCCGGCGGGCCGTTGCGGCCCTGGAAGTTGATCGCCATCGGATAGGCCAGCGGCTGGTGCTTTTGCAGGCTCTGTCCCGGCGGGGCGGCCGTGACGTTTTCATCCTCGTTCTTGAGCGCGATCGGGGTCGACTCGCCATACTGGTACAGCACCTGCACCGTGCGCGTGACATAGACTTGCGTGGGCGGTACCGGCACCGGCGTGTTGTCGCCGGACGGCACCAGCACTTCGACTTCGGCGTCGGTGCCCTGCTGGGTAGTGACCTTGGCGCCGGCCAGGGTGGCCGGCGCCGGCGCGGTAGAGCGGGCGCCGGTGGTGTGGTATTCGCGCGCCAGGAACGTGTCGCTGATACGGGTCGGCTGCAATGGCGCGGGCTCGCCTTCCAGCGACACCAGGCCGGGCGAGGCGGCGGCGTCGGTTTCCTGGTGGCCGATGGCCAGCGGGCCGGCCGGCGTCACGTCGATGCGGATGCGGCGCACGCCCTGCGTGTCGCCCGGCTCGCCGTTGTCGTCGGTGACCAGCAATTCGAACGGGCCGGCGCCATTGGGCAGCCCGGCCAGGGTGAAGGTGGAACTCGAGCGCGCCACCACCGGCACGCTGCCGCCGCCCAGGGTCCAGCGCACCGCGATGGCCTGGTTGCGCGTCTGCAGCGCCACCTGCCGCAGCAAATGCGCCGGCCCGCGCAGGTGCAGCACGTTGTGGCGCAGCGGGCCGCCATTGGCGCTGGCGTCGACGATGGGCGGATCGCCGCTGGGACTGCCGCTCTGGCGCGGGAACGTCACGGTGATTTGCTGCAGTTCGGTCTGGCCCGACGGGATCGCGCTGGGCAGGCTCGGTTGCGCCGCCGGCTGGCCGACCAGGGTGGCGTCCACCACGCGCAGCCGGTAGCGCAGCACGGCGTCGGTCGGCGCATCGAACCACGGCGTGGTGTCGCTGTTGCCTTCGATGCCGCCGGGGATTTCCCACCAGACGCCGATGACTTTCATGTCGGCCACACCGCCGCCGATCGTGGCGTTGAGGTTGAACTTGGCGCGCACGCGCTGCAGTTGCGCCTGCGGCCCGGTCGGCACGGCGTACGCATACAGCGGCGGATTGGTTTGCACCGGGACGCCGGACAGCGTGCCGGCGTCGAACTGTTCGATGGTCAGGTAGGTGTTGAGGTGTTGCGGGAAATCCTTGCTGAAATCGGCCGCGATTTCCCCCTGCATGCCGAACGGCACGCCGACCAGCAAATCGCGCCCGCCGACAGTCATGTTGTCGACCAGCGGCGTATTGAGCGGCAGGAAGAACGTCAATTCCTTGAGCGAAATGCCCATGAAACTCTCATCCTTGCCGCGCGCCTCGATTTCCGCCGGGGTGAAGGTGGGCGAGACGTCGGCCACCAGGGTATCGAGCTTGAAGCCGAATTGCGAATTGCCGATCACCGCCGTGTTGGGCTGCATGTTGGCGCGCACCACGCCGCCGGACGGCGCGTTCGGGTCCAGTGGATCGGGCGCGTCCATCAATTGCACCAGGGTGCCGCCATTGCCGCCGCTGATGCGCAGCACGCACGACGCCTGCAGCGTGACGCGGCGCGCCGCCGGCGGGCCGCCGGCAGCCTGCAGCGACGGCGTTTTCATGGGGTCGCTGCTGTTGATGGTGGCCGCGTTCAAGCCCGGCAGGACGACCGACACCGGGTTGACCTTGATGTCGAGCGCCCATTGCACGGGGATGTCTTCCTGCACGAAGTCGCCCGGCGCCGGCACACCGCCCGACGTCGCGGGGAATGCCGGCGGGCGCGCCACCGACAGCCGGAACGGCAAGCCGGTGGCGACACCGGGCACGCTCAACATCCAATTGGCCGTGTTCAGGTCGAACTGGTCGGCGATCGATTGCAGCGTCCCCTCATGCAGGTAAAAACCGGGGCTGGCGGTCGAGCGGTGGTCGACGATGTTGAGCAAGGCAATTTGCTCAAGGATGCCGTCTGGCACCACGGGCGCCAAGCCTGTGGTCATCGGCAACAAGTCCAGTATGTTCATCCCCCTGCGCACGCTCATGGCATCTCCCCGGCTGGTCAATGCGTGCAATCATGAACTAAAAACAATGAAAAAACTGTCACATTGCAACAACACAAACATTGTGAAATGCAAGTGAGTTAGCAGGAAGAATAGCTTATAGAATCTGCATGGAAACGATATTTGCAACACTGAATTGTTAAATTGCGCAAGCTGACTGGATAATCATTGCTGCTTTTTCGCATGCGAGATTGACGTGGCACAAGGAATTAACTGAGCTACGCAGATCATGAATACATTCTTACCGGCATCTACCAGTTTGCCCCTGAGTCAGGTACAAACTGACATGCGCGCCAATAATTGCAATAAAAATATTATTAACCATTAGATAATTTCCGGCCATTATGTTATATTTTTTGCATTGTTTTATTAAATATAACTTCCTGAATGAAATCCATACGCTATTTACCCAGCCTGGCAGGCCTGGCTGTCTCAGCCTTCGCTCCCGTCATTTCCCACGCCAATCCGGGCGACGACGTCTGTTTCGCGATCTT
>CBIHOX010000189.1:0-10469 GCA_966211685.1 uncultured Pseudoduganella sp.
CATCAAGCTGTATGGCCAGTCGAACCGCGTGCCGGAAGTCGTGCAAAGCATGACCTTGTACAAGGCCAATGGTGAAAAGGCGTCCGACACGCCGCAAATCGCCAAGGTGGAACGGGTCGACGGCGCCGGGCAATACCGCGCAGTGGGCGTCTACAAAATCCCGCGCGGCATGGAGCAGGGCCAGTACACGGTGCAATCCGTGCTGCTGCTCGACGGACGCGAAGTGGCGCGCCGCGCCGCCATGTTCCAGGTGGCGTACAGCGGCAGCGGCGATGCCGCGTTGCTGGCGCAGCGCTGAACCGCTCGCGGCGCCGCTGCATCCGCCGCGGCGCTTCGACAACACGGGTTGGCGCCGGGGGGGGATTTCGAACCCGGCTGGCAGGCAGCGCTCAGCGCGCGTTGCCGAACGCGGCGCCAGTGGGGCGTTCGGGCAGGTAAGGCAGCAGGCGGCGCGGCGTCCATACGCGGCCGGCAATCAGCATGACCACGGCCGCCAGCCCCAGCATCAGCGCGGCATACGCGGGTCCGGCCTGCAGCGCCGGGATGGGCGCCGTGCCCAGCTTGGTCAACTGGCAGGCCAGGTAAGCGGCAACGGCCGCCAGCAGGCTGCACCACAGCGTCACGGGCGGACGCGGCAAGGCCGTCAGCAATACCGCCACTGCCGCCAGCAATGGCACTTCCATGGCGAGGATCACCCAGTGCTGCAGGCTGGCCAGCAAGGCGGCCGTATCCTTGCCCAGCAGCAGATAGTCGCACAGCATGACACCAACCATTCCACTGGCCAGCATGCCCGCGGCAAACCGCAGCGTGGTCTTGTAAATACGGAACGCCAGCGATCGTGGGCGTACGCCGCCCGGCAACAACAGTGTACGCCAGTGCAAGTCGCGCATGCTGACCGCCAGGATCGCGGCCGGCACGAAGCAGACCAGCGACAGTACATGTCCCACCGTCACCGGGTTGCCCAGCGCCGCGCCTTCGCGCATGCCGGCGCCCAGCATGGCCAGGGCCATTTGCAGGCCGCTCAGGACACTGGTTTGCCACAGCGCGCCGCGCTGCAGCGGTTGCAGGGGCACGCGCCGCGACAGGCCGACGATCCAGTCGGGAAGTTGCGCCTGATCGGCCTTCGCTGGCGCCGCCGCTTGCATCAACGCGGCGGGCGGCGCGCGCCAATGCCGGCGCAGCGCCCACGCCATCATGGGCCAGCTCAGCGTCGACGCCCATAATACCGGTGCAGGCCAGCTTGCGGCGGCAGCCAGCAAGGCGTGGCCGGAGACCGCGTACGCCAATATGACAGCCAGCGCCGCCAGGCCGGCGGCGCGGCTGGACAAACGCAGCAGCAGGCCGGAACGCAGGGCGGACAACAGCGTGCCGGCGCAGGCGGCGGCCGACAGCATGGCGGCGCTGGCCAGCAGCGGCCAGCGTCCCTTGCCCCCCAGCGCCCAAGGCAAGGCCAGCACGGCAAGCAGCGCCACCACTTGCGCGGTGGTGCCGGCCAGGCTGGTGCTGACGCTGCGCGACCATACCGCGCCCGGCGCAGGCCGCTGCGCCAGCACGCGGCCTGCCTGCGTCAGCCGCGTGGCGGCGCTGCCGGCCACGAACATCAGCATGGCGACGACCAGCCACAGCAGGGCCAGCGCGAGGTTTTCCTGCTTTTGCGCAGGCGCCGCCAGCAGCGCGACCGCGCCAGCCATGGCCAGGATGCAGGGCAACGCGCGCGCGGGTTCGTTACGCAGGGAGTGAATCAGTAGAGGAAGCGGGTTCATGGTGTATTCCATCGTGGATGTGTCAGGCCAGACGCATGGCGTTGAGCAGGCGCTGCGGCGTCCAAAGGCGGTTTGCCGCCGCCAGCGCCGGCCACGCCAGCGTGCACAACAGCAGCAAGCCGGCTGGCAGCGATGCAAACCAGGCCAGCGCCGCAGGAAAAACCGCGATGGCGCCCGCGTACAACAGCAGCGCCAGCAGGCCGGCGCGCAGCACGATGCCGGCGCATTGCGGCAACATGCCGCTGCGCCCCAGCGCTGCCGGTATGGTCAGGCCCAGCGCATGGCCTTGCAGCGAGGCGGCCAGGGTTTGCACGGCGCACGCCACGAACATGGCAAACGTCACGGCGGCGGGTGGAGGGGTGTCGGCAATGACGGCGATCAGCAGCACCAGGCACAGCAGGATCACCAGCGCCAGCGCGCAGCGGCCACCGGTCGCGTATCCGGCCGGATAGACCGGCATCGATCCCGGGCGGTTCACGAATTGAGTTCCACGAACATTTCATCGAGCGACAGCGGCCGCCCAGTGCCGGCCAACGCCGGGGCGCGGCGCGTGTCGACCAGGCGCTGGCCGGCAGCCGTGTGGTGCACCACGGCGTCCGGCGGCACCGGGCCGTTGCTGATCGCGGCGGGGATCAGCCGGTAGCATTCCAGCATCGCGTCCCAGCTGTCGACCAGTTGCAGCCGGCCCGCGCGGATAAACGCGACATGGGTCACCACGCGTTCCAGGTCGGACAGGATATGGCTGGAAATGACGACGGTGCGCGCTTGGTCGAGTACATTGCCGGCCGCATCGGTTCGCTCGCCGCCGAAGAGGGCGCGCATGAATTCGCGGCGCGTCATCGGGTCCAGGCTGGACACGGGTTCGTCGCACAGCAGCACGTCCGGATCATGCGCCAGCGCCAGCACCACCGACAGCTTTTGCTGGTCACCGCCGGACAGCGCCGATACCCGGGCATCGAGCGGCAAGTCCAGCCGCGCGGCCAGCGCCAGGCAGCGCTGTTCATCCCAGCGCGGATACGCGCGGCCGATGGTGAACAAGTGTTCCCGCACCGACATCCATTCAAACAAATCCGGCGTCTGCGCCACGTAGCCGATGCGTTCGCGCACCGCGTCGGTCAATTGCAGCGACGGGCAGCCCAGCAGGGAAGCGCTGCCTTCGTCCGGCACGGCCAGCCCGGCCAGGCAGCGCAGCAGGGTGGACTTGCCGGCGCCATTGCGCCCGGCCAGGCCGACCACGGCGCCGGCGGGAATGTCGAGCGTGACGTTGTCCAGCACCTTGGCGCCCTGGCGGCGCAGGGTCAGGTAACTGGCGTGGATGGCGGCGTCATTCATGGCTTTTCCTGTCGAGGTATTGTTCAAAGAGTTGCAGGGCTTCGGCCGTGGTGAAGCCCAGCTGGTGTGCGGTTTGCGCGGCCGCTTCCAGCGCGGGGCGCAACAGCGCGGCCTTGTCGACCGGTACGGCGGCGGCCGGCCCGTCAGCCACCGCCATGCCGACGCCGCGCCGGCGCGTCAGCACGCCTTCGGCTTCCAGCAGGCTGTAGGCCTTGCTGACGGTCATCGGGTTGATCGCATGCTGTTGCGCGACCGCGCGCACCGATGGCAATTCCTGGCCCGGTTGCAGCTGGCCGCCCGCGACCAGGCGGCGCACCTGGTCGACGATCTGGCGGTAAATCGGCACCGGCGAGGCCGGCGCGATCTCGAATTCCATCTCAGGCGCCGGGCAGGTCGCGCCACAGCGGCAGCTTGTGCTTGCGGCGGCCATGGGCGTAATACAGCGCCATGGACAGGCCGAAGAACGCGCCACCGCCCAATGCGGCCAGCAGGGAATGCATCGGGCTCAAGGGCACGGGCGCCACCACCAGCGTCATCATCACGGCCCAGGCTGCGCCGAAGAATACGCCGCTGACCAGCGCCACCCGGCCAAAGCTGACGAAGTGCGGCAGCGGCATGGCAAAGCCCAGGCGCCACAGCAGGCGCACGATGGGCGGGTAGTAATTGCTCTTCAAGATACCGGTATTGGCCATGAGGGCTAATGCGGCGTCGCGCCGGGTCGTGGTGGTCATGCTGGTCCTCGGGTGTATGAATATGTGAATCAGTGTATCACTACAATAATACACATGCAATACGCCATGACACCGGTCATTGGGCTGCGTGCATCGAGGGTGGCTGCCGGAGGGTATTACTGGCAATGGTAAAGGCCGGGCGGTATGGCGGTCTTCGATGAGGAATTGGCGTGCTGCAGCGCGCCATCAAGAAATTTTTTAATCCAGGCTCTGCAGTTTTAAATAAACCCGCAATACGGGATTGCGGGTTCAATAAAATAGTCGCATTCTATTCTTATTCAAATTGATGGGGGCTGGTTAATAGATCAACTTTGTTTCCCGCCGCTTTGGCTGGCGCCTGCCGAACCACCCTGGGTATTGCCGCCGGAGCCGCTTTGCATGCTGGCGGTACCGCGTACGGTGGTGCTGCCGCTGCTGCGGCGGGGGCCGCCCTTGACGAATGGATCGGAGAATTGGTGGATCGATTCTTCCTGCTTCTGGATATGGCGTTCCGTATCTTCAACAGCGGTACGGGCGACTTCCTCGGCCAGGGCCTTGGCGGTACCGGACGTTTCCTGCACATGCTCTTCGGCGACACGCGACAGTTCCACCTGGGTATCGGCCGCCAGGCGTGACAGATGCTGTTGGTAAGCACGCACTTTGTCCGCGGTCGGCTGGGCGCGCGACGCGGCGGCGTCAATGATGTCGGTATGCTGGTCGGCCGTCAGCAATTGTTTGCTGGCGATGGTGGTTTCTTCCAGCATCGTCTGCATCAATTGCAGGTTCAGGTTTTGAAATTGCTGGAACGAATTGAAGATGGATTTCGACACATCGTTCAGGAAAGCGGTTTGTGCGTCCAGGTGGCTGCGCACAGCGGGGGTAACAGATTTCGTAAATGGATACATAAATACCTCAAGCAAAGTTAAACAAAAATAACATTCAGATTTGAAATAAATCTCTCGGCCACTGTGTATTGTCGCGTTTGCTCTTCCTTATTCAAGGGCGAGTGGTGCCGCGCACAAAACACAGTGCCGAATAATATATTAAGAATCCGAAGGATGTTTAATTTATTTCAAACGTGTTTGCGTTCGAGGTATTTAATAAAATCTGGAAATTAAATAAAGAAAATCATTGCGGTGCACCAATTAATAATCATCAAGAAATTGGTGTCAAGTTCACCGCCACCCCCGACAGCACGGCGTTGCCGGACAGCGGGTCGCGCAGGTTTTCATCGAGGATGGCGTTCAGGTTCACCCCGGGCCGCTGCGCCGCCAGTTGCAATTGCGCCCCGGGCAAATCGTGGCCCCAGCCATGCGGCAGGCTGACCACGCCTGGCATCATGCCGTCGTCGTACTCGACCTGGACCGTGATGGCGCGTTCGCCATTGCGCAACTGCGCGTTGGCGCCGTTGGCCAGGTCCAGGCGCGCCGCATCGTGCGGGTGCACCAGCGCCGTGCAGCGGTAAGCGCCCTTGGCCAGCACCGGCAGGTTGTGCATCCAGCTGTTGTTGGAACGCAGTTGGCGGCGGCCGATCACCACCAGTTCCGGCGCCGGCTCATCGAGCGCGGCCGCCACGCGCGCCAGGTCGTCCAGCAATAGTTGCGGCGCCAGTTCGATCTTGCCGGACGGTGTGCGCAACATCTCGGGTATGCGCTGCGTCATCGGTCCCAGGTCGATGCCGGACGGCGCGGCGCGCACCTTTTGCAACGTCAGGCCGCCCGGTACGCGGCCAAACTGGTCGCCATACGGACCGCTGCGCAAGCCCAGGTCGAGCAGGCGCTCCACACCGCGCTGCGGCGCCAGCATGTCCATCACGGCGCCGGCCAGCGGCCCCACGCTTTTGTCGAGGTCTTCGCGCAACAGCGCGTCGTCAAGCTGCGCAATGTCGGCGTTTGCCCCCTGGCCCTGCACGATGGCGGCCAGGCGCAGCAGGCTTTCCCACTCGTCCGGCGTGCCGGCGCTGCGCGGCAGCACGGGCGCGCTGTAGCGCGCATGGTTGTGGTGCGAGAATTGCGTGAATGTGACGTCGTAATGCGCATCTTCCAGCGGCGACACGCCGGGCAGAATCACGTCGGCATGGCGCGACGTTTCATTGAGGTAGATGTCCATGCTGACCATGAATTCCAGGCGGTCGAGCGCCTGCGCCAGGCGCGGCCCGTTGGGGGCGGACAGCACCGGGTTGCCGGCAATGGTGATCAGCGCCTTCACCTGGCCCGGTCCCGGCGTATCGATTTCCTCGGCCAGGCACGTGACCGGCAATTCGCCGGCCACTTCCGGCGCGCCCGACACCCGGCTGCGGTAGCGGCCATAGGCCACGCCGCGTCCGCTGCCCGGCTTGCCGCGCGTATTGGCGGCAAAGGCGGCGGCTTTCGGGAACATCATGCCGCCTTCCTCGTCGAGGTGGCCGGTCAGGATATTGAGCACGTCGATCAGCCACGACGCCAACGTGCCGTACTGCTGCGTGCAGGTGCCGATGCGGCCATAGATGGCGCCGCGCCGCGCGCCGGCCAGGTCGCGCGCCAGCTGGCGGATGGCGGCGGCATCGATGCCGCAGCGCGCCGCCACGCGTTCAGGGGGGTAAGGCTGCACGGCGGCCTGCACGGCTTCCAGTCCCTGCAGATGGCCGGCCAGGCGGCCCGGCTGGACGAGGTTTTCCTCGAACAGCGCATGCGCCATGCCCAGCAACAGGAACACGTCGGCGCCGGGGCGGATGAAGTGGTGTGCATCGGCTACTTCCGCGGTCTCGGTGCGGCGCGGGTCGATCACGACGATGCGCCCGCCGCGCGCCCGCAGCGCCTTGGCCTTGCCGCGGAAATCCGGCACGGTCCACAGGCTGCCGTTCGATACCATGGGGTTCGCACCCAGGATCAGCAGGTAATCGCTGCGCGCGATATCGGGCACCGGCACCGACAGCCAGGCGCCATACATCAAGCCGCACGACAGCATTTTCGGCACCTGGTCGACGCTGGACGCCGAATACATGTTTTTCGTGCCAAGCGCTTTTGCCAGGCGCGGGAAATACAGCATCAGGCTCATCTTGTGGGAGACCGGATTGCCCAGCACGGTGGCCACCGCGTCGCGGCCGTCGCGCGCGATGATGGGCGGCAGGCGGCGCGCGATTTCCGCATACGCTTCTTCCCAGGTGGCGCTTTCGAAGCGGCCGTCGCGCTTGATCAGCGGAGTGCGCAGGCGGTCGCCGTCTTCATGCAAGTCCTTCAGGCTGACGGCTTTCGGGCACAGGAAGCCGGCGCTGAACACGTCCGCCTCGTCGCCCCGTATCTTGTTGACCTTGCCGTCTTCGTGTTCGATTTCCAGGCCGCAGGCGGCCTCGCAGAGTGGGCAGATACGGCGGGCGACGGCAGCCATGGGCAGCTCCTGAATAAAAAGTGAACGGTCGTTCTATTGTCGAATTTTGTTACACCCTTGTCAATCGTGTTGCGGCACGTCAGGTGTATGCTGAACAACACAGGAGAATCATCATGAAACCAGCAAATTTCTTTTATGCCGCCCTGGCGATTGCCATGCTGGCGGCCGTCTTGTCGGGTTGCCAGCGCCGCGAAGCCGGGCCGGTCGAGGAGGCCGGCCGCAAGATCGATGAAGCCACGCAGCAGGCCAACGCCGAACTGAAACAGGCCGGGACCGAGCTCAAGCAGACCGGCGCCGAGTTGAAGGAGGCCGCGCACGAGGCCGGCAAGGAGTTGAAGCAAGCCGCCGCCATCACACGCGACAAGATCAACGATGCGACCGAAGCGGCGGGTGAAAAGCTCGAAAAAGCCGGCGAAAAAATGCAGGAAACCGCGCGCGAGGCGCGGCAGGAAGCGCAGAAGAAATAAGCGCTGTCACGGCAGCCGCCACGGCTCGCTGCTCTGGCGGCCAGGTGCGGGCCGTCCGCGTTACACGGCCGCCGCCATCGCTGGCCTGCCGGCGCGGACCGTGGCGTGCTCGCGCGGCCGCAGCATCATGAGCGACAGCAGCGCAGGCAAGCCCAGCACCAGGCACGCCGCCAGCCATGCGAGGCGCTCGCGCGTCATAGCCCGTGTGGCGCGCAGCCACCAGCACGCGCCGGCTGCCGACAGCAGCGCCAGCGCGGCGGCGGCGATCCATGCGCCAGCCGGGCGGGCGCGCGACAGCGGCGCGTACCGACTGGTGTCGGCATCGGCTGGCGTACCGTTGTCGATCAATACTGCCGGCAAGCCGGCCAGCGTATAGAGCACGGGCGACAGCCACCAGTCCTTGTGTTCGTACAGCGCCGGGAAGTCGTGCTGTAATTCACGGCGCGCCACTTCCTGCACGCCCCCGGCGGGATCGATCAGGTAGACGATCTGCGGCGCCGCCGGCACCCCGTCGCGCTGGCGGTGGCCATGAATCAGCGACACCAGCACGCCATCGGGCACCCGGGCCGCGGAAACGCTCTCAAGGTCGGCGGCCGGCAGCGGCAGGCGGATTTGCGCCAACTGCTTTCCTGTCTCATCGAACATCACCAGACGGCGGGTGGTCAAGGCCAGCCGGTGACTGCCCAGTTCCACGGCGCCGCTGTAGAACTGCTCGGCGCCGTCGAGACGCAGCAGGTGCCGCGGATCGCGCCCGGTCTTGGCCATGGCATGGAGGTCCTGTGCGCCGACGAAGTACACATGTTCCCGGAACTCTGCTGCGGCGGGCGGCGCGGGGAAGGGGACGCCGCCGGCATCGAGCCATCCCAGGCTGGCGCGGCCGGGACGGCCTTCTCCGTGGTACTTCATGCGGTCGTGGCTGAAGGTCCAGCGGCTGTTGTCGGCCTGGGAAAAATTGCCGCCGTTGGACACGAGGGCGCCGCGCACCGTATGCTGCCGCACCAGGTACATCCGCTCGTCGAGCCCTGTCCATGGCAGGTATTGCCGGACGAGCATGGCGCGCCACGCCGCCGCGCGCGGATCGTTGCTGGTTGCCAGCGCGGCGCGGATGGCGTCCGCCGGCATCGCATCGCGGGCCGCGGCAAGGCTGTCCGGGCGGACGTTGTCGTTCAGTTGCGGATGGACGCCGGCGGCAAGCTGACCCGCCTGGAATACGGTCGAACCGACCCACAACAGCACGCAGTAGATGCACAATTGCAGCGGCAGGGCGCTGCCGGCAACGGCGGCCGCGTCGTCGCCCACGTGGCGGCTGGGCCGGAACACGGAATACAGCAGCAACAGCATCAGCGCATTGCACGCCACACCCAGGCCCAACACCGTGGCGGCGCTGGCCTGGTGCATCGTCAATATCGGCGGCAGCACCAGCACCACGAACGCCCAGCGGCTGCGCTGCAGCATGACGTAGCCGCCCGCCATCCATGCCGACAGCGCGGCCAGGGCCAGATAGGCCGCGCCGGCATAATGGCGCGCATCGACCACGTGGCGCATGACGTGCTCCTGGAAGGCCAGCACCGTGAACATGGGCAGCGCCACGGCTAGCACAGCCCAGGTCAACGCCGTCATGGCCAGCGCCGCCAGGATATGGGCGCGGTGCACGGGCCGGTGCAGCAGCCAGATCCAGCGGCCCGGCTTGCGGTAGGTGCCGAACTGGTACAGCGCCAGGCCCAGGCCCGACAGCATGCTCCACACCAGCAAGATGATCTGGAATTCAGACGGCCCGCTGATCACATCCACGACCTGGTGCAGCATGGCCAGCACCAGCAGGTGGGCCAGGCCATAGATGGCCACGCCTTTGCCGAAACGGCGTAATTCGGAGCGGTACAGTTCAAGCATGGGAACTCCTTATGCGGCGCGGCGCGCCTGGGCGCTGCCGGCATGGCCATGGGTCAGGAAAGCATTGACGGCGCGGTCCAGGCCCAGCGGCATGGATTGCACGGATTGCGCGCCCAGCAGCTTGAGGCGTGCGCCGAACTGCTCATCCTGGTCGAACACCACCACGTGCGTGCAGCCTTCCATGGTCTGCACTTGCAGCACGCCCGGCAATGGCCATACATCGGGCGCCTTGCCGGGGAAGACCGCGGCCCACAGGCGGACTTTTTCGCAAAAGTCACCGGGGCCATTCATGTAGCGCAGCGCGCCATGTTCGAGGATCACGAGGTTGTCGGCAACGCGCTCGATTTCATCCATCTGGTGCGAGCAATACACGATGGTGGCGGCCGGATCGTCCTGCGTGACTTCCAGCAGCGTGTCGAGGAATACGCGCTTGGCCACGACATCGAGGCCCAGCGTGGGTTCGTCGAGAACCAGCAATGCCGGGCATTGCGCCAGCGCCAGCGCGAGATTCAAGCCGGCCCGTTCACCGCGCGACAGTTCGTCGATGCGTTGCCCGGCCGTGACATTGAAATGGCGCAGCACCTCCCCATAACGCGCCTCGTTCCAGTGCGGATAATGGCGCCGCTGCATTTGGTGCACCTCGCGCACCCGCATCCACAGCGGCAGCGTATGTTCTTCGTTGACGAAGCCGATGCGTGCGCGCAGCGCGGGCGGCAGGCTGCCGCAGTCGTGGCCCAGCACGCGCGCGCTGCCGGCGTCGGCGCGCTCGAATCCCAGCAGCACGCGGAACAGCGACGACTTGCCGGCGCCATTGGCGCCGATGAAGGCATGGATGCCGCCACGCGGCACGCGCAAGGTCAGGTGGTCCAGCGCGGTCTTGCGCCCGTAGTACAGGCACAGCCGGTCGGTCTCGATGGCGTAATCGCTCATGGTGTTCATGG
>CBIHOX010000190.1:0-10346 GCA_966211685.1 uncultured Pseudoduganella sp.
ATTTGGGTGCCTGGCCCTTTTAGCACTATCGTTCACCATGCGAACGATATTGCGAAAGGGGCCAGGCACCAATTTTCTTTCACTCAACTTGTTTCTATGAGTTAAAGACCCCGTGTTTACTTGCCGTTACCCTGCGTAGGACCGCCTTTCCCCGGGTAATTGGAAAAAATGCAAATCAACACCAACATCGATGCAATGGCCGCCGGCCGCAGCTTGCTGCGTTCGGGGACCGATGTTGGCGTCAGCATGGCGCGGCTGTCGTCCGGCATGCGCATCAATTCCGCCAAGGATGATGCGGCGGGGCTGTCGATTTCAGAGCGCTTGACGGCCGGCGTCAATGGCATGAACCGGGCCGCAAAAAACGTCAACGACGGCATTTCACTGTTGCAGGTGGCCGATGGCGCGGCTGGCCAGCTGGCCGACAATTTCCAGCGCATCCGCGAACTGGCGGTGCAGGCGGCCAACGGTACCTATACCAACGATGACCGCAAGGCCATCCAGGGCGAAGTCACTGCGCTGATGAAGGCCAATGCCGACATTGTGCGCGGCGCGCGCTTCAACAACCTCAACCTGCTTGACGGTTCATTCCGCGAAGACTTCCAGGTGGGCGACAAGGTCGGGCAGACCGTCTCGCTGGCGATACCGGCCGTGCTGCCGGTCAACCAGACCGAAGTCAGGCTGGTGGAGACGCCCGTCATGCAGGTGAAAGCCGTGGGCCAGGTGCAGGGCGCGCTGGCGGCCGGCAGCCTGGTGTTGAATGGCGCCGTGGTCGGGGCCTCGTCGGCCGGCGTCAATCCGGGCCAGAACAGTTTTTCCGCATGGGCCGTGGCGCGCGCCATCAACAACGCCAACGCGCCCGACATCACCGCCGTGGCGGAAAACAAGGTGACCGGCAACGTGGGCGGCAGCGGGGGCGCGCAGGCGGGCGACTTGACCATCAACGGCGTATCGATCGGCGCGTTTGCCGGCGGCTCGGCGGCCGCGTATGCCGCGGCGGCGGCCGGCGCCATCAGCGGCGCGGCCGGTAGTTCCGGCGTGGTGGCCAGCGCCAGCGGCGGCGTGCTGACACTGGAAGCCGTCGATGGCCGCGACATTGCCATTGGCGGCTCGGCGGCGGCCGGGCTGGGCTTGTCCGCCACCATGCACCACGGCACCGTCACCTTGACCAATACCGCGTCGGTCGATGCCGATGATTTGACCATTGCCGGCAGCAATCCGGGCGCGGCGGGTTTTGCCGGCGGCATCATCCCGCCGCAGCCGACCGGCGCCACCCAGCTGGTGATGCGTCCCGTGGGTTCCGGCGATCCCGCCATCGACCTCAGCACGGCAGCCAGCGCCTCGAGCATGCTGGATTTCATCGACGGCAAACTGGACAGCATCAATGCGATGCGGTCCATGCTGGGTGCGACGGAAAACCGCCTCAGCCACGCGCACGACAACCTCGTCAACAGCGTGGAAAACGCCAGCGCCGCCCGCTCGCGCATCCGTGACACCGACTACGCCAGTGAAACCATGCAATTGACGCGCAACCAGATCCTGCAGCAAGCCGGCATGGCCATGGTGGCGCAAGCCAATTCCCTGCCGAACCAGGCGTTGCTGCTGTTGCGCGCTTGACGTTGGCCCGGCCGGGCGCCGCAGCCTTTCCGGCAAGGTCTCCTGGTGTCTTAATCGCCGCGCTGGAACTGGCGGTCCAGCCAGTCAAACGCTTCGTCCTGCGCCGCCAGCGGAAACACGTGCCCATGCGGCAGCACGCGCGCCTCGAAGCGCTCGCGCGCCCGCCAAGCCGCCCATACCTGCGCCATCTTGCTGAACGCCGCCTGCGCCGACGCGGCCGGGAACAGCGGGTCGCCGGCGCCGGCCATGAACAGCGCGGGCTTGGGCGCGGCCAGGCTGGCCACGTCGGGATAATCGAGGTAGCGCACCAGTCCCGGATGCAGCATGTGCCACGCCGAGCCGCCTTTCAGCTGGTTATTCCCCGGCGTCATCAAGCCTTCCGTGGTGGCCATCCAGTTGGCCGCCACCACGGCGGTAATGTCGTCCGACAGCGCCGCCGCCTGCCACGCGCGGTAGGCGCCCATGGAAAAACCGATGGCCGCCACGCGGCGCCGGTCCACTTGCGGCTGCGACGCCAGGAAGGCCGCGGCGCGCACGTCTTCCTGCGCCAGGATGCCGGCCAGCGAGGTGCCGAGATTGAAACTGTTGGCGGCCAGCGCCTGTTGCGCGTCGCCCGTCAGGGGACCGCGGTCGCCCCAGCCCAGCGCATCGGCAGCCAGCACCACGTAGCCGCGCCGCGCCAGCTCGTCGCCCAGGTGGCGGCCGCCGAAGTACTTGTCGGCCCAGGCCTGCGACAGTGTGCTGCGCGCCGCATCGCCCCACGGCGCCACCAGCTTTTCCTTGCCGATCTCGAATTTGCCGCCATGGTCGTGCAGCAGCAGCGCGGCGGGGAAGGGGCCCTGGCCTTTCGGCGCCAGCAGCAGGGCGCGCACCCGGCTGTCGCGCGTGATGCTGAACTCGATTTCCTGCGCGACGTACGGGCCGCGGTCCTGTTCCGACACCACGCGTGGCGAAAATGGCGTCTGGTCCGGCGCCTGCAGGGTGGCTTCCCACACCCTGGCGCGTCCCGCCGCGCGCCACGCGGCCAGGTCCTTCACTTGCGGCGACCACGCCATCGGGAACGCCAGGCGCGCTTTCAGCGCTTGATGGAAGGCGGGCATGTTGTCGGCAATGGCGGCGCCCGGTTGCGCGTGGGCGCCCGGCGCAGTGACCGACAGCACGGCGGCGGCAAACAGCGAAGCGGGTCGCGATACACGGGCAGGCAAGGGAGCCGAAACAGGGGTGACCGCGGGGACGGACGCGGGAGCGGAAACAGAGACGGGCATGGAAGCGGGCATGGAATGGCAATGCGCAGGAGGCCGGGCCTGAACGATACCGCCGCCGTGCGGCTTTGACAAATCTTCTCTTGCTACGGTTGCCACGAAAACATTTTGTAACTCATTCATTGTCAAAATGAAATTTTGCCGTTGTAACATGGCATTCCCATTTTCAGGAGAGTGCCGATGTTGAAACGTTTGCTGCCCGCCCTGTGCCTGTGCGCCGCGATGGCGCCCGCATGGTCCCAGTCCGATCCCGCAGCAGCCCCGGCAGCGCCGGCGGTGGAGCCGGGCGAGCCGGCCGTCACGGAATTGCAGACGGTGCAGATTTCCGGCCAGCGTCCCGGACCGGGATTGTGGAAAGTCAGCAAGGATGACCACGTGCTGTGGATCTTCGGTGTCTATGGCCCGCTGCCGGAAAAAATGGAATGGCGCTCGCACCAGGTGGAGACCATCCTGGCGCAATCGCAGGAATACATCGGGTTGCCGGGCTTTTCACTGGAAGTGGGCTTTTTCGGCGGCCTGATGGCGCTGCCGTTCCTCATCGGCCTGGAAAACAATCCCGATGGCGCACGCCTCAAGGATGTGCTGCCGGCCGACACCTATGCGCGCTGGCTGGCGCTGAAAGACAAGTATATCGGGGCCGATGACAGCGTCGAACGGTTGCGCCCCTTCTTCGCGGGCGAGAAATTGATGCAGAAGGGGCTGGCCCAGGCCGGGCTGACCAACAGCGCGTACGTCACCAAGGTCATCGACAAGCTGGCCAAACAGCACAACGTGAAATTCACTTCCACGCACTTGCAGATGGACATGGAAAATCCCGGCAAGACCGCGCGCCACTTCAAGAAGTCGCCGATGGAAGATGCGGCCTGCTTTGCCAAGACACTGGACCGCGTGGAAAGCGAGATCGGCGCCATGCGCGCGCGTGCCGCGGCCTGGGCCATCGGCGACATGGACGTGATCCGCAAGGTCGATTTCAACACGCGGGAACAAGCCTGCTATGACGCCATCTTCGGCGCCGGCGGCATGCGCGACCAGAGCGGCCTGAAAGACGTGCAGCAGCGCATGCGCACCACGTGGCTGGCCGCCGTCGACAAGGCGCTGGCAGCCAACAACAGCACGTTCGCGCTGTTGTCGATGCGTGAATTGGTGAAGCCAAACGGCTTGCTGGCGGACTTGCAGGCCAGGGGTTATACGGTGCAGGCGCCTGAATGACACGCACCGCGCGCGCCATTGGCTTGCGGATTTGCCAATGCCGCGCATTCCCGCGTAGAATGCACGGCATGCGGGTGTAGTTCAATGGTAGAACGGCAGCTTCCCAAGCTTCATACGAGGGTTCGATTCCCTTCACCCGCTCCACACTTTTCACCGCGCGCCGCTGTGCACAGGCCCCAGCCGGCGCCGGCCATTCCCCACGATGCGTTGTATGGTTTCCGGTGCGACATTGAAGCGGCGCAGGTAGCGTACCGCTTCCTGGACTCCAGCGACGGACATCAGCGCGATCGCGTGCTGGACGATGGCGGCAGTCCGCTGGTCGGTGCGCTGGCAAGACTGCTGGCTGTTCCCATTGGCGGCCATGGGCTTCTCCTTCAGGAGCGGGACGTAAACGACCGGCGCCAGTGTCTTGCGGCCTCGCGCCGGATCACAATGCTTTCAATTTGATATTACTATCGGAAAGTTATTCTTTACAAGCCGTTAACGCCGGCAGCCGGCGGCGATTGGCGGCCGCGCCACAGTAGGGCGGTGCGCGCCCTGTCAGCCAGCCGTACGGCGATCCGCCCCGGCAAGACCAGGGGCCGGGATAATCGGCGCCGGCGTCCTCAATCAGCGCTGCGGTTCGATATCGAGCCACACGGCGTACGCCAGCCGCTTGCCATTCCACAGTTTGCCGCCGCGGATGGCGGCGTCGCAGGAGACGGCCTGGCCCACCAGTTCCTTGCGCACCAACTGTTCGCGGAACGCTTGCGCATCCTTCGGCGCCAGGTAGCCCACCATGCGCCCGCCGGCAAACACGGCAACCGGCTTGTCATCGTAGGGATTGTCGTGGTCCACCATCAGCACGGCCTGCAGGCGGGTATCGGCGCCGTCGTCGCCATGCGGCCCGGCCAGTTCGCGCACCGTGTCGGCATAGCGCGACTCGGCCACGACCTCGGTCTGCAGGCGGCCGCCGTCCGACCAGTGCGCGGCGGGCGCCGGCGGGGCGGGCGGGGTATAGGCGCGCATGTCCTTCAACGCGGAGGGCGGCGGCGCGGGCGGGCGGAAGCCGCTTTTCAGCAGCCAGGCCATGCCGGCCAGCGACAGGGCCATGGCGGCCAGCAGGAGTGCATCGATCATGGTGCTCAGGGGAGGGATAACGAGGGCGTTATTATCGCAGGCTGGAAGACGTTGGCGGCAACGGACGTATAATGGTGGATTGTCTTCGATTTTTATGCACATCCATGTCTTCCGATACGCCTGATAGCAAGCCTGATAACAAGCCTGAGACCACGCCTGATACCGGCGCCGCCAGCCCTGCGCGCGGCATGCTGTATGACCCGACCGAGCACCGCATCCGCAGTTTCGTCACGCGCGCCGGCCGCCTGTCGACCGGACAGGCGCGCGCGCTGGAAGAGCAGGGCCCGAAGTTCCTCGTCAACTATGAAAAAGCCCCGCTTGATTACGAGCAGGTGTTCGGCCGCAAGGCGCCCGTGATCCTGGAAATCGGTTTCGGCATGGGCGGCACCACGGCGCACATCGCGGCAGCCATGCCGGACAAGGATTTCATCGGCGTCGAAGTGCACACGCCGGGCGTGGGCAGCCTGTTGAAACTGATCGGCGAGCAAAACCTGGCCAACCTGCGCATCATCCAGCATGACGCGGTGGAAGTGCTGAACTTCATGGTGCCCGACCAGTCGCTGGCCGGCGTGCACATCTTCTTCCCGGACCCATGGCACAAGGCGCGCCACAACAAGCGCCGCCTGATCCAGGCGCCGTTCGTGCGGCACCTGGTGCAAAAGCTGGCGCCGGGCGGCTATATCCACTGCGCCACCGACTGGGAAGACTACGCGGTGCAGATGCTGGACGTGCTGGGCAGCGAACCGGGCCTGCAAAACACGGCAGACGGCTATGCGCCGCAACCGGCCTACCGCCCGCTGACCAAGTTCGAAAACCGCGGCCTGAAACTCGGCCACGGCGTGTGGGACCTGGTGTTCACGAAAAAATAAGCGTCACGGCCAGACGGTGCGCCCACCCACCACCGTCTGTTCCACTTTCACGTTGGCCAGGTCTTCGGGCGCGATGTCGAACACATTGCGGTCGAGGATGATGAAATCGGCCAGCTTGCCCACTTCCAGCGATCCCACCTGGCGCTCCATGCGCAACGTATAGGCCGCGTTGATGGTCATCGCGCGCAGTGCGTCGGCTACACCCATGCCGGGTTGCCGCGTCAGGCGCCCCGCGTATTCCGGTCCCGCATCCGGCGCCGCCGTGCGGGTCACCGCGACTTTCAATGCGAACCACTGGTCCAGCGGATCGACCGGCCAGTCGCTGCCGAACGCGATGCGCGCGCCGGCCGCCTGCAGCACGGCCTGCGGTTCCACCGTCTCGTAGCGTTGCGGGCCCATGTAATCCTTCAGCGCGCCGATCGTGTCCGGCGCCGGCTTGGCCCACTGGAACGACAGCACCGGCGTCGCATCGAGTTGCGCGAAGCGCGGGTAGTCGGCCGGGTCGATGATTTCACCGTGCGCCAGCGCGGCGCGCAGCGCCTTGCCGGCCGGGGTCGCGCGGATGTCGCGCAGCGCGTCGAGCGTGTCGCGCACGGCGCGGTCGCCATCGGTGTGGATGTGCGGATCGAGCCTGGCCCTGGCCAGCGCCTGCAGCGTGGCGCGCAGCAGCGCCGGGCTGAAATAACTGTCCGGTCCCTTGTCCGGGCCCGGTCCCCAGTCCGGCTGCTGTTCCGTGCCGCGGTTGATCCAGTACGGTTCCAGCATTGCGCCGGTGAACGCGGGCGCCGATATCACGCCATCCATGAACAGCTTGGCGTGGCGCACCTGCATCGAGGGGGCGGGGCGCACTTCGCCCTGGTCGAATTGTCTGGACAGCCGCACGGCGTTGGCCACGCGCTTGCCGGGAGCGTCCTTGTCGTGGTCGATCAGTACCGCGAAATGCGCGCGCGCCGTCAATTTGCCGGCGCGCTGCACGTCGCGGTAGGCGGTCAGTGTTTCCGGATCGGTGAAGGCGTCGAGGAAGGTGGTCACGCCCTGGCGCCGCATGGCGTCCAGCGCGGCCCTGGTGGCGGCCAGGTTTTCCTTCGGCGTCAGCGGCGGCAGCAAGTCCATCGCCAGGTCTTGCGCCGCGTCTTCCAGGATGCCGGTCGGTTCGCCCTGCGCATCGCGCGCGATCTTGCCGGCCGGCGGCGCCTTGGTGTCGCGCGTGACTTTCGCCAGTTGCAGGCCTTTGGCATTGAGCAGCACCGAGTGCCCGAAGGACGAGCGCACGACGATAGGGCGGCTGGTCTTCAGCGCGTCGAGCACGGCGTGCGTCATGTCGGCGTTTTCCGGCTGCATGCCTTGCTGGAACCAGTTGACCACGATCAGCCAGCGCTTCGGGTCATCCTTTTCCTTGTCCAGGCAAGCCTGGATGCGGGCCTGGAATTGCGGCACCGTCAGGCGCTGGTAATCGAGGCTGCAATTGAGCAGGCGCGAACCGCCCGATTGCGGGTGCATGTGGGCGTCGACCAGGCCCGGCATCAGCATGCGGCCCTGCAAGTCCACCACGCGGGTGCGCTTGCCGATGTGCGCCTGCACGCCATCGTCATCGCCGACGTAGGCGATGCGGCCGGCGCGCACGGCCAGCGCCTGCTGCACGCTGTTGCCGGCATCGATGGTGTAGACGTGGCCGTTGCGGTAGACGGTGTCCGCAGGGGCGGCAGCCCAGGCGGCGGCCGGCAGGAAGGTGGCGATTGCCAGCGCCGTTGCAATCGTTGCGGTTTTCGCGAAAGTCTTGCCAACTGCCGGTTGCTCCATCAGTGCTCCTATTCCAGTGCGGGTTTGTTGAAAGGCTTGGGCAGCCCCGGCATGAAGGCCAGCAGGTTGCCCGCCAAGACCAGCGCCAGCCCCGCCAGCGCGGCCGCGGTCCAGTGGTAGCCTTCGAAGACCGTGGACACGGTCAGCGCCACGATGGGGAATAATACTGTGGAATAGGCCGCGCGGTCGGGACCGATGCGGCCGACCAGCAACAGGTAGGCGGTAAAGGCAATCACGGAACCGGGAACCGCCAGGTACAGCAGCGAACCCACATAGCGCGCATTGGGCTCGAACGTGAACGGCATGCCCAGCGCCAGCGCGCCGCACGTCAAGATGGAGGCGCCGATCAGCATGGCCCAGCTGTTGGTCATCCATGGCGTCAGGCCGAGCGCCTGCATGCGGCTCGACAGCAGGTTGCCGGTGGAAAAGCACAGTGTGCCCATCAGCGCCAGGGCCAAACCGGCCAGCATGCCGCTGTCATTCCAGTGGCCCCGCATTTGCGGCAGGAACAACAGCGCAATCCCGGCCAGCCCAAGCAGGGCGCCCGCCACCACTTGCGGCTTGATGGCGCGTCCCAGGAACAGGCGGCCGTTCAGGGCGTTGAGGATCGGCGCGGTGGAAAACACCACCGCCACCAGCCCGCTCGGCACCCACTGGCTGGCGTAATAAAAGCACAGGAAATTGCAGCAAAACAGCGCCAGTCCCTGCGCCAGCAGGTAGCGCCACGCGGCGCGCGGCGGCCACACGGGCTTGCGCAGCACTTGCAGGACAATCAACAGCACGGCCGCGGCCAGCCAGAAACGATAGGCAATCGAGACCGGCGCCGGCACCACGCCCAGCTGGAATTTGATGGCGATCCAGGTGGTACCCCAGATCAGGACGGTAAGCAGGTACAGAAAAGCGTTCATGGTCATCCTTATTCGATAAACAGCTGTTGTCCAGGCATCACGGCCTGGTGCGGCAGCTGAAAGGCAATCTTGCATGGCGCGGCGCGGGCGCGCTTGTCTGGTTTTGCGCAATTGACGACGCGATTGTCTGATCTTGCGGTCTTTTTCGCGGCGGCCGGCAAGCGCATCCGGCCAATGCTAGACTGGCTGCATGGCCACTTTTCCCTCCAAGGTTTCCACTGCCGGCGTCCTGGCCGCAGCCGCCGTGCCGGCATCGTTCGCGCCCGGCGCGGACGCGATTTCGCATGCCGTCTTCAAGACCATGCGCGGCACCGACGCGACCCTGGAACGCTTTGCGTGGCTGGGCGACGGCATCGCGGCGGCGATCTGGCAGCGCGAAACCGTCGAGGCGGAAACCATTTATTCGCAGCCGGGCCACCACACGTTTTCGTGCTACCTGGGCGGCGGCCACCGCACCGAGCGCAACGGTGCGCCTGGGCTGTACGGCGGGCCAAACCGGCTGTGCACGTTGCCCGACTGGCATGAATCGTCGTGGATGGTGCGCGGCAAGCTGCGCCTGCTCCACGTGTATTTCATGCCCGAACACTTCACCAGCCGCGCCGTGCTGGAGCTGGACCGCGAACCGCGCGAACTGACCCTGGCCGACCGCACGTATTTCGAGCATCCGCGCCTCTTGGCGCTGTGCGAACAATTGGTGGCCACGCCGTGGCAGGGCGCCGATGCGCTGTTGCGCGTCAATGAAATCACGCACGCGGCGCTGTCGGAACTGCTGCAGTCGCAAGCCATGACCGATCCCGGCGCGCGCCTGCGCGGCGGCCTGTCGCCGGCCGTGCGGCGCCGGCTGGCCGATTACATCGACGCGCACCTGGCGCGCCCCATCACGCTGGGCGAACTGGCGCAGGTTGCCTGCCTGTCGGAATTCCACTTGGCGCGCATGTTCCGCGTCTCGTTCGGCATGCCGCCGTCGGGCTGGGTGGCGCGGCGCCGCCTGGACCGGGCGCGCGCGCTGTTGAAGGAAACCGCGCTGCCGCTGCAGCAGGTGGCCGATATGTGCGGCTATGCGGACTTGAGCCACTTCAGCCACCGCTTCAAGGCCGCGGTGGGCGCGCCGCCGGGTAAATACCGGTTGGCGCTGGCGTGACCGTCAGGCGCCGTTCGAGCAAGCCCGCAGCGCTGTTGCGGCGCCGTGCCGTGCCGGCGCACCAGTTGTGGCGTTGCGCCTGGCTACAGCCATCCCGAACAGCGTCTCAGGCCATTTCCGCCACGATGGCGAGGATCTGGTCGCCGTACGACACAAGTTTTTTCTCGCCCACGCCACTGACGCCGCGCAGTTCGCCGAGCGTGGCCGGCTGGATCTTGGCGATTTCCCGCAAGGTGGCGTCGTTGAAGATCAGGTAGGCCGGCACGTCGTGTTCGCGCGCGGCTTCGCGGCGCCACCAGCGCAGTTTTTCAAAGATGGCCTGTTCGCCCGACGACAGCTCGGTTTCCTGGTAATCGCGGGCGGTCGAGGCCGAGGTGCGCTTGTGCTTGACGGGTTTCTGGTATTGCCGCAGCCGCACCTTGTG
>CBIHOX010000191.1:0-10316 GCA_966211685.1 uncultured Pseudoduganella sp.
TGATCTGGTCGGTGGTGCCGGCCAGCGCCATGGCGTCGGAGGCGACGAAGTTTTCGCCATTGCCCAGGCCCACGATCAGCGGCGAGCCCTGGCGCGCGGCCACCACGCGGTGCGGTTCTTCGCGGCAGAACACGGCAATCGCGTAGGCGCCATGCAGGCGCTTGACGGCCTGCTGCACGGTTTCAAACAGGTCGCCCTGGTACATGTGGTCGACCAGGTGGGCGATGACTTCGGTGTCGGTCTGGCTCTGGAACACATAACCCAGGTCTTGCAGTTCCTTGCGCAATTCATCGTGGTTTTCAATGATGCCGTTGTGGACCAGCGCGATGCGGGCATTGTCGGAGGTGGGCGAGAAGTGCGGGTGCGCGTTGTGCGAAGCCGGCGCGCCGTGCGTGGCCCAGCGCGTGTGCGCGATACCGGTGAAGCCGTTCAAGCCGGTTTCTTCGACTTGCTTGCCCAGGTCGGCCACGCGCGACGTCGAGCGCGAGCGCTGCAGCTTGCCATCCACGTGCAAGGCCACGCCGCACGAATCGTAGCCGCGGTATTCCAGGCGCTTCAAGCCTTCGACCAGGATAGGGGTGATGTTACGTTGCGCTACCGCGCCGACGATGCCGCACATAGGGATACCTCGTAATGGATGAGTTATTTAACAAGAGGCATACTAGAGGAGCGGCGATGAAATATGGTTTCTTATTTCAATCGTGTATGAAATTTAATTTCATCGCTGTATAGTAGCGAAATTAAATTTCACTTATTACTTAGATTTGAATGAATATTCCGCAATTCGACGATATCGACCGCCGCATCTTGAACGCGCTGCAGGAGAATGCCGCGCTGACCAATGCGGAATTGGCGCAATTGGTACACGTTTCGGCGCCCACCTGCCTGCGCCGCGTCAAGCATTTGACGGAAAGCGGCGTGATTGCACGCCAGGTGGCGCTGCTGGCGCCGGACAAGGTCGGCGCGGGATTGACCGCCATCGTGGAAATCACGCTGGACGTGCAGGCCGCCGAGCGCATGGAGGAATTCGAACAGCACGTGGCGGGCGAAGCCGCCGTGCTGCAGTGCTACCGCGTGTCGCCGGGGCCCGATTTCGTGCTGGTGCTGCAAGTGGCGGACATGCCGGCCTACCATGCGCTGGCGCACCGCCTGTTCGCCACCCGCACCAACGTGCGCAACGTGAAAACCTACTTTTCCACTTTCCGCAGCAAGTTCGAAACGCGTATTGCCGTGTAAGCGGCTTGCCATCAGGGTTTGCGGCGGCAGGCCGCCTGTTTATCCCCAGCCTGTCCAGCGCTTTTGCACGGGCTTATACCCAGTGTTTTCCACTGATCAATGGCCGGTTATCCATCGCTTGTCCGCAGCCTGTGCAATGCCTGCACACAGGGTTGCCCACATGGTTATTCACAATTTAAGGCGAACTGGTTGCGAAGCTTTCTGTGGATAGTTATGCGCTAACTATCCTCTGCTTTTGCACAGCCTTATACACATGATCAAAGAGGCCCGGCTAGCTTATCCGATTGTTATCCCGTGCTTATCCGTCCTTTGCTCCATTGCTTACCCACAGCTTTATTCACAGGCAGGCAACACACATCCGCAAGCCCAGGCAGGTCGGCATAACCATGTCTCTTCGCCCTGCCCACATCTTGTCCTCAACTTGATCCCAGCTTGTCCGCAGGGTTTTCAACAAGCTTATGCACAGTGATGGCCCGGGTTGTCAGCCGGTATAGGCCTGGTAGGCGATCCCGCCAGCCAGCGAGCCCACCACCAGGGCCTGGAATTCCGCACTGTTGGAAAAGCCCAGCAAGACATCCGCATCGCTGACGCCATAATGGTCCATCTGTCCTGTCCACCACGCCAGGCCTGTGGCATCCGGCGCGCGCTGCAGCACATGCTGGTACAGGGCTTTCAGGTACGCGTCATGACTGCCGCCGTAGAGACTGGCGAACTCTTTGCTCTCCGTGATTGAGCGCGCGGCATCGGCCATGCTCATCCCGTGGTCCATCATGTGAATCCAGTATCCCAAACCGGCTACATCCGGTTCGCCCCCCAGCGCGGCTCTGTACAGGCGATAAGCGGCGCCGGCTTTGCCACCAGTATCAAGCGCCAGCATACCGTCGGCAAACGCCACACGTTCCACGCTGGTCAGCACATCGGCGCCTTCCGGACCGGATACACGCACCTCATAGATACCGCGCTGCACCGTGTATTCGCTGCGGGCGCCGCTATACACCGCCATATCGAAGCCGGCGCCGCCATCAAGCCGGTCATTGCCTTGCAGGCCGGTCAGGGTGTCATTGCCAACGCCTCCCCTCAGCACGTTGTCGGCGCTGTTGCCTGTGATGGTGTCGTTACCGCGTCCGCCCGTCGCATTTTCAATCACGGTGCCATAGTTCACCGTGATCTGGCCGGGGTCGGTGATCAAATGGCCACGCTGGCCGATATAACCCCAGCGGCCTGGTTCCAGGTATAGCGTGATGTCCTGGGTCAGGGTGGCGCCGCTGATGGTATCGGTGCCTTTACCGTCCCAAATAAAATTGTGCACATCGGGCTTGGCCGGGTCGAACGCCGCAGTGGTCAGCACATACGTGTCGTTGCCGGTGCGCGCTGTCTGGCTGGGGCCGTACAGGTATTGCAGGGCCGCGATGTCGAGACGGCCAAGGTTGGGGTGCTCGTCTGCGGTTCCCGGCTCCGGATCGTAGGCCATGAGGGTCGCGCCAACGTTGTCTTCCTCGGCAGGCAACACGCCGCCGGGACCGGCCTCGAACGGATGTTTCAAGCCGAGAGTATGTCCCAACTCATGCTTGACGACTCGGCTCCACGTCTGCTCGTTGAGGGCCTCATTGCCAAACCAGGCGTCCCGGAACGGCATCCATAATTTGGTGCCGCCGGCATTCGGTAGCCGGCCCTGACCGGCGAGATTGCCTTCGCCCAGGCCGGTGATGGCGCCCTGGCCCTCGCGGATAAAGTTATAGATCTCCAGTCCATCGCTGCGGTCGGAAACATCGGATACGGCAGGCACATAATGTACATTGGCGACGGCGGCGATTTTCCGCATTTCCGCTTCAATGAAAGCGCGCTGGGTCGCCGTGTGAGTCCCATGGTCGGGATCGGTGTTGAATGTATACGTCACGGTATTGTCTGGCCCCAGCAGTGAGCGCTCGTACGCCGCCATTTGTTCGGCAGTCCTGCCGCCAGTCCGCTCCAGCAGGTTGTCCACCCAGTAGGGTGTGGGGTTGGGCTGCAGCGTCACCGTCGTCACGGCAGTGGACGCCAGCACGCCATCGCTGAAGGTCCATACCAGGCTGATGTCGGTAGCGCTCTTGGCCGCCAGGTTTTCATAAGCGATCGCCGTCAGCGCATCGTTGACCAGCGTGCCGCTGGCGGCGGCGCTGAAATCCAGGCGCAGCACACCGCCGCTGTTGTGTACGACGCCGATATCGACGCCATGAACCAGCACGCGGCCGTGGTCGAATCGCAGGGCGCCGGCGGCCAGGAAGACATCGTCGGGATTGGCGCCGCCTTCGCGCTGCAGCACCAGCGATGCGCCCTGGTAACTGCTGTGGCCCTTGCCGGCCGTCATAGCTTCACGGTCAAAGACCGTCATATTGGAATTGAGCAGGGCGTCAGGCCGGCCCTGCACGTAATCGATGTGGTTGGCTGTCTTTAGCGGCTGCCAGCTGACATCCGGCGTGCCATCGGCCAGGAATTTTGCCAGCAAATGCCCACTGCCCGTCACGTTCAGGCTGTTGACCCAGGGCGACACCGAGCCCGCCACGGTAAACGCGCCATCGCGTTCCAGCACGATATCGCCAAGGCCAAAGCTGTAGTTATTCAATTCCAGCGTGACCTGGCCACTGTCGCCAAATGCAGTGTCGCTGTGGCCATCGGCCAGCAGGCGCTGCGCGACGATGCGGGGCACGGTGATCAACACATTGGTCATCAGGCTGTCGAATTCTGCTGCCAGCGTGATACGTCCGGCATCATCGATAGCGGCCCGGACACGCGACATGGCCGGTCCAAATTCTTCGCCGCCCGCCACTTCGGGAGGCAAAGCCAATTGCGGCGTTGCCCAGCCATTCGCGCCAAAGCCTTTGTCCACCGTACCATCGGGGTTAAAACGCGCAACGGCGAAATACTTGGCCGTATAGTCGCTCAAACCCGGCGCTTCCGCGTCGAGCGCCAGCACAAACTTGCCATCGGGCGCCACGGCCAGCGTCGGATAAATCAGCCGGCTCATGGTGGGGCCATCGACCGGCTTCAGATGCGCCGGATATTCGATCAGCAACGTGCCATCCGTTCCGAATTGGCGGTCGACGGAACCGTCGGCATGGAAGCGCAAGAGCGCCGGGGCGTTCGCCCATGGCTCGTTAGCGAGGAGGCCGGTGCCGCCCCGTCCATTCCAGCTTTTGCCCGCCACGACGATGGTGCCATCTTGCAGCAATTGCATGTCGGCCGCGATCGACAGCTTGTTGGGTGAAATGACAACGCCATCTTTACCAAAACCGCTGTCCGGCTTGCCGTTGCTGTCGAAGCGGGCCAACACCACATGGCGTTCGCTGCCGACACTATTTTCGCCCGCCATGTCAATGACAACGCTGGTGCCGGCCAGCACGATCGCGCCGTCGGACTGAATGCGCATGGCCTGGACGGAATCGACACCGCCGGGATTGATGGTGGCTTTGCCGTTCTCCCCGAAACTGGTATCCAGACTGCCATCGGCGTTGTAGCGGCTGACGAACAGGGTGGTATCGCGCCCCCAGTAGGCCCGCGGCAGATAGGTGTTATCTTGGGTGAGCGTGAAGCCGCCTTCATGGCCTGCCACCAGGTATTTACCATCGGCCGTGACTGCCAATGCGGCGATCGCCCCCTGCGCTCTAGTGGCGAACAGGTTGACTTCGCCGCCTTGGCCAAACGCCGGGTCCAATGTCCCATCAGCCTGGAAGTGGGTGAGATTGGACGAATCGACACTGATGTATGTTCCATCGGACAACCGCACCGCATCCATTATGCCGTGGCGGCCATTAGCCAATTGCAATTCGTTTGCATTGGACCATCCATTGCTGAGCACCGGCGCCGTATTTGTCATCGCAATTCCTCAATAAATTTCCATAAGGAAATATTAGGCGATAATGCAGGTAATGCATAGCTTTTTGTCAATGCCAGTAGTGCCTTGAAAGTTACAACACGAATCTTTTATCCCCAACCGACTCACAGGATATCCACAGCTTAATCCCTGCTTATTCAACCCTTTTCAACATCGTTATCCACAGCGCGCGGCCATGAAAAATGGCGCCGCAAGGGCGCCATCAGTATGAAACAGCGGGTTGCGCTTATTTCTTGATCTTCACCGGACGCTTCCATCCTTCCAGCGACACCTGCTTGGTGCGCGACAGCGTCAACTGCTCCGCCGGCGCATCCTTGGTCAGGGTGGTGCCGGCGCCGATGGTGGCGCCGCGGCCCACGGTGACCGGGGCCACCAGCTGGCAATCGCTGCCGATGAAGGCGTCGTCTTCGATCACGGTACGGAACTTGTTGGCGCCGTCGTAGTTGCAGGTGATGACACCGGCGCCCACGTTGACTTTCGAGCCGATGGTGGCGTCGCCCACGTAGGCCAGGTGGTTAGCCTTGCTGTGCGCGGCGATCTGGCTGTTCTTGACTTCGACGAAGTTACCGATGTGGACATCTTCGCCGAGTTCGGTGCCGGGACGCAGGCGCGCATACGGGCCCACCTGCGAGGCAGCGCCGACGATGGCGTCTTCGAAATGGCAGAACGGCTTGATGTTGGCGCCGGCGCCGACTTTCGTGTTGACCAGCACGCTGTGCGCGCCGACCGTCACGCCATCGGCCAGTTCCACGCGGCCTTCGAATACGCAGCCGACGTCGATGGTGACGTCGCGCCCGCACACCAGTTCACCGCGCACGTCGATGCGGGCCGGGTCCATCAGGGTCACGCCTTTTTCCAGCAGCGCCTGGGCAATGTTCAACTGGTGGATGCGTTCGAGCTGCGCCAGTTGCACCTTGCTGTTCACGCCCGCCACTTCCCACTGGCCGGCCGGTTGCGCCGACACCACCGGCACGCCGTCGGCCACGGCCTGCGCCACGATGTCGGTCAGGTAGTACTCGCCTTGCGCATTATTGTTTTGCAGCGCGGACAGCCATTTTTTCAGGTGGCGGGTCGGCGCCACGATGATGCCGCTGTTGATTTCCTTGATGGCGCGCTGTTCCGCCGTGGCGTCCTTTTCTTCCACGATGCGCTCGATGGCGCCGTCCGCGTTGCGGATGATGCGGCCCAGGCCGAACGGGTCGTCCTGTTCCACGGTGAGGATGGCCAGCTTGTCGGCGCCGGCGGCGTCCACCAGGCGCTGCAGCGAGGCCGCGGTGGTCAGCGGCACGTCGCCGTACAGGATCAGGGTAGGGTGGGCTTCATCGAGCACCGGCAGCGCCTGCATCACGGCGTGGCCGGTGCCCAGTTGCGGTTCTTGCAGTGCAGCGGAAATGTCGGTGCCGGGCACCTGCTTTTCTTTTTCCAGGTGCGCCAGGACGGCTGCGCCGCCGTGTCCGTAAATCACGCATAATTTGGCTGGGGACAAGCCGCGCGCGGTTTGGATAACATGAGACAACAGCGGTTTGCCGGCAATGGGATGCAACACTTTGGGCAATGCGGATTGCATGCGTTTGCCCATGCCGGCGGCGAGAATGACGACGTTCATAGATGCCGATAAACTGAAAGTTGAAAATATGGAAAAGTTTAACACGCAGGCCCTGCCCCTCAGGGGTGCACGCTATATTTTCGTGATGCTGTTGCTGGCGCTGCTCGGCGCCTGCAGCTCCCTCCGGCTGGCGTATAACAATGGCGATACCTTGCTGTTCTGGTGGCTCGACGCCTATGTCGACCTGTCGCCGGACCAGAAACCCGGGGTGAAATCCGATATCGGCGACTTGTTCCGCTGGCACCGCAAGACCCAGTTGCAGGATTACGTGCAATTGCTGCGCACCGGCCAGCGCCAGCTGCAGGGCACGCCCAGCGCCGCGGATCTGCAAGCCGATTACCGTGAAGCGCGCACCCGCGCGGAAACCGTGTTGATGAAAGCCGTGCCCGATATCGCGGAACTGGCGCTGAAACTCACGCCGGAGCAACTGGTCGCCATGGAAAAGAAGTTCGACAAGAACAACCGCGACTTCCGCAGGAAAAACATGAAGGGCGACCGCACCGAGCAAATGAAGTACCGCTACAAGAAATCCATGGAGCAGTTCGAGCTGTGGTTCGGCGACTTCACCCGCGAGCAGGAAGCCGCGATCCGCAAGGCGTCCGATGCGCGCCCGCTGGACAATGAATTGTGGCTCGACGAACGCATGCGGCGCCAGCAAAGCATCCTGGAGCTGGCCAGGAAAATCCAGCATGACAAGCCGAGCCAGGCCGTGGCGGAAGGGTGGATCCGCGACCTGGTCAAGGAATTGTTCGACCGCATGGAAAAACCGTCGGACCGCAAGGCGTTCTTTGACGCTTACCTGGCCAGCAATATCGAGCTGGTGCACACGGTGATCCGGATCGCCACGCCGGAACAGAAAGAGCATGCCAACAAGCGCATGCAGGGCTGGATCGACGATTTGAACGCGCTGGCCGCGAAGTGAGGGCTGGCGCCTGCATGGTATAGTTCGCCCATGCAAAAGAAGTCCACCAAACCACCCAAAGTCCCGGTCCACGGCCCCAAACACAGCAACCAGGTGCGCATCATTGGCGGCGCGTGGAAACGCACGCCGCTGCCGGTGCTGGAAGCGCTGGGCCTGCGTCCGACGCCGGACCGTGTGCGCGAAACCGTGTTCAACTGGATCAACCACCTGCGCGACGCCAACTGGTCGGGCGCCCGGGTGCTGGACTTGTTCGCCGGCAGCGGCGCGCTGGGCTTTGAAGCGGCCAGCCGCGGCGCGGCCAGCGTGCTGATGGCCGATACCAATACCGCCGTGATCCGCCAGCTCGATACCATCAAGGCCAAGCTCAAGGCCGACAACGTGACGTTGCAGCGCGCCGACGCGCTCACGCTGGCGCAATCGCTGGCCTCGCGTGGCCAGCAATTCGACCTGGTGTTCCTCGATCCGCCGTACCAGCAGGATTTCCTGTCCCGCACCCTGCCGCTGTGCGCCCGGCTGCTGGCGCCCGGCGCGCTGGTGTATGCGGAATCCGGGTTGCCGCTGGCGTTTGACGATGGCGAGGCGCCGGAATGGATGGCGGGCTGGGACGTGGTGCGGGCTGACAAGGCCGGCATGGTGTACTACCATTTGCTGCAGTACAACGGCTGATACCACAGGATGCAGGCGGCGCCGCTGCTGCACTGCGGAAACGCCTGAATTTCAGGCATAATGCGCGTTCTATCGTTTGGAGTAACTGTAGGGAGCCGCAATGGTTGTAGCCGTTTATCCGGGAACGTTCGATCCGCTGACGCGCGGTCATGAAGATCTGGTGCGCCGCGCATCGGGCCTGTTCGACCAGCTGATCGTCGGCGTGGCGGACAGTCAGAACAAACACCCGTTCTTTTCGCTGGACGAGCGCCTGACCATCGCCAATGAAGTGCTGGGACATTACCCCAACGTCAAGGTAGAGAGTTTTTCCGGGCTGTTGAAGGACTTCGTGCGCGACCACGATGCGCGCGTGATCGTGCGCGGCTTGCGCGCGGTGTCCGACTTTGAATATGAATTCCAGATGGCGGGCATGAACCGCTACCTGTTGCCGGACGTGGAAACGCTGTTCCTGACCCCGTCCGACCAATACCAGTTCATTTCCGGCACCATCGTGCGTGAAATCGCCATGCTGGGCGGCGACGTGTCGAAGTTCGTGTTCCCGTCGGTGGACCGCTGGCTGCAAAAGAAAATCGCCGCAATGCGCGGCACCGGGGTTTAAGGAGGCCGCCATGGCGTTGATGATCACCGACGAATGCATCAATTGCGACGTGTGCGAGCCCGAGTGCCCGAACGATGCGATTTACATGGGCCTGGAAATCTATGAAATCGACCCGAACAAGTGCACCGAATGCGTCGGCCATTTCGATGAACCGCAATGCGTGCAGATCTGCCCGGTCGAATGCATTCCGCTGCATCCGGAATGGCAGGAAAGCAAGGAACAATTGTTTGCCAAATATGAGCGCCTGACTGCGGCGAAAACGCCACCCGAGACGCAATAAGCAGCAATAAGTATGATCGTACTAATCCATGGTGGGATGCCGGTGTTATAGTCGGCAACACAACTACACCATGGAGACAGCATGCCATCCTTCCGCAGGACCATCCTGAAAACCGCCGCCGCAGCAGCCTTGCTGGCGGCCGCATCCTTCCAGCCCGCCCTGGCCGCCGTTGACGTGGCCGGCGTGAAATTCGACGATACCGTCACCGTGGCCGGCCAGCCGCTGAAACTCAATGGCGCCGGCTTGCGCACCAAAGTCATCTTCAAGGTCTACGCCCTGGGCCTGTACCTGCAGGACAAGAAAACCACCGTGGCCGATATCCTGGCCGCGCCAGGGCCGCGCCGCGTGCACATCCACGTGTTGCGCGAATTGACCTCGGAAGAATTCGGCAAGGCATTCATGGCCGGCTTGAACGACAACACCGATGCCGCCGAGCGCGCGAAGATCGTGCCGCAGACCAAGCAGTTCGGGGAAATGTTCGCGTCCTTCCCGGGTTTGAAGAAAGGCGACGTGCTGACGGTGGACTGGATTCCCAACAGCGGCACTCAATGTTTCCTGAACGGCAAGCCTATCGGCGCCGTGCTGCCTGACCAGGCCTTTTACAACGCCATCCTGCGCATCTGGCTCGGCGACAAGCCGGTCGATTCCTCGCTGAAGCCGGCTTTGCTGGGCGAAAAATAACTCCCGCTCCCTGCAAGCACCAGAACCTTTTGCCGGCTGGAATTTAGGTGCCAGGCACCAAAATATCCCAGGCACCAAAATATCGACTAGTTGGATTTTAGGTGCCAGGCACCAAAATATCGACTAGTTACGATTAGGGCCAGGCACCTTTTTGCGGGGCGGAAATGAAAACGGCGCCCGCTGGGAAGCTGGGCGCCGATGGCGGTGAAGCTGCGGAGAATCAGGCGCGGGCCGCGAGGGCGCGCAGTTCGGCGGCTTCGTTCGGGTGGACTTCGTTCGAATTCAACATGTGGCTCAGCAACAAGGCGTCGCGCATCTTGCGGCGCTGCGCACGTTCTTCCAGCGTGGGTTTTGGGTGAATCGCCAGCACCAGGGCGCGGGCCACGCCCAGCAACAACGGTTTGAACAGCAAGATCAGCGACAGCGCCAGCAGGGCGCCCAGGACCGCCTGCAGTG
>CBIHOX010000192.1:0-10283 GCA_966211685.1 uncultured Pseudoduganella sp.
CGCGCCGTGATCCTGGCCGGCATTTCGCACGACTTGCGCACGCCGCTGGCGCGCATGGGCCTGGAAGTGGAAATGGCCAACCTGTCGCCCGAAGCGCGCGACGGCATCCAGTCCGACATCGCGCAGATGGACGCCATCATCGGCCAGTTCCTCGATTACGCCAAGCCCACCGAGGCGTCGAGTTTCGTCAATGTCGACGTGGCGGAACTGCTGCAGGACACCGCCAGCGAGGCGGCGCGCCTGCCGGACGTGAAAGTCACCACCCATATCGACGAACGCGCCCACGTGCTGGGCAACGGCACGGACTTGAAGCGGGTCTTGAACAACCTGGTGGAAAATGCGCGCCGCTATGGCAAGACGCCGGGCACCGACGTGACGGAAATCGACCTGCGCTGCGACGTCAAGGGCATGGGTGCGTTCCGCCGCGTGACCATCGAGGTGCAGGACCACGGCACCGGCGTGCCCGATGAACAGATCCCGCAATTGCTGAAACCGTTTACGCGGCTCGACGCCGCGCGCAGCCAGGCCAATGGCGCCGGGCTGGGCCTGGCCATCGTCGACCGCGTGCTGCAGCGCCACGGTGCGGAATTGACCGTGAAAAACCGCGAGGGCGGCGGCCTGGTATTCCAGATCACCATGAAGTCGCTGTGACGATCCGTGCATTTTGCGCGGACAATTTTTGCTAAGCTGCGCACTTTGCCGCTTTCACTCCCTGCCACGATGCCTATCCACCTGCCCCGCCTGGGCGCGCTGCTGCCGGCGCTGCTCCCGGCCTTGTTACTGCCTTGCCCCGCGCTGCACGCCGCCGAATCCGGCCCACTGACCTTGCAGGAAAAACTCGCCACCGCCGCCACCATCAAGGCGCCGGTCGGCGCGCTGATGACGTTCCACCTGATCGACAATTGCGTGCGCATGGGACGCGGCGAAACGTTGCCGGTCTATGACGAGACACGGGGCCAGTTGCGCCCCATGACGGAAGCGGAACGCGGCAACCGCGCCGCCGATTGCGCCGGGCTGACGCCGGAACTGGCGGAATCGCGGATGGATTACCTGGACCGTGCACTGAAAGGCGGCGCCGATGGCGCGGCCGCGGCGTTCCTTGCGGCCGGCCCGGGAGGCGATCCGGAGGCGCTGCGCACCCGGCCAAACGACCCGCTGGTGGCGGCCTGGAAAAAACAGGCGGTCGACTACCTGGCGGAAGCCGCATTGCGCGGCGATTTCACGAGCCTCGTGCACTTGCATATCCAGCAGGGCAACCCCGGCCAGCTGGGCGCGCCGCCGGCCCTGATCTATGCGGCCGACGCCACCCTGCTGCGCATCACGCAGCAAAACACCGTACAGGCGGAACCGGCCGATCCTTTCGCGGAAGCGGCCCGCCGCCTCGACGCGGAACAGCTGGCCAGGGTGAAGTCGCTGTCCGACACCATGCTGGCCGCCTACAACCGGCTGCGCGAGGCGCAGCCTGATGCGCCCCCTGCCGCGCCCCCTGCCGCCGCCGCCAACTGATACCCGTTACAGGTCGGTGATTTCCCGGTGGCGCGGCACCAGGGTCTTCATGATGGCCCAGGCCGCCAGATACGCCACTGCGCAAATGGAAAACATGATCATGTAGCCGGTGGCGAGCTGGTTTTGCGCGCCGTAGTAATCGAACAGCCAGCCGCCCAGCTTGGACACCAGCACGCCGCCCAGGCCGCCCGCCATGCCGCCGATGCCGACCACCGACGCCACGGTCTTTTGCGGGAACATGTCCGACACCGTGGTGAAGATGTTGGCCGACCACGCCTGGTGCGCCGACGCGCCGATGCCAATCAGCAGCACCGGCACCCAGTAACTGATGTAGCCCAGCGGCTGCGCCAGCAGCACCACCAGCGGGAACAGGGCAATCACCAGCATGGCGCGCATGCGGCCATCGTAGGCGTTCATGCCCTTGTTCATGAAGTAGGCAGGGAACCAGCCGCCGCCGATGCTGCCCACCATGGTCATGCTGTACAGCACGGCCAGCGGCACCACGATGTCGGCCTTGCCCATGCCGTATTGCGCGGACAGGTATTTGGGCAACCAGAACAGGAAGAACCACCAGACGCCGTCGGTCAGGAATTTGCCGGCCACGAAGGCCCAGGTCTGGCGGTAGCCGAACAGGCGCATCCACGGCACCTTGGCGCCGGCCGTGACGGCGGCGGAAGCGGCCGGCGCGGCCACCGCATCGCTGCGCACGTACGCCAGTTCCGCCGCGCCGAGTTTTTTGTCCGGCGTGTCGAACATCACCTGCCACAGCGCCATCCACACGAAGCCCACCACGCCGATCACGATGAAGGCGGCTTGCCAGCCCCAGTTCAGCGCGATCCACGGCACCGTCAGCGGGGCCAGGATGGCGCCGACGTTGGCGCCGGAATTGAAGATGCCGGTGGCGAACGAACGCTCCTTCCGGGGGAAGTATTCGGCCGTTGCCTTGATCGCGGCCGGGAAGTTGCCGGCCTCGCCGACCGCCAGCACCGCGCGCGACAGCATGAAGCCGGCAATCGATACCGGTACCGCCGCCACCCCGACGGCCGCCAGCAGCGACGCCACGCCCTCGCCCATCGGCACCGAATACGCATGCATGACGGCGCCCAGCGACCACACCACGATGGCCAGGATGTAGGCCTGCTTGGTGCCCATGCGGTCGACCACGCGGCCGGCAAACAGCATGGAAATCGCGTACACGAACTGGAACACGGCCGTGATGTTGGCGTAATCGGAATTGGACCAGCCGAATTCCTTCGACAAGTCCGGCGCCAGCAGGCTCAATACCTGGCGGTCCAGGTAATTGACGGTGGTGGCAAAAAACAGCAGCGCGCAAATGGTCCAGCGGTATTTACCGATGACCTGCCGGCTGACAGGCTCGCTCAAGTTCATAGTCGATCACTTTGTGGTTATGGTTGACGATCTTCCCCGTCTCCACAGGGAACCCCGCATCGCGGCCGGGCAGTTGTATGTCATCGTACAACTTAAACCCGCGTGCCGCAAGAAAACCACAAATATTTTTTTCCTGGCATGTCGATCTGGCATTCCGCTGTCCGTCGTGTGAGTATGGGCGCCCGGACTTGCCAAAGTGGCCACGCGCCCGCTTCCCTGATTTGATGACCTTTTTCTGTAAAGGAGACAGCCATGACCCAAGTTGCACCGATCCCCGCAGGTTTTTCCACGGTCACCCCGCATCTCGTGGTGGAAGGCGCGGCCGACGCCATCGAGTTTTACAAGAAAGCCTTCGGCGCGACGGAAATGGGCCGCATGCCCGGCCCCGGCGGCAAACTCATGCATGCCATGATCCAGATCGGCAATGCCTTCGTGATGCTGGTCGATGACTTCCCCGACTGGGGCAGCTTCGGCCCGAAAGCCCTGAAGGGTTCGCCGGTGGTGATGCACCTGTACGTGGAAGATGCCGACGCCTGGTACCAGCGCGCCGTCGAGGCGGGCGCCACCGCGAAAATGCCGCCGGCCGACATGTTCTGGGGCGACCGCTATGGCCAGGTGACCGATCCGTTCGGCCATACCTGGTCGATCGCCACCCACCAGCGCGACCTGACGCCGGAACAGATGCAGGAAGCAATGCAAAAACAGATGCCCGGCTGCCCGGAAGCGTAAGGAGGACACCATGCGATTCATGATCATCGTCAAAGCCAGCCCGGAATCCGAAGCCGGCAAGATGCCTGGCGAAGCCCTGCTGGCCGCCATGGGCAAATACAATGAAGAACTGGCCAACGCCGGCGTGCTGCTGGCCGGCGAAGGCTTGCATCCGAGTTCGAAAGGCGTGCGCGTGCATTTTTCCGGCCCCAAACGCACCGTCATCGACGGCCCGTTCGCGGAAACCAAGGAATTGATCGCCGGCTTCTGGCTGATTCAGGTAAAGTCGCTGGACGAAGCCATCGAGTGGGTCAAGCGCTGCCCCAACCCGATGGAAAGCGATTCCGACATCGAAATCCGGCAAGTGTTCGATCCGGAGGATTTCGGCGCTGAATTCACGCCGGAATTGCGCGAGCAGGAAGCGCGCGTCATGGCCAAGGCGGCGGCCAACGGTTGACGCAGGCCGCCTTATTTCACGCACCACTGGAGGATGCAATGCAATTCATGATTTTGCGCCGGGCCGACCACGGCACGGAAGCGGACGGGTTTCCGCCGCCGCAACTGGTGCAAGCCTTGCCGGGCGCGAAATGGCTGCATCCGTCGGCGTCCGGCGTACGCATGCGCCGCGCCGGCGGCCGGTGGAGCGTGACGCCGGCGCCGTTCGCCGCGCCGGAGGAACTGGTGGCGGGCTACACCTTCATTGAAGCGGACAGCCTTGAACAGGCGCTGGCCTGGGCCGCCGGCTGGCCCACCGCCGATGGCGAAGGCCATGCCGTGCTGGAAGTGCGCGAAGCCGGCTGCCCCGGCGGCTGCGTGGGGTTCGACGTGACGGCCGGCGCGGGCCTGGCTGACGGCGACGACGCGGGAGCGATTGCAGGCGGGACCGCCGGCGCCGGTGCCGGCGCGGCCGCGCATGCCGTTTCCGGCGAGGGCGGCGCCACCGGGCCGGGCGCCGCGCCGCGCGGCGACCTGTATGCCGTGCTGCTGCGCTCGGACACCGGCAGCGAAGCCGACCTCGAGCCGCCGCCATCGGTCATCGATACCATGAACCGCGCCAACCGGGCCGGCATCGCAGCCGGCATCGCGCTGGCCGGCGAAGGCTTGAAGTCGTCCGCGCGGGGTGGCCGCGTGAAATTTTCTGGCGGCAAGCCCAGCTTCATCGATGGCCCGTTTGCCGAAGTCAAGGAATTGATCGCCGGGTACTGGCTGATCCGGGCCGCATCGCTGGGCCAGGCCATGGACTGGGTACGCTCGTACCCGTTCCCCCATCCGGATGCGCTGGAAGTCGAGTTGCGCACCGTGCACGTGCCGGCGCACGCGTGAGCGAACGGCAAGCCCGTCCGGAAGGCCGGCGCGACATCGGCCGCACCATCGAAGCGGTGTGGCGCATCGAATCGGCGCGCATCATTGCCGTGGTGGCACGCATGTTGCGCGGCGTCGGCGAAGCCGAGGAAATCGCCCAGGATGCGCTGGTGGCGGCCATGGAAAAATGGCCGGAGGCCGGCGTCCCCGACAATCCCGCCGCCTGGCTGATGGCCGTGGCGAAGAACCGCGCGCTCGACCTGTTGCGCCACCGCCAGCTGCATCAGGACAAGGAAGCCGAACTGACCTATGAAATCGAAGGCCGGCTGCGGGACGCCACGCCGGACGTGGCGCAGGCGGTGGAACAGGCGCTGGACGACAATATCGGTGACGACCTGCTGCGCCTGGTGTTTATTTCGTGCCATCCGGTGCTGTCGATGGAAGCGCGGGTGGCGCTGACCCTGCGCCTGCTGGGCGGCCTCACCACCGATGAAATCGCGCGCGCGTTTTTCGTGCCGGAACCCACCGTGGCCCAGCGCATCGTGCGCGCCAAGCGCACGCTGGCCGAGGCCCGGGTGCCGTTCGAGGTGCCGCGCGGCGCGGAACTGGGCGAGCGCCTGGCCGCCGTGCTGCAAGTGATTTACCTGGTCTACAACGAAGGCTACGCCGCCAGTGCGGGCAGCGACTGGATGCGCCCGGCGCTGTGCGATGAAGCGCTGCGGCTGGGCCGCGTGCTGGCCGGGCTGGCGCCCGATGAGCCGGAAGTGCACGGGCTGGCCGCGCTGATGGAAATCCAGTCGTCGCGCCTGCGCGCCCGCCTCGATGCGAAGGGCAACCCGGTCTTGCTGCTGGACCAGGACCGCTCGCGCTGGGACCAGTTGCTGATCCGGCGCGGCCTGGCCGCGCTGGCCCGCGCCGAAGCGCTGTGCGCCCACCGGCAACAGGGCCTGGGGCCGTATGCGCTGCAAGCCGCGATCGCCGCCTGCCATGCGCGGGCGCGCCAGGCCGGGCAGACCGACTGGGGCAGGATCGCGGCGCTGTATGACGGCCTGGCCCAGCTGGCGCCGTCGCCGGTGGTGGAATTGAACCGCGCGGTGGCGCTGGCCATGGCGTTCGGCCCGGAAACCGGGCTGGAAGTGGCCGACGCGCTGCTGGATGAACCGGCGCTGAAGCATTATCACCTGCTGCCGAGTGTACGCGGCGATTTCCTGTTCAAGCTGGGCCGGATCGCCGAGGCCCGCGCGGAATTCGAACGCGCCGCCGCGCTCGCGCACAATGACCGCGAACGCCAGCTGTTGTTGGCGCGCGCCGCGGCGTGCGCGCCGGCGCTGCCGTGACGGGCGGCGCCGGTGGCGCTTCGCCGCCCTTTTCCGGGCGCACCCGGCCGATCGCTGTCCACGCGCCGCCTGCAGCGTTACCCCGTGCGGCGGCGCCTGCCCTCCCGCCACGCCCGCCGCGCCTATCCGCGCTATCATGGAGGCATGCAGTACTTCGATGAACTCTATATCGTGCGCACCCCACCGGTTACCCCGGCGCAGTGGGAAACACTGGTGCGGCAGCGCGGCGATTTCAGCCGGCCCGACCGTGGGCGCGATTGCCACGTCTATGTCGGCGACGTGGAACTCGACGCGGCCGGCGTCTACGTCTGGCTGGGCCACAGTTCCGGCCAGCAAGTGCCGGTGCAACTCGCGCCGCGCCACATCTACGTTCCCGGTATCGACAGTGAAACCGTGGCTTTCGTGCACGGGCTGGCGGTACAGCTGGGCGCCTGCGTACGCCAGGTGGTGCATCCGCTGAACGTGGCGCCGCTGCCCGGCCCGGCGCCGGCCACGGCCTGACGTCGGCGTCCCGGCGCGCGCCGTGTGCCCCGTGCCTTTGCCCCCGCCGTCACCGCGCCTTGGCAGATCCGGCGTGGCGGCCGCCGTCCGCGCACGCGTTTCCCCGGCCTGGGCGATAATGGCGGACTGTCATTCCAGTGTAGACCTCAACGGGAGTCCGCCTTGTTCAATTTCGATTTTTACAATCCCACCCAGATCCTGTTCGGCCAGGGCCAGATCGCGGCCATGACGCCGCTGGTGCCGGCCGGCGCGCGCGTGCTGATGCTGTATGGCGGCGGCAGCATCAAGCGCAACGGCGTGTATGACGAAGTCAAGGCCGCACTGGCCGGCCATACCGTGGTCGAATTCGCCGGCATCGAGCCGAACCCGCACTATGAAACGCTGATGCGGGCGGTCGACGTCGTGAAAGCCGAAAACATCGATTTCCTGCTGGCGGTGGGCGGCGGGTCCGTCATCGACGGCACGAAATTCGTGGCCGCCGCCGCACTGCACGAGGGCGATCCATGGCTGATCCTGGAAAAAGGCGGCAAGACCATCACGGCCGCCCTGCCCTTCGGCGCCGTGCTGACCTTGCCGGCCACCGGTTCGGAAATGAACGCGGCCAGCGTGATCACGCGCGCCGAGACCCAGCAAAAGCGCGCCTTCATGCACCGCGCCGTGTTCCCGAAATTTTCCGTGCTGGACCCCGCCAAGACCCTGACCCTGCCGCCGCGCCAGGTCGGCAATGGCGTGGTCGACGCGTTCGTGCACACGATGGAACAATACATGACGTATCCGGCCGACGCGCCGCTGCAAGACCGCTGGGCCGAAGGCATCTTGCAGACGCTCGTGGAACAGGGCCCGCGCACGCTGGCCGAACCGGACAACATCGACGTGCGCGCCAACATCATGTGGTGCGCGACGGTGGCGCTGAACGGCATCATCGGCGTGGGCGTGCCGCAGGACTGGGCCACGCACATCATCGGCCATGAATTGACGGCGCTGTACCACCTGGACCATGCGCAAACGCTGGCCATCGTGCTGCCCGGCATCCTCACCGTGCGCCGGGAAGCCAAGCGCGCCAAGCTGCTGCAATACGCGGCGCGCGTCTGGGGCATCACGGACGGCGCGGAAGACGAGCGCATCGCGCAAGCCATCGCCCGCACCCGCGGCTTCTTCGAACAGATGGGTGTGAAGACGCGCCTGTCCGATTACGGCCTGGGCGCGGACGCCATCGACGCCGTGGTGGCGCGCCTGGTGGAGCAGCGCATGGTGAAACTCGGCGAACACCGCGACGTCGACGCCGACGCCAGCCGCGCGGCGCTGGCATTGAGCCTGTAAGCACCGCGGGACGCGCCGGCGTCGTGTGCAGCATCGGGCTGTGATACCCGGTATGCAGGACGGGAAACACGTCCTGTGATACACTTTCCGCTTCGCTAGGGGTCCTGGACGTCCACAACATGTCCGGGTGAGAGATACCCTCCGTACCTGATCTGGATAATGCCAGCGAAGGAAAGCGTCGCGCCGATATCCCCTTCCGCCGTTTCCCTTTCCCGCGCTGGCTCACAATGTTTTTAGAGCCACTATGTTCAAACGAGAATTCGCACTTACCGCCGCCGCGCTGGCGGTGGCCCAGGCTTTTGCCGCTCCTGTCCACGCCGAGGAACAGGCCATGGCCGAAGTCGTCATCACCGGCAGCAAGCCGGCCGGCACCCACGCTTCCGTCGGCGGCTTTGGCGACGTGCCGCTGCTGCTGACGCCCGCCTCCATCAATGTGCTGGACCGGGAAAAAATGCAGGAATTGAATATCCGCACCACCACCGACGCCGCCAAGTTCGACGCTTCCATCAGCGACGCCTACAACGCGGTCGGCTATGCCGAGCAATTCTCTATCCGCGGCTTCAAGCTTAATAACGCCAACAGCTACCGCAAGGATGGCCTGGCGATTTCCGGCGACACGCAAATCCCGCTGGAAAACAAGGAAGCCATCGAAGTGCTCAAGGGCCTGGCCGGCATGCAGGCCGGCGTGGCGGCGCCGGGCGGCGTGGTCAATTACGTGACCAAGCGCCCGACCCGGGAAACCCTGCGCAGCGTGACGGTGGAAGCCAGCGAGCGCGGCACCCTGCTGGGCCACGTGGACCTCGGCGGCCGCTTCGCCGACACCCGTTTCGGTTACCGCATCAACATGGCCGGCGAACGCCTGCGTTCCTACATCAAGGGTTCCGACGGCCACCGCAACTTCGTGTCCGGCGCGTTCGACTGGCAAGTCACGCCCGACGTGCTGTTGCAGGTCGATGGCGATTACCAGAAAAAAGCCCAGGTCACCGCGCCCGGCTTCCAGCTGATCAACAACGCCACATTCCCCAACGTGCCGGCCGACATGCAGCTCAATGCCCAGCCATGGAGCAAGCCGGTCACCACGGAAAGCAGCAACATCGGCGCGCGCCTGCTGGTGCAGTTGAACCAGGACTGGAGCGCCACCGTGTCGGCCAACCGCCACGCCTTCAAGCGCGATGACTATGCCGCGTTCCCGTATGGCTGCGGCGCGCAAGACCTGTATCCGGGCTTCTGCGGCAATGGCGACTTCGACGTCTACGATTACCAGAGCCTGGGCGAGCGCAAGTCGCCGCGCGCCGCGCAGGCGCAGTTGCAGGGCAAGTTCGCCACCGGCGCGGTGAACCACGCGGTCACGGTGGGCTGGTCGTGGTTCAGGAACAGCGAAAAATGGGGCGATTACCTGTATGACTACGCGGGCACCAGCAACCTGTACGCGCCGGTCATCGTGAAGCCGGCGGTCGGCACCAGCGGCCCGGTGTCGGAGCGCCGCGCGGACCGCGAACAGGCACTGTTCGTGCAGGACGTGGCAGGCCTGACCGACAAGCTGAAGCTGCACGCCGGCTTGCGCAGCGCGAAACTGAAACGCAGCGAGGAAGGCGTGGCGCCGGTCGATGAAACGTTCCTGTTGCCGAACGTGTCGCTGGTGTATGCCGCCAAGGCCAACGCCACCGCCTACGCCAGCTGGTCCAAGGGCCTGGAATATGGCGACGTGGCGCCGATCGGCACCACCAATGTCGGCCATGCGCTGGCGCCGTCCGTGTCGAAGCAGGTGGAACTGGGCGTGAAGGCCGACATCGGCCAGGACCTCAGCCTGGCCATGGCCGTGTTCCAGATCCGCAAGGGCCTGGACTTCATCAATGCCGCCAACACCTTCGTGCGCGGCGGCGAGCGCCAGCACCGCGGCCTGGAAATGCGCGCCGACGGCCAGGTCACGCGCGACCTGAAACTGTGGTTCACCGCCATGGCGCTGGACACGGAACAAAGCGGCACCGGCGATGCGTCACAGGACGGCAAGCGCGTCACCAACGTGCCGAAGTTCAAGACATCGCTGTGGGCCGAGTACGCGCTGCCGCAGGTCAATGGCTTGAAGCTGAACGCGAACTGGCAATACGCCAGCCGCAAGGCGTTCGACAACTACAATACCGTGTTCGTGCCGGGCTACAGCGTGCTGAACCTGGGCGCATCGTATACGTTCAAGGTCAATGACGTGAAAACCGTGGTGCG
>CBIHOX010000193.1:0-10224 GCA_966211685.1 uncultured Pseudoduganella sp.
CGCAAGGCCAGCCAGCCGAAGGAATTGATCCGCCGCGTCGACTACGACAAGCTGGTGATCGAGCGCGCGGAAAAGGCCGCGCTGGCCAAGCTGGCGCAAACCCAATTCGATGCGCAGCGGCGCGCGCGCCAGGCGGAACGCGCCAGCCTGCAATTCGAGGTGGCGCAATTGCGCTCGCACATCGCGACGCTGCAAAAAGGCCAGGCGGCGCTGACCGTAAAGGCCCCGCAGCGGGGCCTGGTACTGTACCGCACCAGTTTCAACGGCGAAAAATTCACGCCCGGCAGCCAGGTCTGGATGGGCTTGTCGGTGGCGACCCTGGCCGACCCGAACCAGCTGTGCGTCAACGCCACCGTGCCGGAAGCGCAGGCGGCCGGCGTGTACGTGGGCCAGGCGGCGCGCGTGACCGTGTCCGGCGCGCGCCAGGCGCTGCCGGCGCGCGTCACCGCGCTGGGACGCGCCTTCCATGGCAAGTCGGCCGCGCAATCGGCCGTGGTGCGCGACGTGGAATTGCAATTCGATACGCCGCCGAAAGAGGTCAAGCCGGGCGCCGCGGTCCAGGTCGAGCTGTTGCCGGGCGCCGGGCGAAGCAGCGGCCATAAGTCCGCCTGACGCCTGGCGCCAGCCCACGCGCACCGCACGCCGCTTCGCGCCAAACCAGACACCAACCCAACCTGATGCAGCCAAATGCCTAGTGAGCGCCAACCCGATGCCAACTTGACGCCGGCCCGCCGCCCCGTCGCCCGCCCCGCGCCCAACCGCGTCAACCCAGGCCGGTCTCGGGAGCGGCCCGGCTTTGGCCGCACGCCCCTGGCCGCCCTGCTGGCGGCGGCCCTGACCGCTCCGGCGCTGCTGCTGTCCGGTTGCAACGCTTCGCCTGAAGCCACCGCGTTGCCCGGCGAAACCCTGGCGCAGCGGGCGTGGCGCGAAACCGTGGAAGCCGATGGCGAAATCAAGGCGGCCGACAGCACCCCGCTGGCGGTGCCCGGCAGCGGCTGGTCGAGCAGGGTGCTGGTGAGCATGGTGCCCGATGGCAGCAGCGTGAAGAAAGGCGACGTGGTGGCGCGCTTCGATGCGCCGCAGGCACGCGCGGAACTGAGCCAGGCCGAATACGAATTGCTGCGCAAGACGCTGGCCGAAGAAGCCAGCCGCCAGAACGCCGCGGTGGAGCGCAGCGTGCTGGCCGGCGAGCGCGCCAAGGTCGACGATGACCTGGGATTGAGCCAGCGCTACGCCAAGGCCGACCTGAGCGTGTTTGCCCGCAACGTGATCCTCGATGCGCTGGCCGACGTCGGCTTCCTGACCACCAAGCGAGGCTACCTCGCATGGAAAGGCGGCCAGGCGCAGGCCCGCAACGCGGCGCAGGAAGCCGTGCTGCATTCGCAGCGCGACAGCGTGGCGCAGACCGCCGCGCTGCAGCGCCGCAGCCTGGAAGCGCTGGAACTGGTGGCGCCGCATGACGGCGTGTTCCTGCTGGCGTCGCGCTGGGATGGCGCCAAGGCGCAGGTCGGGGCCAACCAGATGGCGGGCGAGGAATTCGGTTCACTGCCGAACCTGGAACAGCTGGTGGCGCATTTCAGCGTGCCCGAAGGCCAGGCTTATGGCTTGAAGCCTGGCTTGCCGGTGCGCGTGCGGCTGGCCGGCACCGGTACCGAGCTGGAATTGAAGATCACGCGGGTCGGCAACAGCGCCGCCACCGTGTCGCAGGAATCGCCCGTGAAATACAGCGATTTCGACGCCGCCATCGACCATGCCGAAGCGCAGCGGCTGGGCCTGAAGCCGGGCCAGGCGCTGCACGGGACCGTGCGGCTGGTCGAGCGGGCCGCCGCGCTGACGGTGCCGAACATCGCCGTGGTGCAGGACGGCGCCGCCTATGCGGTGTATACCGACGACGCCGGCAAACCCGTCAAACACCCGGTCGAACTGGGCTTGCGCGGCCCGGTGCGCAGTGAAATCAAGGGCGGCATCGCCCCCGGCGCGCGCGTATTGCTGGTGCCGCCAACCGACAAGAAATCATGAACCGTACCCTGTTACTGGAAGCCGTTGCGGAACTGCGGCGGCGCAAATTGCGCACCGGCCTGACCTTGCTGGGCATGATCTTTGGCGTCGCCGCGATCGTCGCCATGCTGGCCGTCGGTGAAGGCAGCAGGCGCGAAGCGCTGCGGCTGGTGGCGGAACTGGGGCTGAACAATGTGCTGGTCGAAAGCAAGGCCATGGAAGACGACCGCCTGAAGGAAGTACGGGCCCGTTCGCTTGGCTTGTCGGCCGCCGATGGCGCGGCCATCCTGTCCGTGGTGCCGGGCGCGCAGTCGGTGGCGCTGAAAAAGGAAATCAAGGTCGAGCAGCTGGTGTTTGGCGAGCTGGTGGCCAGCGGACGCGCATTTGCCGTGTCGCCCGGCTATGCGGAGCACAGCGGCCTGGCGCTGGCGGCGGGCCGCTGGCTGGCCCCGGCCGACAGCGCCACGCTGGCGCCAGTCTGCGTGCTGGGCGCGCGCCTGGCCCGCACGCTGTTCGGCGCGGCGCCGGCCGTGGGCCGGCGCATCAAGCTCAATCACGTCTGGCTGCAGGTGGTGGGCGTGCTGGCCGACCGCGCGCAAGGCAAGGCGGAATTCGAAGGCGTCAAGCTGGGCCTGGACGATGAGCGGCTGTTCGTGCCGTGGGAAACCGGGCGGGCGCGTTTCACGTTCAAGCGCATCGAGGATGAAGTCGACGGCATCAGCGTGCGCCTCGACGGCCAGGCCGCGCCGGACAACGCGGCGCGCGTGCTGCAGGCGCTCATCAGCCAGCGCCACGGCGGCACCGACGACACCAACCTGATCGTGCCGATGGGGCTGTACCGCCAGAACCAGCAGACGCAGCGCATCTTCACCATCGTCATGAGCTCGATCGCGGCAGTGTCCTTGCTGGTGGGCGGCATCGGCATCATGAACATCATGCTGGCCAACGTGCTGGAACGGCGCCGCGAAGTCGGCTTGAAACGCGCGCTGGGCGCGCGCCGCCGCGACGTGGTGCAGCAATTCCTGGCCGAAGCGCTGGTGATTGCCGTGACCGGCGCCGCGCTCGGCATCGTCCTGGGCGCGGTGGCGGCGTACACGATTGCCACCCTGGCCGGCTGGTCGGTCGCGTGGTCGCCATTGAGCCTGCTGCTGGCCGTGCTGCTGTGCGTGGCGGTCGGCCTGGCGTTCGGCGTTTATCCGGCGCGCCAGGCCGCCGCGCTGGACCCGATCGCGGCGCTGCGCAGCGACGGTTGAGCCGGCGCCACGATCGGGCAAGCGTCTGTTCTGGACAATTTACGACGAACGCGACACACTACAGCATCGATTCGCAACGCTTACAGCCGCGGATGCCGGCCTATCCCGCCGAGTATCCCTGCCCTACCACACATGCGCCGCCTCATACCGCTGCTTGCCTGCCTGCTGGCGGCATCTTCCGCCATCGCGGCAACGTGCCCCGACAGCCTGCGCGCAGGCATCAGCGAACTGGGGTTTTCCGGCTACCAGGCCGATGACGGCGTGCGCGGCGCCGCAGCCGACGTGCTGCGCGAAGCGGCGCGCCGCAGCGGCTGCGCCATTGCGCTGACCTTGTATCCGCGTTCGCGGCTGTTCGTGGAATTCGGCGGCGGCCACATCGACGTTGCGGCCAGCGCGGCGCGCTCCGATGAGCGCGACCGCGACGGTATCTTCATTCCCTATGCCATGTCGCGCTTCGAGCTGGTGCTGGCCACGCCCGGCGCCGGGCCGGCGCGCGCCATCCGCAGCCTGGCTGATTTCATTACATCCGGTACCGGCACGCTCAACATCGTGCGCGGCGCGTTTTATACACCGGACGTGCATCGCCAGCTGGAAAAATTGCGCAACCTGAGGCGGCTGGAAGAAGTCACGGATTTTGAAATGGCGTTCCGCAAGATCGCGGCCGGACGCGCGGCCGGCACGCTGGCGCCGGAAATGGTGTCGGCGCGGCTGCGCCAGGAATTCAACATCACCGCCACCAGCGTCGTGATCGCAGTGCCGGAATCGCCGCCCCTGCAGGTCGGCGCCTACCTGTCGCGCACCACGCTGTCTGCGATGGAACAGGACGCGCTGGGCAAGGCGCTGCGCGCCATGGCGCAGGATGGCGCCATTTATGCGATCTACCGCCGCTACGTGGGCAACGACGCCGCCCGCGCCCTGACAGGCGGCATGCGGCAGCGCTGAGTCACGGCAGGCGCCGCATGGCGCCCGCTTGCCCTGCTGTCGGCGTCCGGCCATGCGGCGGTGGGCAGCGCGTGCGGTGCCGCCGCAGCGGCGCCAGGCCGCTCCCGGCGCCGCTTATTTCGGCGCCACCACGCACATCCGGTACGGATACGGTTCGGTTCCCACCGCAGCGCGGTAATCGACGCAGGTGGCCGGGTCGTAGGCCCAGCCGTGCAGCGCCAGGCGGCGCGCCGCCTCCGCTTCCATGGCGCGGTTTTCCGGCGCGGTATCCTTGCGGTATTGCGGCTGCAGCGCCAGCGTGCAGACCTGCCCCGCCGCCAGCGCGGTGTGCTGGCCGCCGCGTTCGACCTGCGCCTTCATGCGCACGTGGCGGGTCAGCCATTCGAGCTTGCGGCAACCTGCTTCGCTGCCGGTCAATCCCAGGCTGCGCGCCAGCGCCGCCTTGCGCTGCATGCCAGTGGCGCGCTTGTCGGTCGCCAGCGGGAACATGATGTAATGCGGACCGCCGCGCCGCGCCGCCAACTGGCGCATGCGTTCGATGTACAGCGGCGATTCCGGGAAGCCGGAACCCAGGCCCACCACGGCCGCTTCGGGCGGCATGAATTGCGCCAGCCAGCCCATCGGCGAATCCAGCGACGACTGGAAAATCACCGCGCGCCCGGGCTGGGCGATGGCCGGCGTGTCGGCCGTGAATGCGCGCCCGCTCCAGCCGGCGTGGCCCCAGGTGGTGAATGGCAATACCGCCACCGATGCCGCCAGCAACAGCCAGCCGGCAATGCGGCGCGCCCTGGCCGCGCAGGCGAAGGTATGGATCAACAGCCACAGCAGCAACGGCGCCACCAGTTCCAGCGGCGCCAGGTAGCGGTAAATGCTGAACAAGCGCACCCACACCACATACGCCACGGCGGCAAAGGCCACCAGGAACACGCCGCGCGGCGCCAGCCCCGGATGCATGCCGGCGCCGCCGCGCACGCGGCGCAGCACGGCCGTCGCGGCCCACGCGATGACGGCCGAATACAGCAGCGGCCACGTGATCTGCTGGATCGGCACCTCGGCGATGCGCTCCATGTGGCGGCTGAATTCATAAGGCCACAGCAAGGCTTCGGCCGCGTTGCGCGGCAGGTGGCCTTCATCGAGCACGCCGAGTTCCGACGCCATCGGGCTGCGGAACAGGTTGTTAAATTGCGGGAACAGCGGGTTGCCGTACAGGTCCCACATGCGCCACATCCAGTATCCGGTGGTGACGGCCATGCCGCCCAATACGCCCACGCCATACAGGAACGCGGCGCGCACGCGCGCCAGCGGCGCGGCCGCCACCGTCAGCAGCGCCACGCACGCGCCGACCGCGTACGAGACATTGGTCAGCTTCAGCCCCAGGCCCAGGCCCATGACGGCGCCCGCGCCCAGCAGCACGCGCACGGCGCCGCCCTCCGCACGCGGCAGGCGCTCCCAGTGCTTGAGCAACAGGTACAGCGACGCCAGCACCAGCAGCGCGGTCAGGTTGTCGCCCATCGAGTTGCCCAGTTCGGACAGGAAGGCCGCACTCATCACGCCCGCCAGCGCCAGCAGCAACGCCAGCCGTCCCGGCCCGACCAGCACGCGCGCGATCGCGGCCACCAGCATGAACGCCAGACCATGCAGCACGCCGAACACGAAGCCGGCCACCGGCGCCGGGAACCACCGCGTCATCAGGTAATACGGCACGTCCAGCAGCGGATTGAAATACGTCTGGAAACCGGCCGGCGACATGTCCAATCCCATACGGCCGTGCAGCAGCGCGTACACGTTGTACAGGTGGTAATTGCGCATGTCCCAGCCATCGTCCTGCCCCATGGCCAGCGACAGCAGGCCGCACAGCAGCGGCACGATGACGGCGGCGCGCGCCGCCGCGCGCGGCTGCGCCAGCGGCGCCGCGAGGCGCAGCAGCCACGCTTCGACACGCGCCAGCGCCGTCATGGCTTGGCCTCGTAGGCCGGCACCGACAGGTAGGCAAAGCGCTTCTGCTCGATGCGGGCCTTGGTCACGGCGTCAAGGATGATGCCGCATACCATCAGGATGATCCCCAGCAGCATCAGCGACGCGCACAGCACCGTGGTCGGGATGCGCGGCACCAGGCCGGTCTCGAGGTAGGTCGCCACCACCGGAACCGCCAGCCCCACCGACAGCAGGAAGCACAGCAGGAAGCCGATGCCGTAGAACGTCAGCGGGCGCTCGGATTTGAACAGGCGCAGGATCGTCAGCAGGATGCGGGCGCCGTCGCGGTAGGTGTTCAATTTGCTGAACGAGCCTTCCGGCCGCGCCTTGTAGACGGTTTCCACCTCGGCCACAGGCAGGCGCAATTCCAGCGCGTGCACGGTCAGTTCGGTCTCGGTTTCAAAGCCGGTGGAATGGGCGGCAAACGATTTCACGTAGCGCCGTGAAAACACGCGGTAGCCGGACAGGATGTCGTTGAAGGTGCGGCCGAACACCGCGGCCAGGCAGCCCGTCAGCAGCCGGTTGCCGAAGCGGTGGCCGAAGCGGTACGCGGCCTGCTCCTGCGTCACGCGGCTGCCCACCACCATGTCCAGCCCTTCGTCCAGCAGGCGCGCCACCAGTTGCGGCGCCACCGACGCGTCATAGGTATCGTCGCCGTCGACCATCACGTAGGCGTCGGCTTCGACGTCGGCGAACATGCGCCGCACCACGCTGCCCTTGCCCTGCGCCGTCACGTGGCGCACGATGGCGCCCGCCGCGCGGGCAATGCGCACCGTGTCGTCGGTGGAATTGTTATCGAAGACATACACCTGCGCGGACGGCAGGTATTGGTTGAAATCGCGGATGATCGCTTCTATCGTGGTGGCTTCGTTATAGCAGGGAACGAGCACCGCGATGCGCGTGGTGGAAAGCTGCGGCATGGGTGATGTGGCTAAAAAAATAACCCGCCATTATAGCCCGCATGCCGCACAGCAATCGAATGCAAAGAACATCAGCCCAGCTCGAACGTCGTGATGCCATAGGTGCGCGCCAGGTCCAGCGCCGGCGCGGCGCCCGCATACATGCGCGCGGTTTCGAAGCACGGCTGCATGCCGTGGCTGCGCGCCAGCGCCAGCGCGTCGCCATTCGGTTCCGGCACGTCGAGGAATACCGGGCTGCCGGCCGGCGCGTGCAACAGCAGGGCGTCGAACAGCGCATGCGCCTGCGCCGGCGTGTCGGCAAACAGCGGGCCCGCCTTGTATCCGGTGCGGCACGGGCGCAGTACGCCATAGCCGGCCAGCCGGCCGGCCGCGGCGATGCCCAGCGCGGCGCTGCCAGGTTGCGTGATCCAGTGGCGCAGGAACACGCTGCGGTCGTCGGCAAAGAATGGCCGGTCATAGCGCAGCACTTCGGCCGCGCCGATCGACGCCAGCGGCATGATGGCCCCGTGCACGCCATGCGCATGGGCGGCCGGGCCGGCCGCCATGCCCCGGCCGCGGCCCTCCATGCGGACGTTGCGGTGCGCCAGCACGAAGCCGGACTTGGCGTAGTTGGCCTGTTGCGCCGGCACGCCGTCCAGGCCCACGGTCCGCCCGGCCAGCCGCGCCATCCCCGCCTGCCAGACCGCCATGCCATAACCCTGGCCGCGCCATGCCGGCAAGGCAATGTAGCCGCCAATGAAACCAAACCGTTCGCCATAGCGCACGGCAAAAATGCTGGCGGCCGGCACGCCGCCGGCGCGCGCCAGCAGGTAGCCGCCCGGATCGGCCGCATAAAAGCTGTCCACGTCGTGCAGGCCCGGATTCCACCCTTCCGCAGCGGCCCAGTCCAGCACCATGCCCAGTTCGTCCTTGTCCATGACTTGGATATCCATGGCAATGTCTCCTTGTTGATTCCTGTTGGAACGCTACGGCCCGGCCGCGCGGCTGTCAATTGTTGCCCGAATTCCACAACGTCTTGTCACAAATCCCGCCAGGCCGCACACTGATCCAACTTTTCCCATGCAACCATGACCACGCTCCGCCGCCTCGCGCTAGCCCTGCTGCTGACATGCGGCGCGCGCGCCCATGCCGCCCCTCAGCCGCTCGACCACGTGCGCATGCAATTGCGCTGGACGCACCAGTTCCAGTTCGCCGGCTATTACGCGGCCGTGCAACAGGGCTATTACCGCGACGCGGGGCTCGATGTGGAACTTATCCCGGGCAACAACGTGGCGCCCGCCATCACGCGGGTATTGAATGGCGAAGTCGATTTCGGCACCACCAACGCGGGGCTGGCGCAAGCCTATATCGAAGGCAAGCCGGTGGTGGCATTGGCGGCCGTGCTGCAATCGTCGCCCAGCGTCTGGATCACCCGGGGTAATTTGACGCGCCCGGCCGACCTGGTGGGCAAGCGGTTGATGGCGCTGCCGCCGCCGGAAAACGCGGAATTGCTGGCGGTATTCCTGTATGAAGGCATTTCGCCGGAACAGTTGAACGTGCAAATGACCAGTTACCGCATCGACGACCTGGTCGAGGGCAAGACCGACGCGTTCAATGGCTACATCAGCAATGAACCGGACTTGCTGCGCCAGCGCGGCATCCCGTACAACGTCATCAGCCCACGCCAGTATGGCGTGGATTTTTACAGTGAAGTGCTGTTCACCAGCCAGCAGCAGGTGCGCGACCATCCGGAGCGGGTGCGCGCCTTCCGCGCCGCCACCCTGAAGGGGTGGCAATATGCGCTGGAGCACCAGGATGAAATCGTCAAACTGATCCACGACCGCTATGCGCCGCACCTGTCGCAGGAACACTTGCGCTATGAAGCACAGGAAATCTCCAAGCTGGCGCTGCCGAACCTGGTGCCGCTGGGGCACATGAACCTGGGGCGCTGGCAACACATAGCGGAAACCTACCGCAAGCTGGGCATGGTGAAGCGCACCGTGCCGCTGGACGCCATGTTGTACGACCCGGAACCGCCGCGCACCGACCCGCGCCCGCTGTATTACACGCTGGCCGGGATCAGCGTGCTGATGCTGGCAGCCGCGGGGCTGGCCATGACTTACCACCGCCTGTACCGGCAATTGCAGCGCACCACGGCCGAACGCGAAGCCGCGCTGCGCCAGGTGCGGCAATTGGCGCATTTCGATCCCCTCACGCAATTGCCGAACCGGCTGCTGCTCGATGAATTGATGCAGCAGGCGCTGGCCAGCGCGCGCCGCCAGCGCCAGCAGGTGGCGATCTGCTTCATCGACCTGGACGGTTTCAAGCCCATCAACGATGAACTGGGCCATGCGGCCGGCGACCACGTCCTGCAGGAAATCGCCACGCGGTTGCGCCAGTCGCTGCGCAACAGCGACGTGGTGGCGCGCTGGGGCGGCGACGAATTCGTGGCGGTGCTGCCCGATACCGCGGAACTGGCGGCCATCGAATGCATGGCGCAGGTGCGGCAGCGCCTGGCGCAGGCGCTGCGCCTGTCGGGCCATGAATACCACGTCAACGCCAGCGTCGGCATCGCCATGTATCCCACCCACAGTGAAAACCGCGCGGAATTGCTGGAACTGGCCGACCAGGCCATGTATTGCGCCAAGACGCAGGGCAAGGGCAGGACGTGCGTGGCGGCGCGGCCGGGCAGCCTATAAAAAAAGGCTATGTCACCGCAAATCGTGGAAAGCATCCAATCGCTGCTTTAAGCATGCTTTCCGGGGTGTCGATGCGATGTGCGTCAAGAATGCAGCGCCAGCCCAAATAGTTCGGCAAATAACGTGTGGCCACGCCGTGAAACCGGTGCAGCCAGTTGCGGAAGCGGCTGTGGTACGCGTTGACGTTTTGGACGTGCACTGCGCCACGCGCGCGAACCCCGGCGCGCACATTCACGGCTTCGTGGCTGATGCCGGCCTCTATGGCAAAGGCCCGGTAGGCCGCATTGGCGTCGGTCACCAGCAAGATGTCGGGATCGAGCGCCGGCCGCAGGCACTGGTGCAAGGCAGCTTTTGTCAGCGCGCCGCGTCCGGTCACGAAATCCAGGGTGCGGCCATTGCGGTCACGCGCCACCAGGATGCAGACCTGTTCATGCGAGATGCCGCGCAACTGCGCGTGGC
>CBIHOX010000194.1:0-10195 GCA_966211685.1 uncultured Pseudoduganella sp.
GTGTTGCGCGCCTCGCCGGATTTGCCCATGCCGAAGCCCTTGACGGTCTTCACCAGCAGTACGGTTGGCTGGCCTTTGGATTCGGTGGCCATCTTGAACGCAGCGTAGATCTTGTGTGGATCGTGGCCGCCGCGGGTCAGGCGCCAGATGTCGTCGTCGGTCAGGTTGGCCACCATTTCCAGCAGCTTCGGATGCTTGCCGAAGAAGTGCTTGCGAACGTACGCGCCATCCTTGGCCTTGTAGTTCTGGTATTCGCCGTCGACGGTTTCCATCATGACTTTCTGCAGGATGCCGTCCTTGTCTTTCTTCAGCAGCGCATCCCAGCCCGGGCCCCAGATCACCTTGATCACGTTCCAGCCGGCGCCGCGGAAGTCCGCTTCCAGTTCCTGGATGATCTTGCCGTTGCCGCGCACCGGACCGTCCAGGCGCTGCAGGTTGCAGTTGACGACCATGACGAGGTTGTCGAGCTTTTCGCGCGCGGCCATGCCGATCGCGCCCATCGATTCCGGCTCGTCCATCTCGCCGTCGCCGCAGAAGGCCCACACTTTACGGCCGGTGGTGTCGGCGATGCCGCGCGCATGCAGGTACTTCAGGAAGCGCGCCTGGTAGATCGCCATCAGCGGGCCCAGGCCCATCGACACGGTCGGGAATTGCCAGAAGTCCGGCATCAGTTTCGGGTGCGGGTACGACGACAGGCCCTTGCCATCGACTTCCTGGCGGAAGTTCAGCAGTTGCTCTTCGGTCAGGCGGCCTTCCAGGAAGGCGCGCGCATAGATGCCGGGCGACGAGTGGCCCTGGATGTACAGCAGGTCGCCGCCGTGGTTTTCCGACGGGGCTTTCCAGAAGTGGTTGAAGCCGATGCCCAGCATGTTCGCCAGCGAAGCAAAGGAAGACAAATGGCCGCCCAAATCGCCATCGACGCGGTTGGCCTTCACCACCATCGCCATCGCATTCCAGCGCATCCACGAACGCAGCTTCTCTTCGTATTCCAGGTTACCCGGGCAGTGGGCTTCCAGGTCGGCGGGGATGGTGTTGATGTAGGCGGTGTTGGCGGAGAACGGGATGTCCGCGCCATTGCGGCGGGCCAGGTCGATCAGGCGCTCCAGCAGGTAGTGGGCACGGTCCGAACCTTCGTTTTGCAGAACGGCTTCCAGCGCATCCAGCCATTCCTTGGTTTCCTGCGCGTCAGGATCGAGGGCGGTTAGTGCCGTGACCTGGTCGAGTTGAGCTGCCATTTAATAAGTCTCCTAGTGTGAGACGCCCACCCGATTCACCGATCGCGAGGGCGGTGCTGCGTGTTAATTTACTAAGACTTTGAAACTTGGACTTCTGGTACTACGAATTAGTGAAAGGATTCTAACAGTGTTTTCCGCATTTTTCAAATTGCGATAACGCATTTCATATTGTGGGAATTACGTATTTTTTAAGCTGGGCTGTTGGAACCCGATCACTCAATTGCCTGGATTTCAACTCTAAAAGTTGAAATCTTTCTGTCATTTTTCGGCGCACGGTATCCGATTTATAATGGCGGCTTTCCTCCCACCCTCCCCAAAAGCAATCATGTCTGCTCAATTGATCGACGGTATCGCCCTCTCCCAGAAACTGCGCGCTGAAATCGCCGCGCGCGCCGCCACCCTGACCGCCCAGGGCAAACAGCCAGGCCTGGCTGTGATCCTGGTCGGCGAAGACCCGGCCAGCCAGGTCTACGTCCGCAACAAAGTCAAGGCGTGCGGCGACGTCGGCATCCGTTCCGTGATGGAGAAATACGATGCGGATCTGACCGAACAGGCATTGCTGGACCGTATCGCGGCCCTCAACAATGACCCGTCGATCCACGGCATCCTGGTGCAAATGCCGCTGCCCAAGCACATCAACCCGCACAAGGTGATTGAAGCGATTGCCACTTCGAAAGACGTGGATGGCTATTCCGTGCTGTCGGCCGGTGAAATGATGACGGGCCTGGACGGCTTCCGGGCCTGCACCCCGTATGGCTGCATGAAGCTGATCGAATCGACCGGTACCGACTTGCGCGGCAAGCACGCGGTCGTGATCGGCCGCAGCAACACGGTCGGCAAGCCGATGGCGCTGTTGCTCTTGCAAGCCAACGCCACCGTCACCATCTGCCATAGCGCCACGCCGGACCTGGGCGTGTTCACGCGCCAGGCCGACGTGGTGGTGGCCGCAGTCGGCCGCCGCAATACGCTGACTGCTGATATGGTGAAGCCTGGCGCCATCGTGATCGACGTGGGCATGAACCGCGACGACAACGGCAAGCTGTGTGGCGACGTGGATTTCAACGGCATCAAGGAAGTCGCTTCGCACATCACGCCGGTGCCGGGTGGCGTGGGTCCGATGACCATCACGATGCTGTTGATGAACACCATTGAATCGGCCGAACGAAAATAACTCACTGACAAAAATTGGACAACATGACCGACACCACGAACCCGCTGCTGGACTTTTCCGGACTGCCGCGCTTTGACCTCATCAAGCCCGAGCATGTCACGCCCGCCATCGACCACCTGCTGGCCGCCAGCCGCGGCGTGGTGGCGCAACTGGAAGCGCCCAGCGAGCAGGTGACGTGGGACAACTTCGTGGCGCCGCTGGAAAGCGCCACGGAATTGCTGGGCCGCGCCTGGGGCATCGTCAGTCATTTGAACAATGTGGTCGATACGCCGGAATTGCGCGCCGCGTTCAACGACAACCAGCCCAAGGTCACGGAATTCTGGACCGCGCTGGCGCAAAACGAAGCGCTGTTCGGCAAATACAAGGCGCTGCGCGCCAGCAGCGCCTTCGACAGCCTGGCGCCGGCCCGCAAGCGCATCATCGACAACGCCATCCGCGATTTCCGCATGGGCGGCGCGGAATTGCCGGAAGACCAGAAGGCGCGGTTTGCCGAGATCCAGGAAGAGCATGCGAAAGTATCGACGCGTTTTTCCGAAAACGTGCTGGACGCCACCAACGACTATAAGTTGACGGTGGAAAACGAGGCGGACCTGGCCGGCCTGCCGGACGACGTCAAGCAGGCCGCCAAGGCGCTGGCCGAGAAGGAAGGCAAAGCAGGCTGGATGTTCTCGCTGCACTTCCCGTCGTACTACCCGATCCTGCAATTTGCCGACAACCGCGCGCTGCGCGAAACCGTTTACCGCGCCAACGCCACCAAGGCGTCCGAGCAGGGCGACGTGTTCAGCAAGCGCGACGAATGGGACAACACGCAAAACATCGTGACCCTGCTGAAGCTGCGCGCCGAGGAAGCCGCGCTGCTGGGCTACAAGAATTTCGCCGAAGTGTCGCTGGTGCCGAAGATGGCGCAATCGCCCGAGCAGGTGATTGCCTTCCTGGAAGACCTGGCGCAGCGCGCCCGCCCGTACGCGGAAAAGGATTATGCGGAATTGCGCGCGTTCGCCAGGGACGAGCTGGGCCTGGACGACTTGCAAGCCTGGGACTTGCCCTACGCATCGGAAAAACTGCAGGAACGCCGCTACGCGTTTTCCGCGCAGGAAGTCAAACAATACTTCCCGGAACACAAGGTCATCGATGGTTTGTTCCGCCTGATCCAGTCGCTGTTCGACGTCACCATCGCACCCGACGTGGCCACCACCTGGCATCCGGACGTGCGCTTCTACCGCATCGAGCGCGACGGCAAGCTGATCGGCCAGTTCTACCTCGACCTGTATGCGCGCGCCGGCAAGAGCGGCGGCGCCTGGATGGACGATGCGCGCGGCCGCCGCGTGCGCACCGATGGCGAAGTGCAGACGCCGGTGGCTTACCTCACCTGCAATTTCACGGAACCGGCCACCGTCGACGGCAAGCTGCAGCCGTCGCTGTTCACGCACGATGAAGTCATCACGCTGTTCCATGAATTCGGCCATGGCTTGCACCACATGCTGACCCAGGTCGATGAAATCGGCGTGTCCGGCATTTCCGGCGTCGAATGGGACGCGGTGGAATTGCCATCGCAATTCATGGAAAACTTTTGCTGGGAATGGGACGTGCTGTCGCACATGACGGCGCACGTCGAGACCGGCGAGCCGCTGCCGCGCGCGCTGTATGACAAGATGCTGGCCGCGAAGAATTTCCAGTCCGGCATGCAGACCCTGCGCCAGGTGGAATTCTCGCTGCTCGACATGCACCTGCATTTCGACTTCGACCCGGCCGGCCCGCAATCGGTGCAAGAGATGATCGACGGCGTGCGCCGCCGCTTCTCGGTGGTGGTTCCACCGGCGTTCAACCGCTTCCAGAATTCGTTCGGCCATATCTTCGCCGGCGGTTACGCGGCCGGCTACTACAGCTACAAGTGGGCCGAAGTGCTGTCGGCCGACGCCTATGCCGCGTTCGAGGAAGCCGCCGCGCTGGACAAGAGCGCCGGCGTGCTGAGCACGGAAACCGGCAAGCGCTTCCAGCAAGAGATCCTGGCCGTGGGCGGCTCGCGCCCCGCGCTGGAATCGTTCACCGCGTTCCGCGGCCGCGAACCGTCGATCGACGCGCTGCTGCGCCACAGCGGCATGGCGGCCTAGGATTTGCCATGAAGCCGCGCGCCGCCCTGCCCATGCTGCTGATGCTGGCCATGGGCACGGCCGGCGCGCAAATCTACAAATGGAAGGATGACAAGGGCGTCACCCATTATTCCGACACGCCGCCGCCTCCAACGGCCAGGCAGGCCGTCGAACTGAAGACCTACGTCACCACCTCCATTACGCAAGCGCTGCCGCCGGAATTGCAAACGCTGGCACGCGACAATCCCGTCACGCTCTACACCACGGCCGAATGCGCGGCCTGCGACCAGGGCCGCGCGCAATTGCGCAAGCGCGGCATCCCCTACCACGAAAAAACCGTGCTGACCGCAGCCGACATGGAAGCGCTGAAGCGCGCCGGCAGCAATGGGCGCCTGCCGATGCTGGTGGTGGGACGCGCGCGCCAGGTCGGCTATGACCAGGCCACCTGGGACGACGTCCTCAGCGCGGCCGGCTATCCGGCGCAAAGCCAGTTGCCATCCAATTATGCCTACAGCGCCCCGGCGCCCGCCGCGCCGCCGCCCATCCCCACCGATGAAGACCGCGCTGCCGCAGCCGCGGCGGGAACGGCGCCGGCTGCGCCGCGCCGGACGGCGCGCGCCGGCGGAACGTCGCCCGGCGGCGCCCTGCCCGCTGGCGCACCACCCGGCGGCGCCACCGATTTCCGCTTCTGAGCGGAGAATGCCGCAGGCAGGCCTTGCCGTACAGGATGCGGCGGGTTCGTCGCCGGCAGGTTGCCTTCCACCTGTCCGCCGCTGTGCCCGCAAGCCGGCCATGCTGCCGTCGTCATCGGGCCGGCGCTGCCGTTCGCCTGGACAGGGCGCCACACGGCATCGCCGGTGCCGGTTTTTCCCGGCGACATCGCCTTGCATGCGGTTACAATGATGGCAGTTCGAACCGTTTTCCGTTGCCAGCATGACCCGCGTCGATTTCCATACCAATGTGCCTGACAAATTCGCCTATGCGTGCCGCCTGCTGCGCAAGGCCAGCGCGGCGGGCAGCCGCATCGTCGTGCTGACCGACGACGCGGCGCAACAGCAGGCGCTCGATGCGCAGCTATGGTCGTTTTCGCCCACGGATTTCCTGCCCCACGTGGCGGCCGGCGATGCGCTGGCCGGGCAGACGCCCATCATCCTCACGCATGACGACGACGCGCCGCTGCCGCACACGGAATTGCTGGTCAACCTGTCGCGCCGCATGCCGGGCGGTTTCGCCCGCTTTGCCCGCGTGATCGAAGTGGTGTCGGCCGACGAGGCCGATGCGGCGGCCGGACGCCAGCGGTATAAATCGTATAAACAGCAAGACATCCAACCGACCCATATCGTCGCGAAATAATCATGAGCCCCGCCCATCCGTACGACGTCTCGATCCCCGTGCTGACGGAAGTGCTGCACGACGTTCCGGCCGCGCCGGCCGCCACTTCCGTGCCGGCGCCGCATCATGCGCAATTCCCGGCCGCCGCCGCGCACCATGCCGACGACTTGCATGCGCTGGGCGAAGCGCAGCTGGCCGCGCTGGAAAAGCGCCTGGCCGAACGGGTGCTGCAGCAATTGCAGTCGCGCGTGGACTTCGTGCTGGAGCAGCGCATCCGCGACGGCATGGAGGAAGCGCTGAACCAGGCGCTGGAAGGGTTGACGTCGGAAATACGCCACGGCCTGCAGGAAGCGCTGGGCGCCATCGTGAGCCGGGCGGTTTCGCAGGAGTTGTTGCACCTGCAGGCACAGAAGAAGTAAATAAGCCCAAAAATAAGACCAGAATCCTGGTCTTATCCGGTGCACCGGACCACATTCGCACACGTTTACCGAAAAAACCGCTGGTCACTGCTTTGCAGTGTTGTCATTTTGTTGTAACTTCACGCGGTAGCAAGTTAGCGGCGCAGCAATGTTGCGCGCCGTGGTCATCACGCCGTCACCACTATTCGGAGAACGTCCATGCAGTTCAACACCAAGCTGATTCCATTCGCAATTGCCCTGGCTTTCGCAGGCAGCGCCGGCGCACAGGACATCATCAAGATCGGCCACGTGGCCCCTGTCTCCGGTCCCTCGTCGCACCTGGGCAAGGACAATGAGAATGGCGCAAACATGGCGGTCGCCGACCTGAACGCCAAGGGCATCAAGATCAATGGCAAGCCGGTCAAGTTCGTGCTGCAGCTGGAAGACGACGGCGGCGACCCGAAACAGGGCACCACCGTCGCGCAAAAACTGGTCGACGCCCACGTGCAGGGCGTGATCGGCCACCTCAATTCCGGCACCACCATCCCGGCGTCGAAAATCTACTCGGACGCCGGCATCCCGCAGATTTCCCCTGCCGCCACCTCGCCCGACTACACCAAGCAAGGCTTCAAGACCGCCTTCCGCGTGGTCGCCAATGACAACAAGCTGGGCGGCACGCTGGGCCAGTACGCCGTGCAAAAACTGGGCGCGAAAAAGATTGCCGTGATCGACGACCGTACCGCGTACGGCCAGGGCGTGGCCGGTGAATTCGTCAAGGGCGCGAAGAAAGCCGCGCCGGGTGTGCAAGTGGTGGCCAAGGAATTCACCACCGACAAGGCCACCGACTTCAATGCAATCCTGACCTCGATCAAGGCCAAGAATCCCGACCTGATCTTCTTCGGCGGCATGGATTCCGTCGGCGGCCCGCTGCTGCGCCAGATGAAGGCGCTGGGCATCAAGGCCAAGTACATGGGCGGCGACGGCCTGTGCACCGATGCGCTGCCGCGCCTGGCCGGCGATGCGGCCGCCAACGGCGTGGTGACCTGCGCCGAAGCCGGCGGCGTGACGGCCGACCTGCAAAAGAACATGGACGACTTCCGCGCCCGCTACAAGAAGCAGTACAACCAGGAAGTGCAACTGTACGCGCCATACGTGTATGACGCTGTGATGGTGATGGCGCAAGCCATGATCGAGGCCAAATCGTCGGACCCGGCCAAGTACCTGCCGATCCTGGCCAACATCAAGTACCAGGGTGTGACGGGCCCGATCTCGTTCGATTCCAAGGGCGACATCAAGGATGGCACGCTGACCCTGTTCACCTACACCGATGGCAAGAAAACCAAAATGGAAGTGGTCAAATAACCAAGCGTTATTAGCATAAGCGGAAACAATCGCTGACTGCATAACGCACAGATGAGATCATTGCAGGCCGTCCACACCACTGGACGGCCTTATTTTTTGGAGCACGCACACAATGCAAATGAAGTGTATTCCTGTGGCGCTGGCGTTGGCCCTCGCGGCAGCAGGCGCCCAGGCGCAGGACATCATCAAGATCGGCCACGTGGCCGCCACCTCCGGCCCTTCCGCCCACCTCGGCAAGGAAGATGAAAACGGCGCCAGGCTGGCTGTCGAAGACTTGAATGCCCAGGGATTCAAGATCAATGGCAAGGCCGTCAAGTTCGTGCTGTTGGCCGAAGACGATGCGGCCGACCCGAAACAGGGCACGGCAGCCGCGCAAAAACTCGTCGACGCCAAGGTCAACGGCGTGATCGGGCACCAGAATTCCGGCACCACGATTCCGGCCTCGAAAATTTACTATGACGCCGGCATCCCGCAGATTTCCGCGTCCGCCACCAGCCCCGTGTACACGCACCAGGGCTACAGCACCGCGTTTCGCGTGGTCGCCAACGACAACAAGCTCGGCAGTGTGCTGGGCAAGTATGCGGTGCACAAGCTCGGCGCGAAAAAGATCGCCGTGATCGATGACCGCACCGCCTACGGCCAGGGCGTCGCCACGGAATTCGCCAAGGGCGCCAAGGGCGCGCAAATCGTGGCCAAGGAATTTACCACTGACAAGGCCACCGACTTCAACGCGATCCTGACCTCCATCAAGGCCAAGAATCCGGACCTGGTCTTCTTTGGCGGCATGGATGGCGTGGGCGGCCCGCTGTTGCGGCAAATGCGCTCGCTGGGCATCAAGGCCAAATACATGGGCGGTGACGGCATCTGCACCGAAGCCTTGCCGAAACTGGCCGGCGGCGCCGACGAAACCGTGACGTGCGCGGAAGCCGGCGGCGTGCCGGATTCGCAGAAAAAGCAGATGGAAGAGTTTGCGGCCCGCTACAAGAAGAAATTCAATTCGGACGTGCAGATTTACGCGCCCTACGTGTATGACGCCGTGATGGCCATGGCCACCGCCATGCAGCAGGCCAAGTCCGCCGAGCCGGCGAAATACCTGCCCTACCTGGCCAAGGTGCAATACCAGGGCATCACCGGCGCCATCGCGTTCGACAAGTTTGGCGACATCAAGGATGGTGCGCTGACCCTGTACACGTTCAAGGATGGCCGCCGCCAGCTGCTCGAAGTCGTCAGATAATCCCCGGATGCTTCCCATGTCACACCCCGGTGCCTGACCCCGGGGTGTGGCATATGGCGTGGTAAAAATAAAGGGGCCTTGCGGCCCCTTGATTGCTTTTACAAGCGCGTTACCTCATTTTTGCGACAGGACCCACTTCACCAGGGTCTTGGCTTCCGCTTCGTTGACTTGCGGATTGGCTGGCATTGGGACGGCGCCCCACGAACCGGAGCCGCCTTTCATGACTTTGGTCACCAGCTTGGCTTCCGCGTCTTTCTGGCCTGCATATTTGGCCGCCACATCCTTGAATGCCGGGCCGACAACTTTATTGGCAACTGCGTGGCAAGCCATGCAATTCTTTGCCTTGGCCAGGTCTGCATTGGCCATGGCGCTTTGTGCTGCGAAGGCCGAAACGGCCGCGATACCAACCATCAAGATACGTTTCATCGTTTTCTCCATAGTAACTACATCTATTCTACCTCTTTCCTACAACGCTGGGATCATAGCCGCGGTTGACCCGCACAATAATATCGTACCCGGTATAGCCCGAAACTTTGTAAGATGATGTATCCGATGGAGAACTTTCTATGCCGATCATTATCCTGATAGTTGCACTGGTGGGCTTACGCTATTTCGAGGTATGGCGTTTTGCCGAAATATCATGGTGGTACATCGTCGGCTTGATGGTGGCAGCCTTCATCTGGTTCGAATTCCTCGAACCCATGCTCGGCCTCGACCGGCGCAAGGCGCACGACGTCGATGAGCAGCGGCGCAAGGACCGCGTGAAAAAGAATTTCGACAAAAAATAAAAAAGCGGATTGCCCGACTCCAGCCGGGCAATCCGCCTTCAATGACAGTGGCGCTGACGATCAGCGCTTCAGTTGCGATAGGTCGCGCACCGCGCCGCGGTCGGCCGACGTGGTCAGCGCCGCGTAGGCTTGCAGCGCCTGCGATACCACGCGCTCGCGGTTGACCGGCTTCCAGGCGTCCGCGCCCTTGGCTTCCATGGCCGCGCGGCGCGCCGCCAGCGTTTCAGCGGAAACGCGCAAGGCAATGGTGCGGTTCGGGATGTCGATATCGATCATGTCGCCCTCTTCCACCAGGCCGATCGCGCCCCCTTCGGCGGCTTCCGGCGACGCGTGGCCGATCACCAGGCCCGACGAACCGCCCGAGAAGCGGCCGTCCGTCAACAGCGCGCACGCCTTGCCCAAACCTTTGGACTTGATGTACGAGGTCGGGTACAGCATTTCCTGCATGCCGGGCCCGCCTTTCGGGCCTTCGTAGCGGATGATGACCACGTCGCCCTCATGCACGGTGTCGCCCAGGATGCCTTCCACCGCCGCGTCCTGGCTTTCAAACACGCGCGCCTTGCCGGAAAACTTCAGGATGCTTTC
>CBIHOX010000195.1:0-10115 GCA_966211685.1 uncultured Pseudoduganella sp.
AGCGAGATTATCCAGTGTTTCCTGATTCCCGTCAACCCCTGTTTCTACATCGCTGTTTCCGTTGATCTGGCACAGCGCTGCGGGGACAGAACTATAGCAAGCCGCTGCGCAGCTTGCAAGGGATTATTCAGGCTGATTCTTTTCGTTCATCAGGTCAGCCAAGCTGCGCGGCGCAGGTTTCAACGGCGCCCGGTGTTGCGTCCACCCCAGTTGCTCGGATGGCGTCAGCGCGCGCAATCTTGTCGCCCCCCAGCGGAACAGTTTATACACCGACGGGTGCGAAAACGCGCCGCTCCAGAAGCGCCATACCAGCTTGTCACCCCGGCTGAATTTCGCCCCCTGCCCTTTCAATGGATGAGCGACCTGTTCATCGGGATTGCGGTTCGCTTCCGTCCGCAACCGCACCAGCAGCGATGGAATCGGAATACGCACCGGACACACTTCTCCGCACGCGCCGCACAGGCTCGACGCCGTCGCCAGGTCGGCCGTGGCTTCCAGCCCCAGTAAATGCGGCGAAATGATCTTGCCGATCGGGCCTGGATACGTGGTCCCATAGGCATGGCCGCCGATCCGACCATACACCGGACAGTGATTCATGCACGCGCCGCAGCGGATGCACTGCAACGTCGCCCGCAACTGCTCATCGGCATAGGCTTGCGTACGGCCGTTATCGAGCAGCACCAGATGCACTTCGCGCGGCCCATCCAGTTCCCCTTCGCGCCGCGGACCGGAAATCAAATTGAAATACGTGGTGATCGGCTGCCCTGTCGCGGAGCGCGTCAGCAGGCTGGCCAACGGCACGATATGCTCGAGCTTCGCGACGACTTTTTCCATCCCCATGATGGCGATATGCACATCCGGCACCGTGGTGGACAGCCGGCCATTGCCTTCGTTTTCCACCAGCCAGAGTGTCCCGGTATCGGCAGCCGCAAAATTCACGCCGGACAAGCCGATGTCCGCTTCAGAAAACGCCGTGCGCAAGGCGCGCCGCCCGGTCTGGATCAGCGTATCGACGTCATCGCTGTAGGCAGTATTCGGAATATGCTGTTCAAACAAAACCCCGATATCCTGGCGCGTCTTGTGAATCGCCGGCATCACGATGTGCGACGGTTTTTCTCCCGCCATTTGCACGATGTATTCGCCCATGTCCGATTCGATGCATTCGACGCCACGTCCGCCCAGGTAGTGATTGAGCTCGATTTCCTCGCTGGCCATCGACTTGCCCTTGATGACCGTGCGCGCGTTGCGCTGCTGCGCTATGCGCAGGATGATTTCATTGGCTTCGTCACCCGTCTCGGCCCAGTGCACGTGCACGCCGGCTCGCGTCAGCCGGTCTTCCAGCTGCACCAGCAATTGCGGCAAATTGGCCAACGCGTGCTGGCGGATGGCTTCCCCAAGGTCGCGCAAGCGCTCCAGTTCCGACGCATCTGGAAACTGGCTGCTGCGTTTGTTTTGCAGGAAATCCATCGCGCCGCGAAAGCTTGCACGCAGTTTGGGATCGTTCAGCGCGGTGCGGGCCCGCTGGTGGAAATCCTCGGGCGGCACGAAGTGCAGGGTTTGCGCGGTCATGGCTGGGCTCCTTCCACGATGACCACCCACATCCAGCGCGGGCCATGGGCGCCAAATGCAAGGGTTTGCTGGATATCCGAAGTCTTCGACGGTCCCGATACCAGCACCAGGTTGGTTGGCATGCCGTCACGCCAGCGCTCATCGCGCGCGGCATCATGCAGCGTCGCATGCACAGTCTCGGCGTACACCACGGCGACGTGCAGCGGCGGCACCAGCGATACCGTGCGTGGCGTGCCGGCATCTGGCGCCAGGATCAGCGTGCCGGTGGCGGCAATACCGGAACGGGCCACGGTAAATCCCGCGTCGACCGTGTCAAACAGTTCTTTTTTCCATCCTTCCAGCGGGGCACGGAATGGCACACCCGCCACCCCTGCCGGCAAAGCGCCGGCAAGCGCCGCGCCTTCCTTGCTGGAGGGATCGAGCAACACCCGCTTCACGCCATGCTCTGCCAGTTTCGCCGCCACCTGTGCGGGCCACTCGGCAGCCGTGGCGCGCCAGACATCGGTGCGGGAAGCGCGCAATGCATTTTCCAGCGCATCCACCCTGGCTGCGGCATCGGGACGCGGCGCATCGTAATGGCCGGCGATGCGCGCGTCGAGCGCTTCCACCACGCCAGCCGGCGCAGGCCCCGGCGCCGCGGCGCGCAAGCGCCCCAGCATGCGTTCACGTGCATTCATCATGGCTGCCCCTCCCCGCTTGCCGGCTCGCCATTGGCGCGGCGCCACAGGAAGCTGGCCATGTGCTCGACTTCCAGCGGCGCGCCGCTGTGCTTTGCCGCATGGCCGATGTTGAGCAGGCAGGCGCAATCGGCCGACACCACGCGTTGCGCGCCGGTGGCGCAGGCCGACGCCACCTTGTCGGCCACCATTGCCCCCGAAATATCCGGATGCTTGAGGCAAAAGGTGCCGCCAAAACCGCAACATTCCGACTCCCGTTCATGTTCCAGGCGGCGCACGCCAGGCAAGCCATCGACCAGCGCCACGCCATGCGCACGTGTGCCCATCTCACGCCGCGCCCCGCATGACGTATGCAGCACCACGTCTTCATCGGCTTGCCGCTGCACCGGATAACGCACATGCAGCACGTTCAGCAGGAATTCACTCAACTCATAAATGCGTTCAGACAGCGCGCGCGCCTGTCCCGCCAGCGCCGCGTCGGCCGCGAACAGTTCCGGCCAGTGATGGCGCATCATGCCGGCGCACGATCCGGACGGAACGATCACCGGCCACGCTTCGCCAAACAGCGCCATTTGCGCGCGCGCCACTTCGCGCGCCTGGTCTGGATTGCCGCTGCTGTAGGCGGGCTGGCCGCAGCAGCTCTGGCCGCGCGGATAATGCACCGTCACGCCTTCGCGCTCGAGCAGGCGCACGGCGTCGAGGCCGGCCTGCGGCATGAACAAATCAATCACGCAGGTGCCGAACAGGTAAACGTCGGTGGGCCGCGTGGCCGGGTAAGAGCGAGGTTGCATGATCGTGTCTCCGCTGTGCTGTCGTATGCGCCCATGATTGCCGCATTTTTTCAGCCGCACAAATTGGTTGGACCAATTTTTGGTATCCTGCCACAAAGGGGGATAAGCATGAAACTGGAGACAGGCCGCGTGGAAAGCGTGATGCGGCACATCGAGACGGCGCTGCTGGACGGCACCTTTCCCGCCCACGCGCGGCTGCCGGCCGAGCGGGTGCTGGCGGAACGCTATGGCGTCTCGCGCAATACCGTGCGGGAAGCAATCCAGCGGCTGGCCGCCCGCGGCCTGTTGCGCAGCCGCCAGGGCGCCGGGGTCTATGTGACGGAACAGTTGCGCACCGGGACTGGCGCGCCCTCGCCCTGGGGTCAACTGATAGCGGATCATCCCGGGGTGCGCGACGACGTGCTGGAATTCCGGCGGGTGCTGGAAGGCGCCACCGCATATTTCGCCGCGCTGCGCTGCACCGGAGAAGACCGCGAACGCATCCGTGCGCAAATGGCGGCGCTGGAACAGGCGCGCCAGGATGGCGACCAGCGCGCGGAAGCCGCGGCCGACGCGCGGCTGCATGAAGCGATCGCGCTGGCGTCGCACAACACGATGTTCCTGCACTTGCACGCAAGCGTGATCGGCATGCTGCGTGAACACATTGCCGCCAATGGCAGCAACCTGCGGGCGCAGGCCCACGACGTCGGCGTGCATTTGCTGCAACAACACCGCGCCATCTGCGACGCCATCTGCGGTGCTCGCGCCGATGAAGCGCAGGCGGCCATGCAGGCGCACATTGATTACGTGGCGGCGCGGGTAACTGAGCACGAAGCGCAGGATCAGCCACAAAACAATGGTTGAGGCCGAAGCGCCGTGCCAGCTTCGGGACTGGAGGCTGTCGAGCCATGTGTTGACGCCACGGATAGCCTGTCCGGACACGTCGCGTCAGCCCATGGCCGGGCCGCACAGCCGGTCCGCGCAGGCGTGGCGGGCCTGCGGCGGCGCTTTACCCGCCCTACAGCAGGCGGTCCAGCAATTCGATCCAGTGCTCGACCGGCGTTTCGGTCCCAGACTGTAAATGGCTCTGGCAACCCACATTGGCCGACACGATACGCTCGGCGCCCGTTGCATGCAGCGACGCCAGCTTGCGGTCTCGCAACTGCCCCGACAATTCGGGCTGCAGCAGCGAATACGTGCCGGATGAGCCGCAGCACAGGTGGCTGTCCGCGCACAGCCGCACGTCGACGCCGACCGCGCGCAGCAACTCTTCCACCTTGCCCCGGATCTTTTGCGCGTGCTGCAGCGTGCATGGCGGATGGTACACGACCTTCTGCGCCTGCCCCGCATCGATGCGCCGCGCCAGCACATCCTGGAAACCGCACAGCACTTCGCTGACGTCCCTGGTCAGCTCGGAAATACGGGCGGCCTTGTCGGCGTAGGCAGCGTCCTGGCGCAGCAAATGCCCATAATCCTTGACGGTGGCGCCGCAACCGGACGAGGTCATGACGATGGCTTCGGCGCCGGCTTCCACGAAAGGCCACCATGCGTCGATATTGCGCCGCATGTCGTCCAGTCCGCCCTGCTGGTCATTCAGGTGGTAGCGGATCGCACCACAGCATCCGGCTTTGGGCGCGACCACCAGTTCGACGCCCAGCGCATCGAGTACGCGGGCCGTGGCGGCATTGATGTTCGGCGCCATCGACGGCTGTACGCAACCGTCGAGCAGCAGCATCTTGCGGGCATGGCTGTTGCGGGGCCACTGGCCGGGCGGCGTAGGCCGCGCAAGCTTGCCGCGCAGCGCCACCGGCAAGACAGGCCGCAGCCATTGGCCTGTCTTCATGGCTGGCTTGAAGATCCAGCTGCGCGGCAATGTCTCCTGCAACACGGTGCGCGCGGCGCGCTGGCCGGCCGGACGCGGCACCTGCTGGTCGACCAGGTGGCGGCCGATGTCCAGCAGGCGGCCATACTGCACGCCGGACGGACAGGTGGTTTCGCAATTGCGGCACGTCAGGCAGCGGTCGAGGTGCAGTTGCGTGCTGGGCCCCGGCGTCGCCCCTTCCAGCACCTGCTTGATCAGGTAAATACGGCCGCGCGGCCCGTCCAGTTCATCGCCCAGCAACTGGTATGTGGGACAGGTGGCGGTGCAAAAGCCGCAATGAACGCACTGGCGCAGGATTTCCTCCGCCTCGAGTCCTTCCGGCGTGTCCTGGTATTGGACTGCAAGTGTGGTTTGCATGGTTACAGGTCCTGGTACATGCGGCCCGGATTGAAGACGCCGGCCGGATCGAAAGCATTTTTTAGGTTGCGATGTATCGTGTGCAAAGCCGGCGCCAGCGGATGAAACACATCCTTGTCCCTCGCGCCGCCACGGTACAAGGTGGCGTGGCCGCCATGCCGCGCGGCCAATGCGCGCACGGATTCCGGTGCGTCGGCGGAACGCAGCCAGCGCTGGCCACCGCCCCATTCGATCCACTGCGGTCCGCGGTGCGCCAGTTCGGGCGCCGTGGTCGGCACGGACAGGCGCCACAGTGGCGCGCCATCCTGCGTGAAGAAAGGATGGCGCTGTTCACGCACCTCGTGCCAGTATGCGTCGGCCACGGCGGCGGACAATGCCTGTCCGCCAATACGCCGCGCGGCGGCGTCGACCGCCGCGTGGGCGCCGGACAGGCGCACCGTCAGCACATTGGCGTGCCAGACGCTGGCAGACAGCGGCAATGGCTGCCCGCCCCACATGTTCATGCGCTGCAACGCCTCATCCTGGCCAAGTTCCAGGCGCAGCGTGGTTTCCGCCTGTGGCCGCGGCAGAACCTTCAGCGACACGTCGAGGATCAGCCCCAGCATGCCAAGCGAACCGGCCAGCAGGCGCGAAACGTCGTATCCCGCCACGTTCTTCATGACCTGGCCGCCAAAGCGCAGGATCTCACCGCGTCCATCCATCAGCGTGGTCCCGAGGACGAAATCGCGCACGGCCCCTGCGGCCTGCCGCCGCGGTCCCGCAATCCCGCTGGCCACCACGCCGCCGATCGTGGCGCCGGTATTGAAATGCGGTGGCTCGAACGCCAGCATCTGGCCTTCGCTGTCGAGCAACGCTTCGATGGCCGCCAGCGGCGTGCCGCAGCGCGCGGTGATCACCAGTTCGGTCGGCTCATAGCTGATGATGCCGTGGTAGCCCGACGTGTCCAGCAGGACGCCCTGCGGTGCGCAGCCATACCAGTCCTTGCTGCCGCCGCCGCGGATGCGCAGCGGCGTCCCATCCCGCCCGGCGCGCACCACGCGTTCGCGCAACGTCTTCAACATCTCATCCATAATGCCTCGCATATTGTGCGAACCGGAAGCGGCCGCCATCGACCTGGCGCTTGCCGTATTGCGCGCAGCGGTCCAGCGTGGGAATGGCCTTGGTCGGGTTCAGTTGCTGCGCCGGATCGAACGCGCGCTTGACGGCGATGAACGCCGCGATTTCTTCGACAGTGAACTGCTCGCACATCGAATCGAGTTTTTCCACGCCCACGCCATGCTCCCCCGTAATGGTGCCGCCCGCCGCCACGCACAGCGACAGGATCGCTTCCCCAAACCGTTCCGCGCGTTCGAACTCGCCCGGCTGGCTGGCGTCGAACAGGATCAATGGATGCAGGTTGCCATCGCCCGCGTGGAACACGTTCGCGCAGCGCAGGTTGAATTGCTGCGCCAACGCCTCGATTCCCGTCAAGACCTCGGCCAGCTTGCGGCGCGGGATGGTCCCGTCCATGCAGTAGTAATCCGGCGAGATACGGCCCGCTGCCGGGAAGGCATTCTTGCGGCCAGACCAGAACCGAAGGCGTTCAGCCTCGTCGTTCGACACCGCGATCGCGGTGGCGCCGGAGCCTTCCAGCACCGCGCGCATGCGGCTGATTTCCTCGTCCACTTCTTCAGGCAAGCCGTCCGACTCGCACAGCAGGATGGCGGCTGCTTCGGTGTCATAACCGGCGCGGACGAATGGCTCGACCATGCGCGCACTGGTGCGGTCCATCATTTCCAGCCCGGCGGGAATGATGCCGGCAGAAATCACGCTGGCCACGGCGTCTGCGCCGCGCACCACGTCGTCAAATGACGCCATGATGACCCGCGCCAGTGACGGCTTGGGCGTGAGCTTGACCGTGGCTTCCGTCACCACCCCCAGCATGCCTTCGGACCCGATGAATACGGCCAGTAAATCCAGTCCAGGCGCGTCCGGCGCCGTGCCGCCCAGTTCCACCACGTCGCCATCGGCTGTCACCATGCGCACCCGCAGCACATTATGCAAGGTCAGGCCATATTTCAGGCAATGCACGCCACCCGCATTTTCCGCGATATTGCCGCCGATGGTGCAGGCGATCTGCGACGAGGGATCGGGCGCGTAATACAGCTGGTGGCTCGCCGCGGCGTCGGAAATGGCCAGATTGCGTACGCCCGGCTGCACGGTCGCTGTGCGCGCGTAGGGATCGACGGCGACGATGCGGCTCATCTTCGCGGTCGACAAGACGATGCCTTCGGCAATCGGCATCGCCCCGCCCGACAGGCCGGTGCCCGCGCCGCGCGGCACGATGGGCGCCTGCAGCTTGCGGCACGCCTTCAAGACCGCCACGACCTGCTCTTCATTTTCCGGCAGCGCGACCGCCAGCGGCAATTGACGGAACGCCGTGAGGCCGTCGCATTCATAAGGACGGGTATCTTCCTCTCGGTACAACAGGCAGTGCGGCGGCAAGACCGCGCGCAGCGCCGCAACGATGGCGCGCTGGCGTTCCGCGGTCAGGGATGCTTCTTGGCTGGGCGCATTCATGGTGACTGGATCAGGTGTTTGACTGAATCCAGTGTAGCGGCAGGCCGCCTGTTCAAGCGGTGAAAAATATTAACCGCTGCATCCGATAAATTTCATGCGTGGCGGCTAAGGCAATGCGAATGCTGCGAACGTGAAATGACCTCTTACTGGTAGGTGGACAGCAGCCAGTCTATAAACAGTCTAACTTCAGGCCGCGTGCGCGCAGTCGGCTCGTACACGACGTAATACGCATGCGGCGGCGATGCCAGGCGGATGTCGAACAGTTCCACCACTTCGCCGCTGGCGATCATCTGTTGCGCGAAGTGCTTGCGCGTCAGGCCCACGCCATGGCCATGTCGCACCGCTTCCAGCAGCAAACCGAGGTCGTCGACCCGCAAGCCTGTCGTCGGCTCCTGCCAATCCAGCCCCGCCTGCTCAAACCACGGCTTCCAGGGCTCCAGCGCGGAACGCAGCAACGTGGCCTTCGCCAGGTCGGCCGGACCGGCCAGGCCGCCGACGCGTTCGAGGTAAGCGGGACTGGCTACCGGGAATGCCGGCTCTTCCAGCAATTTGACGGTCTCCAGGTCGGAATATTTGCCCGCGCCGAAGCGTACTTCCAGGTCGGATTCCGCCAGGCTCAAGTCGTACAGCGGCACCGACAGGAACACGTCGACCACGATGTCTGGGTGCGCCTCGGTAAACGTGGCAAGACGCGGCATCAGCAGGCAACGCGCGAACGTGGGCGGCACGGTGAGCTTGACGCGGGGCTGCGCCGGGGAACTCTTGCCAGGTAGCGGAAAATCCGTCAGCGTGCGCAACGCCACGCACACCACATCAAGGTAACTGCGGCCGAATGGCGTCAGCGTGGGAGCCCTGCCGTCGCGGATAAACAGGCGGTCGCCGACGAATTCTTCCAGCAACCGGATGCGATGCGACAGCGCGGACGGCGTGATGCACAGCTGGTTGGCCGCCACTGCGAAAGAACCGGAGCGGGCCGCCGCCTCGAATGCGGCAAGCGCGTGAACAGGAGGAAATCGTTTCGGCATGGCGGCCCCATATAGTTCCAGTCAAAAACGCAATAACGCCCGTCCACACTGGCACGGGCGTTGCGCGGCGATGTCTGGGATTTTAATGCGGAATCATCCCTGGCAGTAGATACGCTTGCACCATCGTCATTACGCCAACGATCACGACGAACAACAGGCTGTGTTTCAAGGTGAAGCGGAACAGTTCCGACTCACGGCCAACCAGGCCCGTCGCGGCGCATGCGACAGCGATCGATTGCGGCGAAATCATTTTGCCGGTTACACCGCCCGTGGTGTTGGCCGCGACCATCAGCGTATCGGAGACGCCGATCTGGTGCGCGGTGGTGTTTTGCAGGGAGCAGAACAAGGCATTGGATGACGTATCGGAACCCGTCAGGAATACACCCAGCCAGCCGAGGAACGGCGAGAAGAACGGGAATGCCGCGCCGGTACCGGCCAGCACCAGGGCCAGGGTGGATGACATGCCCGAATAATTGGCAACGAATGCGAACGCCAGCACCAGGCCGATCGACAGCACGGGGCGGCGCAGCTCGACCACGGTATCCTTGAATGCACGCACGCCATCGGCGGGCTTCATGCCCAGCAGGATCATTGAGATAATGCCCGTCAACAGGATCGGCGTGCCCACTGCGGACAGGATGTCGAGTTTATAGATGGCTTCATAGGCCTTGGGCGCGGTGACGATAGGCGTGGACTTGATGACCATCTGGTCGAGGAATGGCACGTGCACTTTCAATACGGTCCATGCCAACGGGCCTTTGGCAAACAGCGCCTTGAAAACCGGCAGGCTCCATACCGTCACGATGGCGGTAAGGATGCCGAAAGGCGCCCACGCACGCACGGTTTGCGCCGGAGTATAGGGAGAACGGGTGCGGCCGCCAACCGGGCCGGTGGCGACACTGCCGCCACCGAAACCCGACAGTGCGGCTGCGCCACCCATGCTGACGACACCGCGCGCAGTATTTTTCGCGCTGGCCGGCTGCCATACTTTCAACAGCACCGTCAGCGACACCAGGCTGACCAGCGCGGACGTGATGTCCGGCAGTTCAGGGCCGATGTAATTCGACGTCAGGTATTGCGTCACGGCGAAGCTGCCGCCCGCCACCAGCGCGCCCGGCCACACTTCCTTTACGCCGCGCATGCCGTCCATCATGAACACCAGCCAGAAAGGCACGAACAGCGACAGCAGCGGCAACTGGCGGCCAGCCATCGCGCCGATGTTCATGGCGTCGATGCCGGTCACCTGGCCCGCCACGATGATGGGAATGCCCATCGC